>JADMIJ010000041.1 GCA_015478655.1 Acidimicrobiales bacterium | reverse complement strand
TGGGCATGGCCGCCACCCCCGACGGCGGGGGCTACTGGCTGGTGGCGTCCGACGGGGGCATCTTCACCTTCGGTGACGCCCGCTTCTTCGGGTCCACCGGCGCCCTCCACCTCAACCAGCCCATCGTGGGCATGGCCGCCACCCCCGACGGCGGGGGCTACTGGCTGGTGGCGTCCGACGGCGGCATCTTCACCTTCGGTGACGCCCGCTACATGGGGTCCACCGGGGCCCTCCGCCTCAACCGGCCCATCGTGGGCATGGCTGCCACGTCGGACGGTGGGGGCTACTGGCTGGTGGCGTCCGACGGCGGCATCTTCACGTTCGGCGACGCCCGCTTCCTGGGGTCGACCGGCGCCCTCCGCCTCAACCAGCCCGTCGTGGGCATGGCCGCCACCCCCGATGGCGGGGGCTACTGGCTGGTGGCGTCCGACGGGGGCATCTTCACCTTCGGGAACGCGGGATTCTTCGGATCCACCGGGGCCATTCACCTCAACCGACCGATCGTGGGCATGAGCTCGTCGTGACCTGGAGTACTCACGACGTCTTCAACCAGGCTCCGCCGCTCGAGGAGTACGACGTCTTCGCCGCGGACGCGGCATTGAGGGAGGCCGTCGACCGCGAGGGGGCGGCATGGGCGCAACCCGAGCTCGGGAGCCTGGGCACCCTGGCCGGCTCGGCCTCGGCCCAGGAGCTCGGACGACTGGCCAACGAGAACAGACCGGTACTGCACACCCACGACCGCTACGGCCACCGCATCGATGTGGTCGAGTACCACCCCGCCTATCACGAGCTCATGACGACGTCGTTGGCCCACGGTCTGCACGCGGGACCGTGGGCCGATCCCAAGGCCGGTGCCCATGTGGCCCGGGCGGCCAAGGTGATCGTCTGGTACCAGGTCGATGCCGGTCACATCTGCCCGGTGTCGATGACCTACGCCGTCGTCCCCGCCCTCCGGCACCAACCCGACGTGGCCGCGGCGTGGGAGCCGATGATCAACTCCACGACCTACGACCCCGCCAACCTGCCCGTTTCCCAGAAGACGGGCGTGACCTGCGGCATGGCTCTCACCGAGAAGCAGGGTGGCTCCGACGTGCGGGCCAACACGACGCGGGCGGAGCCTTCCGGTGACGTCGCCGGCACCTACTCATTGACGGGCCACAAGTGGTTCTGCTCCGCGCCGATGTCCGACGCCTTCTTGATGCTGGCCCAGGCGCCCGGCGGCATCAGCTGCTTCCTCACCCCCCGCTGGTCGCCTGACGGCACCCGCAACCCGATCCGCATCCAGCGGCTCAAGGACAAGCTGGGCGACCGATCGAACGCCTCGAGCGAGATCGAGCTCGTCGGTGCGTCCGGCCTCCTGATCGGCGAAGAGGGCCGGGGTGTGCGGACCATCATCGAGATGGTCAACCACACCCGGCTGGACTGCATCCTCGGCTCGGCGTCGATCATGCGCCAGGGGGTGGCCCAGGCCACATGGCACGCCGCCCACCGGCGGGTGTTCGGAAGACTCCTGGCCGAGCAGCCCCTCATGGCCAATGTGCTCGCCGATCTGGCCATCGAGTCCGAGGCTGCCACTGCTTCGGCCCTGCGCCTGGCCCGCTCCTACGACGCCCCGGCGGACGACGAGTACGAGCACCTCCTCCAGCGCATCCTGACGCCGGTGGTGAAGTACTGGACCTGCAAGCGCGCCCCTCAACATGCGGCGGAGGCGCTCGAGTGCCTCGGGGGCAACGGGTTCGTCGAGGAGTCCACCCTGCCCCGACTGTTCCGCCAGAGCCCGGTCAACGGAGTGTGGGAGGGCTCCGGCAATGTCATCTGCCTCGATGTGCTCCGCGCCCTGTCCCGCGAGCCAGACACGCTCGACGCCTATTGGTCCGAGGTCGGCCAGGCGGCCGGGGCGGACACGCACCTGGACCGGGCCGTTGACGACTTGCATGTCGACCTGGGCGATCCGGAGACGTTCGAGCCGCGGGCCCGGTCCGTGGTGGAGCGGATGGCACTGGCCTTTCAGGCCTCCCTGCTCGTCCGGTTCGCACCCCCCGCCGTATCCGACGCCTTCTGCACCTCTCGCCTCGGAGGTGGCGGCGGTGGCGTCTTCGGAACGCTTCCGGCCGGGACGGATACGGCCACCATCCTGAGGCGTCACACTCCCGTCTGAACCAGGGGCGGCGACGATCCGGGGCGACACGAGTCGCCGTTTCGGATGAGCATCGTCGTCGGTCCGGTCGACTGTGAGCCGTTCCGAATTGCGACCCGTTGGTAGCATTCGTGACGCCCAAGAGTAAGGAGCCCACGTGTCGTCCTACCCCGCCCTCCTGCCGGCCAGCGTCGCCGTGGATGCTCTCTGGTCGGCGCTCTACTTCGTGCTGTGGATCGCCGTCATGGTCTGGATCTACAACCTGGCCAAGCGCAAGGGACGTCATCCGGTCGGCTGGGTGATTCTGGCCTTTTTCTTCTTCTTCCTGGCGCTGATCCTGCTTTTGATCCTTCCCTCCAAGCGGACCACGCAGGAAGTGGAGCGAGCCCGAGGGTGAGGAATGGGCGCTGCCGCGCTCCACTGACCCCGCACGGGGTTCCCGCACCGTGACCGACATCACTCTCACCAGATGACCCGGATGGACACTCACGAGCGTATCTACTAAAGTACATATTATGTCCTCTACAGTAGAAAAGCAGCTCGGTCGGCTCCTGCGGGACGCCCGCGGCGCCCTCGGGGCATCCCTTCAGGATGTGGCCGAGGAAGCTGGCTGTTCGACGGCCTATGTCCACAAGTTGGAGCAGGACCGAGTCCGGACGCCCTCGCCCCGGGTCCTCGCCGGCCTGGCCCGTACGCTCGGTCTCGACTACGGCGTCGTGATGAGCACGGCCGGGTACGAGGCACCCTCGTCCGAGGGCCCCGACTCGCCGTCGCCGGCGGCCGCGCGGTTCAGCAATGCGCACATCGTCCAGCTGTTGGAATCGCTCCAGAGCGATGTGGCTGAGCTGAGGAAGGATCTCGCTCGAAACCGGTCCGGGGGATGAGGGACTCGCCGGTCCGCCGGTTGGAGGACGAGTGCGACTACGGCGAGCTGGTGGCCGTTGCGGCCCGCGCCTTCTGGCACGACCCGCTGTTCGATTTCCTCACCAACGGGGATCTCCTCGAGGAGTACCGGGTTCTGCCGCACGTCTTCCGGGCAGCGATGACCGACTTCCGCTGCGACACGGCCGAGGTGTACGTGGCAGATGTGGGCGAACGGCCTCGAAGCTTCGCGGGCTGGCTCGGGCCCGGTACCTTCCGCGATCACCGCGCAGCCGGCTGGCCCGCAACCTGCGGGCGGCGTCCCTGCTTCTGAGGTTGCGCAATCGTCGTGCCGCGGCCGCGCTCCTCAACGAAGTGGAGCGTAGGCATCCCGTGGAACCCCACTGGTATCTGGCCTTGCTCGCCACCGATCCGGCCGCGCAAGGCCAGGGCCTCGGGACTTCCTTGCTCGGTCCCGTCCTCGACCGATGCGACTCGGAGGGCATTCCGGCCTACACGGAAACGCAGAAGCACGAGAATGTCCCGTGGTACGGCCGGTCAGGCTTCGTCGTGATCGACGAGATCAGACGTGACCAGACCCCGTCCATCTGGCGGCTGTGGCGCGACCCGCAGGGCGCTGAGGTCCACTGAACGTCGCCGGGGCGGGAAGTGACTGACTCAGTGCCGGGCGAAGTAGTCGACGAGCACCTCGGCGACGGCGTCAGCGTGCGTGAAGAAGCCGAGATGGCTCGCTCCCGCGATTTCCGCGTATTCGGCCCCCGGGATGGCTTCTGCGGCCTCTCGGGCCCCGGCCGGTGGCGAATCGATGTCGTATTCGAACCCCAGGACGAGGCACGGGACCCTGATGGCCGGCCAACCGGTCGTCCGCACCGGGTCAGTTGACCAGGCGAGTGCCGCTTCGTACTGTCCGAGCCGGCCGGGGTTCGGCCACTCCTCGAGGTCCCCGATAAGGGCCAACCAGCCGTCTATGACCTCGTCGCTCTGGAGGTCGTGGTACGGCAGGTACCGGACGGTCTCGAGGGCGTAGTAGAGCCGAGGCAGCTCCACGGCCGATGCGGCCAGGTCACGCTCGAGCCTCGTGATGGCCTTCTCCCACGAGGTAGGTCGGTTGGCGCTCCCCATGAGGGCCGCCGCCCGTACCCGCCCGGGGTGCTCGATGACGAGCGTCTCTGCGATCCAGCCGCCGAGCGAGTGTCCGGCGATCCGGACCGGGTCGGAGATCCCGAGGTGGTCGAGGAGGCCAAGGGCATCGCCCGCCATCTGGCCCACCGAGTAGGGGGCCGGTGGGAGAGAGCTCGGCGGGACACCGCGGTTGTCGAAGAGGATCACCTGGTAGCCGGCCTCGGCGAGCGCCGGGGCGAGACCGATCTGGAAGGCGACGGCAGGCTGCCCGCAGCCCGCTACGAGCAGGAGGGGTTCGCCGTCGCCGACGACCTGATACGCCAGGGAGACGCCGTCGAGATCGACTTCCGGCACACTCCTCCTCTCCGTCATGGATGGGTCCGCTCGAATCGACACGAGCCCAGCGCGCCAAGGTCAGATCGAGTGCGACGTCACCCTGTGAACTGCGAAGCGACTTGAACCCGCGGCGGGTTCCGTGCCATCTTACGCTTGGGTGATTGCGACGCCCAGGACAACTGCCGGCCTACGTGGTGGCACCCTGGATGCCACCAGACACGAACGCAAGGACGTCCGGTGCGACGGTGTCGCATATCCCGCACATCGTCGCAGATGCGGTAAGGGTGAGGGGTTGCCACATGCGGATACGTAATGTTCTCGTGAAGCTTCCAGCGGATCCGCGGAGCCACGGACGGCGAAGAGTGGCCGTCGCCGTCGAATCGTTGGCCGTTGCGTAGCGATGTCATTCCTGGCGCTCACGCTCTCCTCTTGTAACTGGTTGGTGTACCACGGCGACCTCACGGGATCCGGTATGGACAGTTCCGGTAGCTCGTACTCTCCGGCTCATCAAGCCTGGGTATCGGCGAACCTGGGCGGAAAATTGTACGGCGAGCCCCTGGTCGTGGGGAGCAACGTGTTCGTGGCCACCGAGAGCGATGCGGTCGTGGCCTTGTCGGCTTCGACTGGTTCAGTCGTCTAGTCCACCACCGTGGGGACGGCGGTACCGGCCATGAGATCTTTGTGGTGGCTGACGAACTCGTCGGCGGATTCATCCAACACCGTCTCTTCGGCCTCAACTTGTCAGACGGAGCCATCCTGTTGAACCAGGTGGTCGATCCGCCAGGCTCGGATCCGAAGGCGCAGCTCCAACGGGTAGCGCTCACCCTCGATGCCGGCCAAGTTGTCTTCGGATTCGGCGGCAATGCCGGAGACTGCTCGGCCTACCATGTGTGGTTGGTGGCGGTGCCGGAGGCCGGTGGCGCGACCAAGACGTTTCAGGTCGATCCCGGCCCGGGAGAGAGTCAGGGAGCCATCTGGATGGGTGGTGCCGCCCCCATTGTCGACAGTCAAGGGAACATCTGGCAAGCGACCGGCAACGGATCGAACACCCATGCAGGCGATCCCTACGACTACAGCGACGGGGTTCTGGAGCTTTCCTCGTCGTTGTCACTCCTCCAGTACTTCGCTCCGGCAAGCTGGACTCAAGACAATCTCACTGATGCCGACCTGGGTTCCTCGTCGCCGGCCGTGCTTCCCAACGGTCTGGTCTTTCGGGCGGGGAAATCGGGAACGGGCTACCTGCTCAAACAGTCTGCGCTCGGTGGTATCGGCGGCCAGGCCGCGCAGCTGCACTCCATGTGCGGAGGCGTGGTCGATGGCGGTGACGCCTTCGCCAACGGCATTGTCTATGCCCCATGCAGCGGCGGAATCGTAGCGGTGAAGGTTGGAGCTTCGCCGCCCTCACTCACGCTTCTCTGGCAGACGTCAAGCGGGTCGTCAGGGCCGCCCATCATCGCCGGGGGGACGATTTGGACGATTGGCGGAACAACGCTCTTTGGTCTGGATCCGGCAACCGGTTCCCCCGTCCAACCATTCCCGTTGGGCAATGAAGCGAACCACTTCCCGACCCCCTCAGTGGGGACGGATTGCTTCTCGCACCTGGCTCCGACAAGGTCTTCGCCTTCACGACGCCTCCTGCAACCCAGGTGACCATCCCGGCGAACGCAGCCGTTCTACAAGGGAGTCAGTGGCTGGGCGCCACAGCCTCGAGCGCCGTCGACGTGGCCAGGGTTGAGTTCCATCTGACCGGAGGGGCATTGAACAATGTGCTGATCGGCACCGCCACGCCGACGACGTATGGCTGGCTCTACCGTTGGGATTCCACAACAGTGGCCAACGGGGGCTACTTCCTCCAAAGCGTTGCCTACGACAGCGCCGGCGCCGCTGGCACCAGCACCGCCATCGGCATCACGGTGAACAACTAGTGATGGGCATGGGCGGACTGTGCCCTACTCGTATAGTGCCGTGTTCGGTCAGTTGCCGAGGGCGGAGCGCACAAGGTCCCGGATTTCGTCGTCGGTGACGGCTGCCGCGTCGTCGACTCGGAGTTGGATGGTGCCCTTGCTGGTTCTGAGCGTTGGGTGGCGGGCGATGAAGCTGTCGGCTCCACCCTGGGGCCAGCCGTAGATCGAGACTCCGTGCTTCCAGATACCGACGAAGAGGCGACGTCTGTCGACTCTGTAGGTTGGCATCTTGTAGGAGAGCCCCACTGTCGCGGTCGGGAAGTCGTCGAAGACCAACCGGTCGATGCGGTCGAACAACGGTCGGTACTCCGGAGGAATGGCCTCGATGTAGTCCCGGACGGCCTTGTCCATAGTCCAATCATGCCGCGCCGGCGGCCGGCCCGGAAGCAGTGCGGATGATCCTGAGCGTCCGGGCCGGTCGCTGAGCGACCGGCCCGGTGAGACGCTCCACGGGCGTGAACGAGACGGCGTCCGAGCAGGGTGATGACACACCCTCGGTGGAGGGACACCCGCGGCCGAAATTCGATGACTACCCGTTGGCCGCCACTCCCACCTTGTGACCCTGGGCGTCGGCAAAGACCCCGAAGCTTGTGCCCGGCACCTTCTGCTCGGGTTGGATGATGGTCCCGCCCAGGTCCTCAGCCTTCTTCAGTGTGGCGGCGACGTCCTCGACCCCTACGAAGAAGAGCACTTCGTCCTCGGCAGCCTGGCGAGGGCTGATGGCAACGAAGGTTCCGCCTTCGACGCCCGTGTCAATGAATGTGTAGCCCGGGAATGCGCCTTCGGCGGCAACCTTCCAACCAAACAGGTCAGCGAAGAACTTTCGGGTCTTATCGGGATCCTGCGAGCGAATCTCGGCGTGAATCACGGGATGCGGCACGATGGTTTTCCTCCTTCTGAGCGGTACCCCAATGGCACCATCTACCGAAGTGACGGAGTCACCCGATCGAATTCGACAAACGCTTCGAACAATTCGAGATCGAGACCGAACGGCAGCGTCTCGGCCCGGTCTGGCTCAAGCCCGCCCGACCGAAGATCCGTGGCGAAATGCTCATGGGGAGCGCAAAGGTGAGAGCTGCAACAATCTGGGCATGGATGCTGACGCGCTCATCGCCTCACTGGCTCTCGCACCCCACCCGGAAGGGGGCCACTATCGCGAGACATGGGCGGATGACGCCGGAACCGCCATCTACTTCCTGCTGCGGGCCGGAGAGGAATCGGCCTGGCACCGCGTCCGCGAACGGGCCGAGATCTGGCACTTCTATGCCGGAGCACCGCTTGAGCTCAGTGTCAACGAGAGTGGCCGCGAGGGTGCCACGCAGACCGCTCTCTTGGGTCCCGATCTGAGTGTCGGAGAGCAGCCGCAGGCCGTCGTTCCAGCAGGGGCGTGGCAATGTGCCCGGAGTTCCGGTGCGTGGTCACTCGTCGGATGTACGGTCGCGCCACCGTTCTCGTTTGACAGCTTCGAGCTCGCTCCCGGAAATAGGCTGCCCGGTTGACCCAGCGATGCCGTCGACGGGAACGCTTAGACAACTCGATGTGCTCAGCGCCGGCTCGGATCGAATTCCAGCACTTGGGTGAGCCGGATGTTGTTGCCCGACGGATCCCGGAAGGACGTGTCGATGCCGTATGCCTGGGCCGTGGGCGGGTCGTTGAACGAGATGCCCCGCGCCGAGGGCTCCTTGTAGCTGGCCTCACAGTCGTCGGTCTCGAGGAACAGCGTCCCACCTGCGCCCTTCGCCACCAGCTCGGCGAGTGACGCGCTGCTGTCCGGGTCGAGCATCGGAGGCCCGGGGACGGGCATCAGTACCAGCCCAACGTCGTGCTGGCCGACGGGACCCACGCAGAGCCAGCAGAAGTTCCACGCCTCCATGGTCACATCGGCGCGGACCTCCCAGCCGAGGGTCTGCGTGTAGAAGGCGAGCGCCTCGTCCTGATCGTGCACCCAAAATTGTGCATTGGCGATCGTGATCATCGGTTCTCCTGACTCTTCGGTACCAGGCCGAGCTTGAGGTGCTGCGATCGCGCCGTCTTCTCGGACATCAGCGGTGCCTCTGACCAATTTCATCTTCTCTGGCAGACAACAGCGGGGCGCTGTCCACGGTCACGATCGATTCGGTGTCGGTGAGCTGACGGCAGGCCCCACGGTTGTGGTCGAACCAACCGGACATCACAGGGCTACCCAACAGCATCGACGTGAACTTCTAGTGACCTGCCAGTCAAGGCCAATTGCCCTGGCGACGGCTCACTATTCGCGCGACATCATCGCGACAGCCTCGCGTTCGGCACCAGCGTTCTGGGACCGCCTGGTCGAATGGATGGGCCAGTGCTCAAGGGGACATCGCTGATCGCCGATACCTGGGAATGTGCTCCTTCCAGGGCAAACGGGACAATCGGTTCAACCGGTGAAGCCCGCACGGCACTACGCGGGGACCGTGCCCTCCAGGATGCGCAGGTCGAGCTCCCGACGAGGCGCTGCTCTCCGCATCCCAATCGCGCTGTCGGGGGTTCTCGCTCTCGGCCTGGTCCCGCTCATCGCCCCGCCAGCGGCGGCCGCGCCCATGCCCGGACTCTTCACATCGGTGAGCACTGGCGACGCTGCGGGGTCCAACTTCTCCTGCGGGCTGAGAACAACCCGGGCCATCACCTGCTGGGGGGACGACTACTACGGACAGCTCCAAGCACCGCACGGGAGCTATCTCGAGATAGGCGTCGGGGGTACCAACGGCTGTGCGCTGGGGACCGACCACCACATCACATGCTGGGGTTCGAATGCCTCCGGCGTCGCCTCTCCTCCGGCGGGCACCTTCAACCAGGTGAGCGTCGGGGGCTCCCACGCGTGTGGACTTCGCAGCGATGCCACGGTGGCGTGCTGGGGAGACAACATGTACGGGAAGGCGTCGCCACCGGGCGGAGCGTTCCGATCGGTGAGCGCGGGCGGCTCTCACACCTGTGGCGTAAGGACGACTGGCTCGATCGCCTGCTGGGGAGTGCATGACGTCACAGGGTTCGACTTCGGCCAGATCCGTCCACCGGGTGGAGACTTCCTCTCGGTCAGCGCCGGCTACCAGGACAACTGCGCGGTCCGGACCAACCACACTCTGGCCTGCTGGGGATGGGACAGCTACGGCCAGACTCGGGCTCCCAATGGCGAATTCGAGTCGGTCAGCGCCGGCGTCGCCCACAGCTGCGGAGTGCGGACATCGGGTGCCCTCGCATGCTGGGGCGACAACATGTACTTCGGACAGGCCTCCCCTCCCGCGGGCCAGTTCAAGTCGGTCAGCGCCGCCCAGTCCCACACCTGCGGTGTCCGAGGCGACGGATCCGTGGCGTGCTGGGGATACAACAACCAGGGTCAGGCGTCACCCCCGACCGGGAGGCTCCGGTCGGTCAGCACCACGATCAGCTATGCCTGTGGCGTCGTAACCTCCCATGCCCTGACCTGCTGGGGCAAGGACGAGTTCGGACTCATCCGGCCTCCTTCGGGGGCCTTCGCCTCCGTCAGCGCCGGACACAGCCATGCCTGTGGCGTTCGGACGGACGGCGTGGTTGCTTGCTGGGGTGAGAGCGAGTCCGGCGACACCGCACCGCCGGCGGGCGCGTTCCGGATGGTGAGCGCGGGTGGGTCCTTCACCTGCGGCGTGCGGACGGATGGTGCCATCGCATGTTGGGGATCCAATCCCTATGCCCCGGGCGGCACCTTCGAGTCGATCAGCGCCGGGGTGGAGCACGCGTGCGCGGTTCGCACCGATGACGCAGTTGTGTGTTGGGGGTCCAACGCGTACGGGCAGGCCGCGGCCCCCAAAGGTTCGTTCAAGTCCATCGCCGCCGGCGACTACAACAGCTGCGGTGTCAGAGCGGACGGCACGGTCACCTGCTGGGGCTACACAGACACCCTCGGGCGGTGGACCCCTGCCCAGGGAGCCTTCACGGCGATCAGTGCGGGCAGCTTCCATGCCTGCGGCGTGCGCACGGACGGGCTGGTGGCCTGCTGGGGACACAACATGGGAGGCGAGGCCTCGCCACCGGGCGGCACGTTCTCGGCCGTGAGTGCTGGAGGCTACGGCTCATGCGCCATCCGACCGGACGACGAACTCGTCTGCTGGGGCCTATCGGGGTACGAGCAATAGCGGTTGGACGAGGGGCGAATTCCAAAATCGCCGGAGCTGGCTTCAGCCCAGCCGGTAGAGCTTCTTCCCATTCTCGGCGAGGATCTTGCGGCGCGACTCGGGCCGAAGCGTCGCCATGGCCTCGTGCACGTGCTCGAGTGGCTTGGGCCAGAGAGCGGTCGGGTGGGGAAAGTCGGTTTCGAACATGACATTGTCCTCGCCGACCTTGTCGACCAGTTCTTGAAGATGCCCGCGACCGGTCTCGAACCACATGGTTGCGTACCAGTTCGACTTGAAGTACTCCGAAGGCGCCTTGCCAAGCTCGGCCGCCTGCGCGGGAGCGTTCTCGGGCAGCTCCCAGTCCATTGTCTCGAGGATGAAGGGCACCCAACCGATCCCGCTCTCCACGGAAACCATCTTGAGTTTCGGAAAGCGGTCGAAGATTCCCGAAAAGATGGTGTTGATGACCACTCGGGCGTTGCCGATGAAGAGCATCGCTCCACCGATGGCGGGCTTGACGAACTCGTCCTGGGACTCCCAGAAGTACTGGCCGAAGAAGTTCATTGCCGTGAGGCTCGCTCCGATGTGGAAGTGGATCGGGAGCTCGAGATCGGCGCAGACCTCCCACAGTGGGTCCCAGGCCACGTTGGCCAGGTCCGGGGAGCCGAGATCCTGGGGATCTGAGGTCATATTGATTCCCCGGAGGCCCATTTCTGCGACCCGCTGCGCTTCGCGCACGCATCCCTCGATATCCCAGGCGGGCAGTATCGGCATCGGCAAGAGCCGGTTGTTCGTGCGGTCCTGGATCTCGGCTCGGGAGTCGTTGAAGATCTCCACGCACAGACGGCGCAGCACGGGGTCCTTCACGTCGGCCAGCGCATGACCCCCCAATCCCAGAGCGTTGGGGTAGGTGACCTGGTGCTCGATTCCCATGTCGTCGAGAACCTCGAGACGGGCGTCGACGTCCCACGCTGCCACATGGGCCCTTTCGAAATCCCACTCGAGCATCGATTCCTGGAATGGATGCTTTACGCCTGCCCTGTCAATGGTGCTGCCGCCCCCGGCCTTTCCGAGAGGCGTTCCTTCAATCACCCACGTGCGCTCTCCCTCGACCATCTCAACGTGAAGAATCTCACTCTTGTAGGCAGCGGGGGCCCTCTTCGTCCAAAGGTCGTCGACGTCGGTGAGATGGGAGTCTGCGTCGACAACGGCAAGTTTCTCAGGCACTGCCGAGGTGAGAGTCATTGAGTTGAACCTCCTGGCTTCAAGACCAAAGGGACTGGCGCCCCACCCCGCTGAGGTTACTGCTGGCACGCCGGAAGAGGACCGTGCCCATGGTGACAAGCGACGCGGCAACCCAAAATGACTCCCTCCTCATCCAAATTTGGGCTGGTCATCTGGGTCGGCGGGCTGGGTGCTGCAGGAGGCGTGTCGACAGGGAGCGGAGTGGCGCGCTGCCAAGGCCACAATCGAGCTGTATCTGTCGATCTATTCGCCGTTCAGCTGGAGCCTGCCGGATTGTCGACGGTGCATTGCGCCCTATCGAAGTGACGCTCCGTGTCTCGCGACGTGACACTGGTTCAAGCAAAGGGGACCATGTCCGAACCCGTCTTGGAGCTTCTGGCCAGGAGAAACGGTCGCCGAATGTCTGGATCTGGGCTGGCTGCGGCGGATTGGTCCGTCCCCTGCCAGGTGGCGTCCGAACTGATGGGACCACGTTCGAACCCCGACGGTCCCTCAATGGAGGCGCGGCCCCGCCCCTAGGACTCCACGGGGCAGGGTCCCCCCGCTACCAGGGCATTCGGGCCGGGCGTGGGTTAACGTTCGGACCAGGCACACTCGGGTTGGGGCGGGTCCCGTACCACGCCGAGTCGGTGCAAGGACGGGAGGGGAGACCATGACGGATCTCATCGAGCACGCCGACACTGACTCTGCCGACCGAGCGGACGAGGGGGCGTCAGGAGGGCCTGTCCCGCCGAAGCGGCGCCACCTGGCGGGCGCCATGGGCACGCCGCGGGCCCTGATCGTGGCCATAGGCGTGGTGCTCGTAGCGGGCGTGCTGGGCGCGGTGGCTCTGGCGGCCACCTCGGGGGCGACCAAGGCGAACCCGTCGTCACAAACGCCTGTCTCCACCGTGTCGGTGGCGTCACCGAGGTACGCGCCTCAGGCGGCGGTGGGGGCGACCGACGACTACCACTGCAGCTTGGTCAACCCGCACATCACCCAGAACTCGTACGTGATCTCGAGCCAGTTCAATCCGGGCAGTGCCGAGGTCCACCATGCCGTGCTCGCCCTGGTGCCTCCGTCCATGACGGCTCAGGCCATCGCCGCCAATGACGCCACCAGCGGCAAGGGATGGACGTGCTTTGGCGCGCCAGCCCTGCCCGGTGCGTCGCTCGCCTCTTTCATCAGCACCCCCTTCCTGAGCGTGTGGGCGCCTGGGCACGGCGGAGACGTGCTTCCCAAGGGTACGGGGATCTCGCTGCCCAAGGGGAGTCTGGTGATCGAGCAGGTGCACTACAACCTGCTGGTGGGCGACAAGCCGGTCACGAACGGGCTCGTGCTCAACACGGTACCGATGTCCACGCCGCTGTTGCCGATGCAATCCCAATACCTGATCGCCCCGCCGAACATCCCATGCTCGGCCAGTGCGACTGGGCCGCTGTGCGACTATCAGGCGTCCCTCAACTACCTGGACCAGCGCTTCGGCTCCGGCGGCGTTGTGATGGCCAAGGGCATCGACCAGGTATGTGGTGAAAGCCCGGACGCCCCGCCCGTCGGTGATACGGCCACGTGCACGTGGCGGGTCGGATCGAACGGCTACATCGACAGGATCCAGCCGCACATGCACCTGTTGGGGGTCGGGTTCACGATGGTGCTCAATCCGGGGACGCCGCAAGCCAAGACCATCCTGAACGTCCCGAACTACAACTTCGACTACCAAAAGGCGTACAACGTGGCGCCCATCCCGGTGAGTCGCGGCGAGAAAATACAGATCAACTGCAGCTATGACCCCAGGCTGGCACAAGAGTTGCCGGTCCTCCGCAAGGCGCCGCCGCATTTCGTCACGTTCGGCGACGGATCATCCGACGAGATGTGCGTGGGGGTCACGTGGCAGACGTCGTCCCTGCCCAACTCCCACGACTCGTTCTGAGCGACCGCTCGAGCAATGGAGCGAGTGGGACACAGGTACCGGAGCCAGTGTCGCCCAGCAGCCGAAGCCGGGCCGAAGAGTGGGACACAGGTGGCGGAGCCAGAGTGGGACAGACCTACCGAACTCTCACAGTTGTGATTATGACAACGGCGTGGAGATGACGGGACTCGAACCCGTGACCCCCTGCTTGCAAAGCAGGTGCTCTAGCCAACTGAGCTACATCCCCTTACGGATTCACCGAGCCGGTAGAAGCCAAACAACACGCATGGGCGTTTGGATTCCGGTGACGGACTTGCCCGCTTCCCGCCCCGATCGGTGATACCCCGAATCCTATACGGCGTGCCGGACCGGGCCGATACCTCTCGGCATGGCGAAGGATGTCACCGATTCGAGCGCGCTCGGCGAGAACGCCTGAGCCCCATCCGGTAGGGTGATCGCAGATCAGCACCACGGTTCGCGCCCGGGATGCAGCCCGTTGATCCCGCCGGAACGAGAACGACGAACGGAGGAAGTCCATGCCCGTCTCTCGCGGAACCAGCGATGTGCTCATCGGGGTGGCCCAGCACGATGCCAGTGCGCTCGAAGGATTGTTCCAGGCTCGCCTCGACAATCTCGATGCATCCGGCCTCGACCCCAAGACGTACGCAATGGTGAACATCGCGGCACTGATCGCCGCCGATGCCGCACCGGCCTCCTATGTGTTCCAGGTGGCCTTCGCACTCGAGGCCGGAGTCTCGCCCGAGGAGATCCTCGGCCTTCTGGTGGCCCTCAATCCCACCGTCGGCAACGTCCGCATCGTGTCCGCTGCCGCCGAGCTCGCCTTCGCCCTCGGTATCGACCTCGAGGCCGAGCAGGACTAAGAACCAAGCAAGGAGGTACCTGAATGCCATTCATGCGCAGGCGACCACTGCTCCGGGCAGCCGCCGTCGGGGGCGTTGCCTATATGGGGGCCAAGGCGGGCACCAACCGGGCCATGCAAGGATCGGCCGGGGCTCAACAGCCGGAGGCGGCGCCACCCCCCGCTCCTCCCGCACCGGTCCCTGCTGCAACCGACCGCATCGCCCAGCTTCAGCAGTTGGCGTCCCTGCACGAGTCCGGGGCCCTCACCGACGAAGAGTTCACCGCCGCGAAGGCGCAGGTCCTCGCTTGATCTGCCGGCCTGGATGTCTGTTCCGAGATCGCCACCCTCTGACCGGTGCCTTGGTGACTCAGGAATCAGGGGTCCGGGCCCGTTCGAATGAGCGGTCGATCTCTGCCCACGCCGCCTCCACCCCGTCGAATCCCTGGAGTTTGGTGCCCTTGTCGGGCTCGAGGTCCTTGTAGACGTCGAAGAAGTGCGCGATCTCCATCGTCAGATGGGGCGGCAGCCCGTCGAGGTCCCTGACGGCCTCCCACATGGGATCGCCGCAGGCCACGGAGATGATCTTGGCATCAGGCCCCTTCTCGTCACTCATCAGGAAGACGCCCACCGGTCGGCTCTCGACCAGACAGCCTGGGAAGGTGGGCTCGTCCAGGAGAACGAGCACGTCCAGGGGATCACCGTCTTCGGCCAGCGTGTCTGGGACGAACCCGTAGTCGGCGGGATAGAAGGTGGCGGAGAACAGGCGCCGGTCGAGCCGCATGAGGTGGCGCTCGTGGTCGTACTCATATTTGTTCCGGCTGCCCCGAGGGATCTCCACCATCACTTCGATCGTGCGGTCGATGTTCACCCAGTTGCCTTTCGCCCCAGATCGCCGGACCTCATTGTGTCCCACCGTTGATCCAGTCGCACGGCGCTTCCCAAGGGGACCGGTGGACCTTGGTTGTAACGTGGGCGGATGATCGTGGAGGCGGCACCGGGTGCCAAGGCAGGGGTGGTGCCGGATGCCGGCCCTAGGTACTTCGCCCGCCAACTCTCCGACCTCGATTTCAACGACCGGCTCCTCGACCTGGTGGCGGATCCTGACATCCCACTCCTCGAGCGGGTCAAATTCCTGGTCCTGTTCAGCGAGCGGATCGATGAGTTCTTCCAAGTCCAGGTGGCCGGCCTGCGGAGGCAGGTGGTGGCCGGCATCAAGAGCCTGGCCCTCAACGGGAGCACGCCCGACCGGCTGCTGGCGGATGTGCGGGACTCCCTCGAACGCATGGTCCGCCGACAGGAGACCCTGTTGCTGGGGGAATTGAGCCCGGCACTCGCCGACCAGGGCATCGAGTTGTGTGACTGGGACTCGTTGGGGCAGGCGGACCGCTCCTATCTGCACGAGTTGTTCGACCGTCTCATCCTCCCGGTGGTCACCCCCCTGACCGTCGACCCCAGCCATCCGTTCCCCTATATCTCCAACCTCTCGCTGAACGTCGGCGTCGAGGTCCGGAACCGCAACGACGACACCTCCCGATTCGCCCGGGTCAAGGTGCCACCCAACGTGGCCCGGCTGCTCCGCCTTCCCGACGGCGATCGGTTCGTCCCTCTCGAGCAGACATTGGTGGCGTTCATCGACGAACTGTTCCCGGGCATGGATGTGGGAGATCCGTGCATCTTCCGGGTGACCCGCGACGCCGACCTGGCCCTCGACGACGATGCCGCCGACGACCTGTTGCTGGCTCTCCAGGAGGAGTTGCGCCGACGTCGATTCCTGCCGGTGGTACGCCTCGAGATCGATTCGAGGACCTCGGAAGGCCCGGTGGAGCGGCTCACCGACGAGTTGGGGCTGGGCCCCGACGACGTGTATCGCTTCGCCGGCCCCTTGGGGCTCGACTGCCTGTGGACCATCCACGCCCTCGATCGTCCGGAGCTGCACGACGAACCGTGGACACCGTTGATCCCTCCGGCCTTGGCCACGGTGGAGCGGGAGGAGGACGCCAGCATCTTCACCGTGCTCGACCGCCAGGATGTCCTGGTCCACCATCCCTACGACTCCTTTTCGGCCTCGGTCCAGGAGTTGATGAACGAAGCGGCCGACGATCCCCACGTGCTGGCCATCAAACAGTGCCTGTATCGGACATCTGGTGACAGCCCGGTGGTGGCGGCGCTGGTGCGGGCGGCCGAGCACGGGAAGCAGGTAGCCGTGCTGGTCGAGGTGACAGCGCGGTTCGACGAGGAGGCCAACATCGGATGGGCCCGAGCGCTCGAAGAGGCGGGGGCCCACGTCATCTACGGGCTGATGGGCCTCAAGACCCACGCCAAGACGACCCTGGTCGTCCGCCAGGACGCTGACGCCGTGCGCCTCTACTGCCATGTCGGCACCGGGAACTACAACCCGAAGACCGCCCGCATCTACGAGGACCTGGGCGTGTTGTCCTCACGGGCCGCCCTCGGAGCGGACGTCACCCGCTTCTTCAACTACATCACCGGGTTCAGCCAGCCCCCCCGCTACGAGGAATTGGTCACCTCGCCGGGCGGCATCCGCGACCGGGTGGTCGACTGCATCGACGAACAGGCGCTGGCCGGGCCCGACGGCCGCATCGTGATCAAGGTGAACGGCCTCGACGACGTCGCCGTCATCGACGCCCTTTACCGCGCCTCACAGGCGGGCGTTCCCATCGACCTGGTCATCCGCGGCATCTGCTGCCTCCGACCGGGGGTCCCGGGGTTGTCGGACAACATCCGGGTGCGCTCCATCGTGGGGCGATTCCTCGAGCACTCCCGTATCCTGCGCTTCGGGGGCGGTGCCGGCGGCCCGGCCACCTACTACATCGGTTCCGCCGATCTCCGGCGCCGCAACCTCGACCGTCGGGTCGAAGCCATGATTCCGGTGGCCGACCCCGAGGCCGTGGTGCAGCTCGAGGAGATCCTCCGGCTCAATATGGCCGACGACACCCAGGGGTGGTCGCTCGATCCCGGCGGCCGCTGGCACCGCATCCCGAAGGTCCAAGGGGTAAGCGCCCAGGACGCCCTGCAAGCGGCCGCCTTGGAGCGCAGTGTGCCGTTCGACGACCCGCTCCGACCCGTACCCGCCCGGTAGCGGGCCTGTCGTCCGCTTCTTGCGGATCAGTCCCATCGGACATGGCCCACCGCAGCTCGGGGAAGCATGGACAACGAGAGCGTGGCCCGGGGTGGCCCATAGGCTTGATTCCGTGACGGATGCCGGGCCCACCGGGCCACCGCCGGAAGAGGTCCCTCTACTGACTCGCCCCGAGGTGGTGCGACGAGCACGCCGATGGGCGTGGCTCTACACGGTGGCGGCCGTCGCCCTCCTGCCCTGGATCGGCTACCTGGCCGTCAGCCTCCCCAGGCGCAACCTCGAAGTCCACTATCGCGCCGCGTGGGTCGGCTTCGATTGCTTGCTGGTCTTCGTCATCGTGCGAACCGCGTACATGGCCTTCCGGGTGGATCCCAGGGTCACGTTCGCCGCCACCGCCACCGCCACCCTGCTCTTCGTCGACGCGTGGTTCGATGTCACCACCTCCAACGGGCGCGGCGCCATACTCCTGGCGATCCTCCTGGCTCTGGTGGTCGAGATCCCGGCCGCACTGTTCTCATTGCACCTGGCCCGTCGGGTCAACCGACAGGTCCTGCACCTGGCCCATCTCGACGAGTTCACCTATGGCGCCGGCCCGCACCGGAGAGGCCACGGAGGCGGTGCGCACAACGGCCCCGTGGGGTGACCCGATGGCGGACTTCAGGCTGTCACCTTTTCGATGCGGGCCATCACATCGTCGGTGAGCTTGGGGAGCACGTCGAGCGCGCCGAGGTTCTCACGGACCTGCTCGACGCGGCTCGCCCCGGTGATCACCGTGGACACCCGCGGGTTTTTGGCGCACCAGGCGATGGACAGCTGGGCCAGTGAGCAGTCGAGTTCCTCGGCGATCGATCCGAGCGAGCGAACCTTGTCGTTGCGGCGGGGATCGGTCAACAGGTTGCGCAGCCACTCGTAGCCGGGCAGGGTGGCGCGCGATCCCTCCGGCACACCGTCGAGGTACTTGCCCGAGAGGAGGCCCGAGCTCAGCGGACTCCAGGTGGTCAGCCCCAACCCGATGCCGTCGTAGAGCGGGGCGTACTCCTGCTCCACCCGATCGCGCCACAGCAGGTTGTACTGGGGTTGTTCCACCACCGGCTTGTGCAGGTGGTGCCGGTCGGCGACGTCCCAGGCTTCCCGGAGCTCGGCCGCCGACCACTCTGACGTGCCCCAGTAGAGCGCCTTCCCGCTGGAGATGAGTTCCGACATCGCCCACACCGTCTCCTCGATCGGCGTCTCCGGGTCGGCGCGATGGCAGTAGACCAAGTCAACGAAGTCGAGGCCGAACCGCTCCAGCGAGCCGTCCAACGCTTGCAGGATGTACTTGCGATTGAGGGTGTTGCGCATGTTGACGCCCTGATGGATGCCCCAGAAGATCTTCGTCGAGAGGACGTAGCTGTGCCGCGGCCACCCCAGGGACGCGATGGCCTCACCCATGATCCTCTCCGACTCCCCGGCCGAGTACGCCTCGGCGTTGTCGAAGAAGTTCACCCCGGCGTCGTACGCCGCGGCCAGGCAGTCCTCGGCCAGGCTGCCCGCCAGCTGGGGACCGAACGTCACCCATGAGCCGAAGGACAGCACGCTGACCTTCAGACCGGTCTTGCCCAGGCGCCGATACTCCATCTCCATGGTGTCTCCTTCTGACTCGAGTTCCCGGCCATGCCAGGTTTCGTGAACGCCGCGGACGGGTGGGTCTGGATGCCACTCGTCGGGCCTCTGTAGGTGCCCGGTCGAAGTGGCTCGCCTCGCGGCCTCGGGTCACCCTATCGGTCAGGTGGCGGGACCGACCACGCTGACCAGGGTGCCGATGGGGGTGAGTGGCCACGCCTGGGCGGCGGACGAGATGGCCATCTCGACGCAGCCGTTGCTCTGAGGCGAGCCGTAGGTCGCCCGCACGAAACCGTGCAAGGCATCTCCTCCGTTGAAGTAGCTGGCCCAGGGGACGGCGGGGTCGTCGTAGGTGGAGCCGTCCGGATTGGTTCCCTGCATCCTCGAGCTGGTGACGTGCTCGAACACCGGGTAGGTGCCGTCGACCGTGTCGGCCCCCGGCGCCCCGGTGTTGACCGGGACGTTGACCATCACCGGAGCGCCGTTGGCGAAGAGGGTCATCGCCTCCGGAAGTTGCTTGGACACCAGGGCATAGGTATAGGGGTTGGCGTTGACCCTGCCGGTGGCCACGTCGGAGAGCAGTGCCGACCACACCCTCCGTCCGACCAGGCCGTCCACGGTGAGCCCGTGCTGGCTCTCGAAGTTCATCACCGCCCCCTTGGTGATGACATTCTCAGACCCCTCGGTCCACAGCGATGCGAGGGAAGGCGGGGTCCCCGCCCAGCGCCAGTCGAAACTGCCGGTCTGGGCGGTGAGCGCTTCAATCGGAGAGGCGAGGGGTGCGGCCGGGGTGAAGGAGACGGGAAGGTAGCCGAGTTGCGCCAACAGCTGTTGGAGTCGTTCCGTGCTGGCCTGGGTAACGGTGAAGGACGCCGTCACCGGGGCGGCGAGCAGCGCGCCGTGGGTGCCGCGAAGCCCGGACGCCCCGGCGGGAATGGTGAGGGTCTCGGTCACGGTCGGCACCAGGGGCGCGGTGGCTGCGAACGAGAGGGTGGTCGGGCCGACCTTCGTCCAGGTCCCGGGCACCGGCGGATCGAAGGTCGGCATTCCCGAACCGCCATCGACCGGTGATGACAGTTGTACGGTGACCACCTGGTCTGAGGGGATGCCGGTGGCGCCTGCCGCCGGGCTGGTGGAGACGATGGTCAGGGCCTTGGCGATCGTCGTGGCGGTGGCACCGGCGGCGTTGACCCGGGGCCCGTGACCACTGGCCTGACGGTGCCTTCCGAGGGCAAAGGCCCCCACGGCGACGGCCGCCACGACGATGACGATCACTGAGATCACGACGGGGCGATGTCGACGTGGCGGGGGAGTGAGTATCGAGTATTCGACCATGGCTCCTGGTGATGCGTGTCCGACGAAGGCTGGGGAGCACCATTCCGGCCGGACGGCCGCGTCGCTCCGGTATCGAGAGTAGCCACCGCGGGAGCCGAAGCCAGGTCACCCTCGACGGTCCGATGACTCCCCTCGCCCATGTGGGGCGCGCCTGCTTCGCTCCCGCCAGGACCAATCGCCCCGGTGCCGGGCGGGGTGCCGTCGGCTAGTTGTGGAAGATGCCCTTGTCGAAGTTCGAGGTCACCGTGGCCGCCTCGCCCAGATGGGGCAGACCGAAGAGGTCCTCGATCGAGGCCAGCGAAGAGTAGTGGTTGTACTTCTTGACCACCACGCCGCCCGGGGTGATGAACGGCGAGATGAGCACGGTGCCGACCTTGCCCCCTCCCGGGCCGGTGATACCGTTTCCTCCACTGTTGGCGGCCGGTCCGGGGGTCTCGCCGCAGCAGGCGGTTGCGTCGGTCGCCGAGCCGACAGCCTCCGCCTCGTCGAACGTGATCTCGAGCAGGCCGTCCTGCTTGAAGGCAGGCGAGTTCTCGATGAGTGGGACCCATGTGCTGAGGAACGTATCGATGTTGGCGAGCGCCGAGGTCCCGGTCGGGTTCTTACAGGGGTAGTCGTGTCCGTCGTTGCACAGATTGGGGCTGATGACGCTGAAGTTGGGCGTGGTGGAAATCGATTGCAGGTCGGTGGCCAATCCGGTCACTCCGGCGGGGGTCCCTGCCGGCAGGATGCCGCCGGTGGTGCCCAGGGGGACGACTTGGGAGTTGCAGACGGCGGTGTTGTCGATGATGGAATGGAAGTAGACGAACGGGTTGTGGCGGGTGGCGTAGCCGTCGGTCGACGTGGCGACGAAGCTCGGATCGGACGCCCCGACCGCCGGGTGGCCGCAGGTGGCCGATTCGCGGCTGGGGTCATTGCCCATGTCCTCCAGGTAGCCCTTCCAACTGAAGCCGGCCGAGGTGAGCTGGCTGGGCAGACTGGGCACATTGGACGGGTAGACGCACCCGGCCCCTTGTTGGATCCCGTTGACCAGTCCGTCAGCGAGAGGGAAATTGGCGTACCCGAAGCAGTCGGCCTGCGTGGACGAGTTGGGGGGCTGCCCCGAAATCAGCCCGATGTAGTTGTCGTTGGAGAAGTGGCCGATCCCGTAGTAGTTCTTCAACAGGGCGCCCTGGGAGGGGAGTGTGGAGGCGAGATAGGGATCATTGGCCGGGGTTCCGAAGGTCTCGTTGTAGCCCTTGTTCTCCAGCGTGATGACGAAGACGTGGCGGATGCCCGGCAGCCCTTTGACCACCACCGACAGAGTCTGTGGTGTCGACCCCTGAGTGTTGCTGGCCGTGAGGGCGATGGTTTGGGTCTCGCCAAAGGGGAATGTGCCGCTGAGTGTGGCCGTCCCGTTGCCGTTGTCGGCGAAGCTCAGGCCGGGTGGCAGGGGTCCGACGGCGATGGAGGCCGTCGGGTTCGCCTTGGTCTTCACCGTGAACGCGAACGGGGTGTGGGCCTTGGCCTTGGCCGCCGACTTGCTGGTGAAGACCGGAGCCGAGAGGGGTTTGGTACCCGATGCCCGGGCTGGCGACGGCAGGGTCGTGATCACCAAGAGGACCGCTACCACGGCTGCCAACGAGATCGAGATCTTGCGAATGGTACGCATCATTCCCCCCCCTAGTCCGATGACTCTGATCGAACCATTGGATGGCCGATCTGATCCCCTGCCGATCCCTGAGAACGGCAGCATCTTCTATCACGAATCGGCCGCGGACGCCCGACCGTGGAGGGCGTAGCGGCGCAACCTGGCCTGGTCCTCCACATTCAACAGCTCGATGATGTCGAACACCGGGTTGAGGGGACCCCGCATGACGGCCAGGGCCTTGTGACCGGCCGTTCCCTTTGCGGGAGCATCGGTGGTTAGGAGCACAAGAGGCAATCCGGCCCCGCTCTCACGCAGGACGGCTGCCTTGCCGAGCGACTTCCAGAGTGTGTCGGTTCGCCTCAGGCCGGCCCGGTTGGAGGTGAAGGCACCGGAGACATCGAAGGCCCAGTCGTCCCCGGACCGGTCGGTGGCCACGAAGTTGAGCACGATGCCCAGGCCTCGCGGCTTCACGTCCGCTCGGATGGCTGTGAACCCGCAGGTCTCGAGCAGGACCCGCGCCAGGTCCTTTGGTTGTCGACCCTCCCGGACGGCCCTCGCCTGCGCGTCCTCCGGACCGGGTGCGGGCTGCACGGCCGGCAGCTCCACCCTGAACGGGTAGGCAACAGAACCGTCCTGTCCCTCGAGTCCCTCCTCTTCGAGTCGGGCCCTCTCGTCGGCGATCCGTTCTTCCGCCACCGCCACGTAGGCGCGGTCCGTGTCGAAGCCGACGTAGCGCCGACGCGTCCGAAGGGCGGCAATGGCCGAGCTACCGGAGCCCATGAACGGATCCAACACCACGTCCCCTTCGTAGGTGTAGAGCTCGATCAGCCGCCTCGGAAGCTCCACCGGGAACGGTGCGGGATGCCCGACCTTCGTCGCACTCTCCGGGGCCATCTCCCAAAGGTCGGTCGTGGCCTCCATGAATTCGTCCCGTGAGATGGTGGCGGTGGACGGGAGCCCCTTCGCCGCCCTCTCCAACGGAGAGACCGCTCGATCGAACCTTCCCTTGCTGGCGACGACGATCCGCTCCGTGACATCGCGCAGGACGGGGTTGGCGGGCCGCTGGAAGCTGCCCCAAGCGCACGAGCCGCCCGCAGCCCTCCCCTTCCACCAGACCACCTCACCTCTCAGGAGCAGACCGAGCTCGGACAGCACCTCGGTCACGTCGCCGGACAGGGATCGATAGGGTCGCCGGCCCAGGTTGGCCACATTGACGGCGATGCGTCCCCCCGGCTCCAGCACCCGCTTGCATTCGGCGAACACGTCGCGCAGGAGCTGGAGGTACTCGAAGTAGGTCGCCGGCACACCGTCCACACCCAGGCTCTCCTCGTACCGCTTCCCGGCGAAGTAGGGAGGAGACGTGACCACGAGTGCGACCGAGTCCGACGGCACGCCCTCCATCTTCCGGGCATCCGCGGCGTAGATGACGTCGGTACCGGCCGGCGGGTTGATGGCCGAATCGGCCGAGATCTCGGGCGCCACGAACCGTTCATAGAACCCTGAGGCGTCGTGCCCCTCGCGGCGGCCCGAGCCAAAATTCGTCGTCGACGTGGAGGGACGGCGCCCACCCTTGGTGACGCGCAGCGGGGCGATGGTCATGATGGCGTCCGCTCTCGTCGTGGCCGGACCTTGCGCCCGGGCGCGCCGAGGATGGTGTCGGCGGTGGGCAATCGATCGAGGAATTCGGCGACGGCCCTCGTGACCAGCAAGTTTGCCGAGATGTCGCGATCGAGCGCCGCCTGGTGCAACCGATGATGGATCGACTCGGGAAGTCGCACCGCGGTGGCGATCCTCTTCTCTTCGTAGGTTCGGGGTCGGGCCATGGCCCACGATATCCGCAGGGTGTGACCAAAGCGCGGATTAACGCGCGCAGTCACACGCGTAAACCACCCGACCATCTCGAAGTGGATGGGGTAGCGCCCTGGAGCGCATTCCAGGCCCGGGCCGACGGCGGCTCCGACGTAGTTCAGCGCCGGTACTCGGGATTCGACCAGCCAAACCGCTCCCCGGCGTCCCAGGCGGGGCGTTGATTGCCATGCGCGGGAATCCCGTCTGCCTGCTTGAGCACGGTGGCCACGTGCATGAGATTCCAGGTCATGAAGGCGGTGTTGCGATTGGTGAAGTCGTTCTCCGGACCGCCGGAGCCCGGGTCGAGGTAGGAGGGTCCGGGGCCGGCTTCGCCGATCCATCCGGCATCCGCCTGTGGGGGGATGGTGTACCCGATGTGCTGCAAGCTGTACAGGATGTTCATGGCACAGTGCTTGATCCCGTCCTCGTTGCCCGTGATCAGGCAGCCGGCGACCCGCCCGTAGTAGCGGTATTGGCCCCGATCGTTGAGAAGGTGCGAGGAGGCGTACAACCGCTCGATGCACTGCTTCATGATCGAGCTGTTGTCCCCCAGCCAGATCGGCCCCGCCAGTACCAGGATGTCCGACTCGAATACCTTCTCTTGGACAGCCGGCCATTCGTCAACCGGCCACCCGTGCCCGGTCATGTCCGGCCACACCCCGGTGGCAACCTCGAGATCGACCAGCCGGACGGTGTCGGTCCGCACGCCGTAGTGATCCATGATGTCCCGGCTCCCTTCGACCAGGCCCTCGGTGTTGGAGGGCTCCGGTGACCGCTTGAGCGTGCAGTTGATGAACAGCGCCCGCAGGCCACTGAAGTCCCATTGGGCCTCGTCTGGCATCTCGTCTCTCCTCGGGATGGCTCGCCGGCTGCGAAACACTAGGCCGGCGTCACTTGGATCTGCCGAGCCCGATCGGCACCCGTCTCGCAGGGAGATTCGTCGGGGCAAGGTCTCAACCGCCGGTTAACGCGTTAGTAAAGGCTAACGTATGGTCTGTGCGTGATCTCGTTGCTGTCATCGCCGAGCCGAACCGCCGCCGGCTTCTCGAGTTGCTCGTCGATGGTGAGCAGACGGTCACCGGACTCTCGGCTCACTTCGAAAGCACGAGGTCGGCGATCTCGCAGCACCTCGCCGTCCTGGTCGGAACCGGACTCGTCGAGGCGCGAAAGGAAGGTCGATTCCGGTACTACCGGCTGATCCCGGAGGGGATGGCCGACCTCCGTGCCTCGCTCGACAGTTTTTGGACTCAGGAGCTCGCGGACCTGGCATCCGCCCGGCCGCCCAAACAAGGAGAACCAGCAATGCCGGTTGACAAGTCGATCCTCGTACCTCTCGGGCCCGACGAGACCTTTGCCCTCCTCACCGAGCCCGATCGGCTGAGGCGGTGGCATACCATCAGCGCCCGCATCGACCTGCGAGCCGGCGGTGACTATCGCTGGACGGTGATCCCCGGCCACACCGCGGCGGGAAAGGTCGTCGAAGCGGAGCCCGGAAGGCGCCTCGTGCTCAGTTGGGGCTGGGAGGAAGACGACGACCTCCCTCCCGGCGCGTCCACGGTGACCATCACCCTGCAACCAGCCGAGGGAGGAACGCTTGTCCACCTCGTGCACGACGGACTCACTGACGCTCAGGCCACCAGCCACAAAGAGGGGTGGAGCCACTATCTCGAACGGTTGCGAGCGGCCGCCGCCGACGGCGATGCCGGAGCCGACGAATGGGCCGCCTCCCCCGATCCCATGGACCGCCTGTCAGCTGCCGAGGCCTCGTTGGCCGAGTGCCAGCTGGTGCTCCGCGGCATCAATGTATCCGACGGGACGGCATCGACCCCGTGCTCCAAGTTCACGGTCGACGACCTGATCGAGCATCTGCTCGGCTCGGTCTCGAGCCTCGGGTCCATGGCCGGCGCAGACGTCGTGGTGCCTTCGGATGTCCCGTTGGAGCCCCGGGTGGCGACTGCGGCACAGCAGGCCCTGGAGGCGTGGCGGAGACGGGGAACCGAGGGCACGGTCACCTTCGGGTCAGGTGAGATGCCGGCCTCGCTGGCGGCCAGCATCCTCTCGGTCGAATTTCTGGTGCACGCCTGGGATTTCGCCGCGGCCACCTCCCAGTCCCTGACGCCCAGCGACGCCCTGAGCGGCTACGTGCTGGATCGAGCCCGAGAGCTGATCGCGCCGTCCATGCGGGACGGCGAGCGGTTCGCCGCTGAAGCGGAGATCGGACCGGACGCCGACGCCCTGGAGCGGCTCGTTGCATTCACCGGCCGGTCCCGTTGAAGCTCGCAATTCGGGCAATCCGGCACCAACGGCACGGCAACTGACAACGGCACTGCAACTGACAACAACGCGGCAACTGACAACAACGCGGCAACTGACGACAACACGGCAACTGACGACAACACGGCAACTGACGACAACACGGCAACTGACGACAACCAATTCACGGCAACTGACGACAACCAACTCACGACAACAAGGAGCGAAACGATGAGCAAGTACGTCCTCGTGTACAGCGGCGGCGCCATGAACGACACGCCCGAAGCCCAGGAGAAGGCCATGGAGGAGTGGATGAACTGGTTCGGGTCACTCGGAGCCTCGGTCGTCGATGCCGGCAGTCCGTTTGGCCCCGCGTCCACGGTGGGGTCCGACGGATCCGTGACCCAGGGCGGAGCCAACCAGTTGACCGGGTACTCGATCATCGAAGCCGACAGCCTTTCCTCCGCCGCCAAGAGCGCCAAGGGATGTCCCGTCCTTTCGGGCGGCGGGTCGATCGAGGTCTATGAGGCGCTCCCGATCGGATGAGCAAGGAGGGGAGGCTCGTCGACGTGGTCGTCGAGATCCACGTCGCCCGTCCGCGAGCAGAGGTTGCCGCCTATGCGTCCGACCCGGATCGAGCCATGTGCTGGTACAAGAACATCAAGTCGGTGGAGTGGAAGACGGAGCGACCAGCCGCCGTGGGATCGAGGATTGCGTTCATTGTCGCCCGGTTCCTCGGCCGCCGGCTCGCCTACACCTATGAGGTGACCGTTGCGGAGCCAGGCGAACGGTTCGTCATGAGCACGGTGGACGGACCGTTCCCGATGGAGACGACCTACCGATGGAGGGACTCCGGAGTTGGCACGACCATGACGCTCCGCAATCGGGGCCGGGCCTCCGGCTTCTCCCGACTCCTGGCGCCCTTCCTTGGCACCGCCATGAGACGGGCGAATCGCCAGGACCTGGCGCGCCTCAAGTCCCTCCTCGAGGCGTCAGGACCGCGAGCGACGCCATGAGCCGGCGTCACGACGGATACGAGGACCCGACGGCCAGCGGAGTGGCCTAGCCGGGCTCAGCCCGGCAGGGTCCGGGGCAGCCCGAAACGGGGGAGCACGCTGTTGTCGAACCGGGTCATGGTTCGGATCTGGTCACCGGCCAGCGTCACCACCAGCAGCCCGTTGGCGTGGAGGACGTCGGCCAGCGGATCGCGGACGTAGATGCCGAACGCAGGCTGACGGTTGGCCCGGGTGGCCACCACTTTGAAGGTGCGACCATCTCGGAAGGCCACCGTGCCGAAGAACCGGGCTGCCAGCTCGCGTCCCTGGTACTCGAGCGGCACCGGCGGCATCGTGATCAGCACGTCGTCCGTGAGGAGGGCGACCAGACCGTCCAGGTCGCCGATCTCGTAGGCCGTGGTGAGACGATCGACGATGTCCTGTTCGGCGGAAGAGCCAGGCGTCGGTGGTGCATCGTGCTCTCCGGATGCCGAAGCCCCGCGCTGCAGGTTGGCCCGGGCCCTCTTGAGCGCGCTCGTCACCGATTCCTCCGTCGACTCGAGCATCTGTGCCACTTGATCGGCATGGAACCCGAGGACATCGCGCAACACCAGGACGGCGCGTTGCCGGGGCGGGAGCAGTTGCAACGCCGTCACGAAGGCCAGCGAGATGGCTTCCCGCGAATCGAACCGGGCCTCCGGGCCCGGCTGGTCGTCGCTGATCCCGTCCAGGGAGGAGTCCGGGTAGGGCTCGAGCCAGACCACCTCGCCCAGCCGGGTGGGCTCCGGTGGCTCAACCGCGAACACCGGAGGCTCCGCCCTCGGGCGCCGAGCCGCACTCCGCAGTGCATTCAGGCAGCGGCTGGTGGCGATTCGGTACAGCCAGGTCCGCATCGAGGCCCGTCCCTCGAATCCTTCGAGTCCCCGCCAGGCCGCTACCAAGGTCTCTTGTAGCGCGTCCTCGGCATCCTGAACCGAACCGAGCATCCGGTAGCAGTGCACCTGCAGCTCGTGCCGGAAGGGATCGACGAGCAGGCCGAAGGCCTCGTCGTCTCCGGCCCGGGCCCGGTCGATCAGGTCGGCTACCACCGCTCCATCCTCGTAACACCTCTTCCTCTCGCGGTTTGGCGTTTTGCTCACTTGTACAGACACCGCGCCCATCGGGAATTGGGCGCTTACCGCCGCCCAGTCTTTCCGCTGTCCCGTGTCGGTACCACTGACGGATGATGCGCCGGCACCGGGCCGGCCACCGAGAGGAGTGGATCATGACGAAGTTCCTGTACTCGTACCGCATGCCAGTGGACTACCAGCCGGGGCGGCCTGAAGCCGTCGAGGCTTGGCGGACGTTCTTCGACAGCTTGGGCCCCAACCTGGTGGACCCGGGCAATCCGGTCTTCGAGTCGAGCGCCCTGGGGATCACGGGGACCGGCTCGGCTCGCCTCGGTGGCTACTCGCTTCTTACCGCCGACGATCTCGATGCGGCCGTCGCCATGGCCAAGGGATGCCCAACTCTCGGCCAAGGCGGCGGAGTCGAGGTGGGCGTGCTCACCGAGGTGTTCCGGGACGGAAGGCCCGTCACCCAGGCCTGACCGCCGCCGGGGCCGGCGTCACCTACCGGCGTCACCCACCCTTCGCACCCACGGAACACCTGAAAGGAGAACGAGAATGAACAGCCAGAACGGACGAGCAGTCTTACGAAGCGGAGGGGCGGCGTCGGAGCCGTCGGGCCAGGTACTGACGGTGTTGCTGACGTCGGTGGCGTACTTCATGGTGACGCTCGATGCCCTGGTGGTGGTCACGGCCCTGCCGTCCATCCACCGGAGCCTCGGCGGTGGCATCGGGACCCTCCAGTGGACCATCAGCGCCTACACCATCGTCTTCGGGGCCGGGATCCTCACGGCTGCTGCCCTGGGGGACCGGCTGGGCCGGCGACGCGTCTACGTCGTGGGTCTCGCCCTCTTCACGATGGCGTCGGCCGCCTGCGCACTGGCGCCCAACGCGGAGGTGCTCGTCGCTTGTCGCGCCGTCCAGGGCATGGGCGCGGCGATCGTCATGCCGCTCGGGCTCACCCTGCTGACCACCGCATTCCCACCGGAGCGGCGAGGTGCGGTGGTCGGGATCTGGGGTGGGATCGCCGGACTGGCCGTGGCCAGTGGCCCGCTGATCGGGGGCGCGATCACCCAGGGACTGAACTGGCACTGGATCTTCTGGGTCAATGTGCCGATCGGGGTGGTTGCTGCCTTCGGGGCCCGCCTCCGTCTGGAGGAGAGCTGGGGGCCACGGGCACGGCTCGACATCCCCGCCCTGGTCCTGGTCTCGGGGGGCGTGGGTGTCCTGATCTGGGGACTGGTGCAGGGGGGCCAGCAGGGGTGGGGCAGCGACCAGAACCTGACCGGGCTGATCCTCGGGGCGCTCCTGCTTCTGGGATTCGTGCTGTGGGAGGCACGCGCCCCCGAGCCGATGATCCCGCTCGGCCTCTTCCGCCAACCCACCTTTGCCGCGGCCGTGGGCACCCAGTTCCTGATGGCGTCGGCGATCTTTTCCGCAGCCTTCCTCACCAGCCAGTTCTTCCAGTTCGCACTGGGCGACTCGCCCCTGGCCACCGGTCTCCGGTTCCTGTCCTGGACGGCCACGCCTCTCTTGATCGCACCGCTCGCGGGCGCCCTGTCGGACAAGATCGGTGCTCGCGCCCTCATCGTTCCCGGTCTGGCCATGCAGGGGATCGGCTTCGCCTGGATCGTGCACCTGGCTGGTGGGACTTCGAGCTACGGGAGCTACGTCGTCCCGTTCATCGTGGCCGGAGTGGGCATCTCCATGGCCCTCCCGTGCGTGACGGTCGCCGGTTTGAATGCCGTCCCGCCGCCCATACTGGGCAAGGCAGCCGGGACCTTGAATACGGTGCAGCAGTTCGGGGCGGCGTTCGGCGTCGCCATCGTCACCGCCGTCTTCAACTCGAAAGGCAGCCTGGCCAGTCCGCCGGCGGTGACCGACGGATACCGGCCCGCCCTACTGGTGGCCGCAGGTCTCTCGGTTGTCGGCGCGGTGGTGGCCCTGGGCATTCGAAGGTCGGCCCACGAGGAGGCGCCGGTGTCGACCTCTTCCCGGGAGCGCGGGGCCCTCGACCTGGTCCCCGCCCTGGACGTCGACTGACAGGCGTGACCGACTGGATCGGGCCGGTGCCGACGGATCGTCGGCCGGTCGGGTTGCGTCAGAGGTATTCCTTGCGCCGCATTCCCACCAGCACGATCCAGCCGGCGACCGGGGGGAGGTACGAGGTGAACAGGCGCTGGACGAACACCGCCGCCACCGCCACCTCCTCGGTGACGCCGGCCGAGGTAAGCCCGAGGATCAGCCCGGCCTCGACGACCCCGACGCCGCCCGGCACCGGCGACGCCCCTCCCAGGATCCCGGCCAGGAAGATGATCACCATCAAGGTGGCCGGGGAGAGGTGGTCGCCGAAGGCCTGCAGCGAGGCGCCGAGGGCCAGGATCACGCAGATCTGGGCGGCGACGGCCCCGCCGAACAGAGCCACCAGCTTGCGGGGTCGGCCAGCCAGCATCTTGAGTTGCCCGGTGACGTCGGAGAGCTTGGGGCGCAGCTTGTCCCGGGCCACCCGCCGCAGACGGGGCACGGCCAGCACGGCCCCGACGAGGACGCCGATCACCACCACGGCAATGGCGATCAGCCATGCCGTGCGTGCCCCGCCGCCGGCGGGCCGGTCATCCAAGCGGAGTGTCCCCAGGGCGAAGGGGAGGGCAAGGAGGAAGAGCGCCAGCTTGGTGATCCAACTGGCCGAGGTGATCAACACGCCGGAGCTGATCGCCCGGGCCGTGGCCAGTCCCTGCTGCTGGAAGAACCGCACACGGGTGGCGATGACCGCCATCGTCCCGCCGGCCAGACCGACGAAGGTCTCGGCCATCTCCAAGGCCAGTACCCGGCCGTACGGGAGGGTCTCATTGACCGAGCCGAGGATCTCGAAGGCCAGGGAGGGGTAGACCAGCCCGGCCAGCACGGCCACGGTGACCACCCAGCCCCAGTCGGCGCCCACGATGGTGTCGAACGAGTTGCCCACATTGACCAGCACCCCCAACAATGCCCAGCCGCCGATCAGACTGCCCACGATCAGGGCGATGCTGACCCAGCTCAGACGGCGCGGCTCGGCCAGCTTCGGCACCTCGACACCGGCCGCCGCCGCCCCCTGTTCGCGCAGGGCCACGAGCTCACTCTTCCGCCCCCGGTACTGCCGGACGAGGGCCGGGGAGAGGGCGGCCCGACCCAGATAGGGGAGGGCATCGGGGACGGCACCCGACGGCAGGCAACGGGCGGCCGCCGACGCGGTGCGCTGCGATCCGATAGCAAGGGACAGGGTGGCGAGGGCGCAGGCCAGGTCCCGGTCGATCTGCTCCTTGGTCGCGTCGTAAGAGGAACGACTGAAGTCGATCAGACCGGCGTTGTCACCGTCCACGACCACAGTGTCGGCGCTGATGGACCCATGGGCGATCCGGGCCCGGCCCAGCGTCACCAGTTGGGTGAGGAAAGCGTGCACCGCGCCGTCACTGAGGTCGACCCGCTGAGCCGGAGCCGCAGCAGGTGCGAAGACCCCATCGGGATCCGACGACACACCCGGGCCTGCTTCCCCCCCTCTTGCCTCAACGTCTTCTTCCTCGCCGTCGACCCGGTCCATCAGTGTCGTCAGCGTTACCCCCTTCGGTGATCGGACGACGAGGACCGCGTCGCGGTTCGGACCCACCCGGGCGGCATCGACAACGGTGGGCACGGTGGCGCCGTGGCTGCCGGCCAACAGCGTCAGGTAGGCCTCGTGCTCCACCTGCTGGAGCCGGGTGATCGTGAGGGTCGGCCCCGAATCCCGATAGAAGACGTACCGGAACGTCTTGGCGAAGAACTGGGCGTCCCGGGCATCGCGCCCGTAGACCGACACGACGAGCGGCCCGACGTCGTCGGATGTGGAGTACCGCGCCACCCCCCACTCCTGGTCCGGCTCGGGGACGACGGTTCGTCTCCCCAGCCCCATCTCCTCGAGCAGGAGGGACACATCGGCCCCCGACGGCAGACCGAGCGGAGTGCCGAAGATGAGGTGGACCGCTGCCGCCAACCCCCACCCCAGGGCGATGCTGGCCAGGACGCTCGTCAGCAGCCCGGCTCCGTGGACCAACGTGGCCAGGGCGGCCAGCAGGACCGCGAGCTGGATGACCCGCTCCAAGCCCCGGACCAGATAGGGCACGGCAGCAGTGGCCACGGCAACGGCGACGGCTACCCGTGGTTGGGGGAAGTGCAGGTTGACGTGGGCCAGGTTGGTGCCGGCCAGGCGGGCGCCGTCGGGGCCGACGAGCACCTCGATCAGGTAGGAGAGCCCCCATGCGACTCCGCCGGCCAACGCCACATCCCGGGCCATCGCCGGTCGCCGGGCCAGGAGCGCCACGGTCGCACTGAGGACGATCAGGCCCACGGAGCCCAGAACCCAGACGATCGTCACCAACCATTTGACGCCTCCTGGAGGAGGGGTCAGGAATCCGAGGACGGCCTGTTCGAAATGTCCGCCTGCCTTCAGGACCACCCAACACACGATGATCACGAGCGCGGCGAGATCAGGCGGAAGACGTCCGTGCCCCGTCGCCGGGTGGCGCCGTCACCGACCGGAGCCAGCACCAGCGATCTCCAGGGTCGTCTCGTTCGACCAGCCATCAGTGAGGCACCCTACTGGGAAGCCCTCGATGTCACGGAGAGAACTCCGGAGATGGAATTCGAACGCCCACACCTGTACGGCGCCAGGGTCAGCGTCGTCGACAGGAGACCACCCTGCTGCCATGCCGATTCGAGTCCCTACTCCGGTGACCGAGAGTTCTGTTCTCGGCGGCTATTGCTTGGTCCTGCCCGGATTGCTCAATGTCCTGAGGGACCTCTTTGCCATGCCGGCGCTGGTTGATGGCTCAAGTTGTGCGTATACCCAGCTAGATGGCCAAGAATCGAGTTGCCCCGCAGTGATAGCGAGCACGTGCATTGACCGGGACTTACAGTTGCCTCGCGCCAACTCGCAGCCAAATTCGCCACACAGAGGGACGCTGTCTGGGTGTCCAGGAAGACGAGGTGAGATGTCGAGACCGTCACGGCCAATCCAGCGGACCGCACAGGCACTGGCGGTGCTGATGGGTGCCTGGCTCGTCGTTATACCGATGACGGTCACTTCGGCGTCTGCTCCGGCGCCGGTGCCGACCTTCAGCGAGTTCGGTAGCGCCAAACAGGTCTACGTCACCGGCCTCGCACCATTCGCACCGATGTAGCTGGTCACATCGGCAGGACAGACTCTCTCCACGCAAAGCGCGGACTCGCTCGGTGGGCTGCTGTTTCGGAACGTCCCGCCAGGCCGGGGGTACCGCGTTCGGCCGGCGTCGGGTGGGACGGAGTCAGCTCCGCTCACGGTGCACTCCGACAAGGCGGCACCCTGGGATGCAGGGGTCTACACCCAATCGATTCCCGACAGTGGTTACACGTACCTCACGACCCGTGACGGGACGGAGCTCGCCATCGACGTGCACCCGCCGACGAGCCCGGCGGGCGAGCCCGGCCTGCCTTCGGGTACGCCCATCCCCAGTGCTCCAAACTACCTTCCGCCCTACCCCACGCTCATCGAGTACTCGGGCTACGGGTATGCCGATCCCGCAGGACCGGTCAACGGGATCGCAGTTCTGGCGAACTTGATGGGGTTCGCCGTCGTCGACGTGAACATGCGCGGGACCGGCTGCTCGGGTGGCGCCTACGACTTTTTCGAGTCGCTGCAGAACCTCGACGGTTACGACGTGATTGAGACGATCGCCCACCAGCCCTGGGTGCTGGGCCACAAGGTCGGGATGATGGGTATCTCCTATGGCGCCATCAGCCAATTGTTCACGGCACAGCTCAATCCACCCGATCTCGAGGCCATCTCGCCACTCTCGACCATCGACGCCACGGCGACGACGCTCTATTCCGGCGGCATCCTCAACACCGGCTTTGCTGTTGCCTGGGCACAGCAACGCGAACACGAGGCCGAGCCTGCCGGCCCCAGCAGCGGGCAACCCTGGGCGTACCAGCGGATCCAGGGGGGCGACACGAGGTGTGCGGCCAACCAGGTCCTCCACGGCGAAGCGGCCGATCTGAACGCGAAGATCGCGTCCAACTCGCACTACAACCCAGCAGTCGCCGACCCGCTGGACCCCGTTACCTTCGTCCACAAGATCAACGTCCCGGTGTTCATGGCCTGCCAGTGGGAGGACGAGCAAACGGGGGGACACTGCCCGCAGCTCGCCCAGCACTTCACCGGTACGAGTCAGAAGTGGTTCACCTTCACCAACGGCGCTCACGTCGACTCGCTCGACCCGTACACCTACGTCCGCTGGTACGACTTTCTGGAGCTTTTCGTCGCCCACCAGGCGCCGATTCAGAACGCGGCGATCACCCGGGCGGCTGCGCCAGTGATCTTCCAGGCAGCCATGGGTCTCCCGCCGTCGGACCTGGTCACGCTGCCCGCCGACACCATCCAGACGATTCCCACCTACAGCGGCGCCCTAGCCGCATTCGAGCTGCTTCCTGAGGTGCGCGTCCTGTTCGACAGCGGCGCCGGTCCATCGCCCACCGGGAGCTCCACTCCGGGGAACCCCTACTCCGCGTTCGAGCAGGACTTCGCGTCCTTCCCCATCTCAGGAACGACGGCGCGCACGTGGTACCTCGGGCCTGCGGGAGCGCTCACTGATCAACCGCCCACCGGCAAGGGGATCAACTGGTACACCTCGAACGCCAACGCCCTTCCCCTCACCGACTACGGAACGAACACCGGTCCGGGCGGCCTGTGGGGCAACGCCTCCCAGTGGCAGTGGAATTGGGCGCAGAACCCCTCGGGCACCGCCGTCTCATACGTCTCGGCACCACTGACTGCGACCATCACCGTCATCGGCGCCGGCGCCGTAGACCTCTGGGTAAGGTCCTCGGTCCCCGACGTCGATCTACAGGCCACGATCAGCGAGGTACGTCATGACGGGAACGAGATGTTCGTTCAGAACGGCTGGATCCGCGCCAGCGAGCGAAAGCTCTCCACCACGTCGAACAACATGTTCAAGCAGCCGAGCACGGCGCTCGGACCAATCCCGACCTTCACGGCGTCCGACGCTGCGCCCATGCCGGCCGGGCAGTTCGTCAAGGTGGTTGTCCCGCTCTACTACGAGGGCCATGTCTACCGCGCCGGGTCGCGCCTCCGAGTCACGATCTCTGCGCCGAACGGCACCCAACCGGTGTGGGCTTTCGGTCAGACGGAGCCGACCGGCACCGGGACCGTCTCGATCACCTTCTCGAACGCCACGCCGTCGAGCCTCGTCCTTCCCGTCGTGCCGGGCTCGAGCGCCCCCACGCCACAGCCGGCCTGCCCGAGCTTGCGCAACGAGCCATGCCGGCCGTACCAGGCGATCCTGGACAACTCGTCCACTCAATGAAGCGATGCCGACGATGGGCCAGTTCAGGACGTCAACGCAGTCCCCTCAGTCCGGGGCCACTTGGGCCGCAGTGCCTGACTCCGAACGAATTCGAGGCCCTACACACAGGCGAAACTCAGGCCGCATTCTCATAGCTGCGGTAGCCCCCAATGGGGTCAACCGCAGGTGGTCGAGCTGCCCGGATTTGAACCGGGGACCTCTGCGTCCCGAATGCGAACGGTGGCATCTACTGGCAACCGGAGTCAGCAAGAGACCTGCTCACATCGCAGGTTGTCACTTGTGGACAACTCGTGTCCGGACATGGCGTGTTGAATCGCTGTTGAATACTGACGGCGCGACCAATCGGCTCGGGCGGCCTTGAGCCGTGGGCTTGGGCGGTCCTCGCCGCCGGGACGGATGGGTCCTGGTACCGCTTCCTGCCTTCGTTTCCTCGCAAGCCCGACCGGCGCGGATGCGGCTCTTCGGATTACAGCGGCGTGCGCCGTTCGCGAAGGTGAGCACTCGATGCCAGTTGGACCGGAATGTGCCTCACTGACCCGGTAGGGGATGGCCGTGCAGCGTCGGATAGCAGTCGGATACTCCGCCCGTCCTAGCCCCGAGGTGCGAAGAACTCGAGTGCGATGTTGTCGGGGTCTCGAAATGACAATGCCGAGTAGGAAGGTGCGTCCACGATGCCACCGTTGGGGATGCCGAGCTCGTTCAGGCGGATTTCCCACGCTCTTAACTCATCGCGGTTGGCACAGCCGAAAGCCAGATGATCGAGACCCGGCCGGCGCTCGTTGAACGGCTGAGTGCTGTTCAAATCAGGGAACTGAGTTAGACCGACGATTGTGTCGCTCGTAAGCCAAGCGACACGCTTGAAGGGACCTGTGTCCTCGTCAAGGATCGGGTCCGAGCCGAACAGAGCCTTGTACCAAGGCACACTCCGTTCGAGGCTCGTCACCGTTAGCGCCACGTGGGTAATCGCAGGGAACTCTGGCATTTCTTTGGGCACCTCGTGAAGGCAGCGAATGCCGCGTCTCTTGGTTGGCAACTCTCTGGGAGTAGAAGCTATCTGGCAGCACAAGTCCCCGCGCTAATTGTGGTCCCAGTTCCGGCGTTCGGGGGCGGGCATATCCGGCAGCGGTATGGGATACCCAGGCCCCGCTCCCGTATGCAGTCATGGGGTGCGCCGGACCCGGGAGCAGGCTGCAACTACCGAACAATGCGGGACTGGCTTTAGGCCGAGACGAGTCGAAAAATCTGACGCGGGCGTGACTCGCGCTCGTCATAGTCGAAGTCCACTCCTGCTGCCCTAGCGGTAGCAAACGACGAGACCAGTGCATCCTCAGACTCCCATTGTGCAGTCGAAACCACTGCGTCGCCGGCGACGGTTACCCAGCAATCAGCTGAGAGGCACCCCGGGGTCGGCCGCATTACCTCGGCGGCTTGCCGGACGCGCGAGATGAACTCTTCGCGGTTGGAGATGTGCGGATAGTGGATTGCTACGAAGCCGATCTTCATACTGTCTTCTCCTTAGGGCCCGCCGCGATTTTGATTACGCGTTTGGCGTCGGCGTGAGCGTGTAG
>JADMIJ010000040.1 GCA_015478655.1 Acidimicrobiales bacterium | reverse complement strand
TCAGATCCTGTTTCTGGGGGTGCCGTGTGCCCATCATCTCAGTAATCCCGGTCTGGCGCCGAGTGGCGGCGCCCCTTCACGCCGATTGACGGCGCCCGCGCCGCCCTTCCCGCGCTGCTTCCATGGCGAACCCCACCAACCTTCCGGCCACGTCGGCGCCCGCGATTGGCTTGAGCCAACGCAGAACATCATCAGGTGTGCGATCCATCCCTTGCAGCACCCCGGTTGCCCGCAGGTCGCCTGCCGCGTCGAAGATACCGATCCACCAGCAGGGAACAACGAATTCGTCCGACCCGTAGAACCGAAGGTTCGTAGTGATCCCATCCCGATTCGCACATCACGCGGAGCTGTGCAGTCCCCCTTGGTTCCCCTGCCATACGCGTGACTGTAGCTGTTCGCTGTGACACAAAGACCGGTGCAACGCTCTGCGTGCTCGCGAGTTCACCCTCGCATCACAATTGGTTCACTCCCGCTTCAAACACTGCTGCCCTGAACGACGTGCGCGGCCATCGGTCTCACGCCTACAGCGAGTTCACGGCCCCGATCAGCTCCGGACCGTCGTTTCGGACGTTTCCGACACCACGACCGACTTCGTGATGCACGAGGGTCCCGGCCGGGGCAGGCCGCAGTACCGACTCCAGCTCGTCGCGATCCACGACGGCCGAATCGAGCCAATGTTCCCAGGTGTCCGGCTCCAGCACGACGGGCATTCGGGTGTGGATTCCGTCCATGTCCGGTCCGGCACCGGTGGTGATGATCGTGGCCGAATGCATGAAGGAGCCGTCGGCGCACTTCCAACGGTCGCGCAGCCCGGCGAAGACAATTGGCTGGCCGTCTGCACGGGTGAACAGGTTCGGGGTCTTCACCTTCCCCTCGGACTTCCACTCGTAGAAGGCGTCGACGGGCACCAGTATCCGACCGCGCTGGAATGCGGCGCTGAAGGTGGACTTCGTGGCCACGGACTCCGCCCTGGCATTGAACGTCGTCTTGAGCGCGGCCGGTTCCTTGGCCCAGATCGGCACGAGCCCCCACCGGTAGGCCCGGAGGAACCGGGTGCCGTCGGAGTGCTCCGAGACGCCGAGAACGGCGTCGGTAGGGGCCACGTTCCATGACGGCTGCCAATCGCTCCCATCGAGCGCCAGCTGAGCATCGAGAATCCGTGCGATGCGATCAGGTTCCGAGTAGAGGGCGATTCGGCCGCACATGACCCGATCTTACGGGTGACCGATCAGATCGACACCATTGTGGCGCTGGGTCAACCCCCGCCGAGTGAGATCCGTGCTGTCCGATGTGAATGGGTTGCTGGACGGTGGTGTAGGTGCTTCCGGCCGGTTCCCCGGGTAAAGGTCGTGGTCCTTACCGTGTACCAGTGGGTCGCCGTCAGCGCTGCCGCGGCACGTCGTGCCGCTTGGCGATGGTGGGCAACTCGGGACTTGGCAGCGGTCTTTCCGGCAGTCTTGGCCGCGGCGGCAGCGGCCGCGGGAGCCGACGAGAGCGGTGCAGTCGTGGTCGTGGTCGTGGTCAGGGGCGACAAACCCACGCCATAGCTGAGCCCGGGTGCGGCGCGGCGAGGGGCCGTCTTGGTCGAGCTGCCAAACACCACCAGACCGAACAGGAGAACGGCTACGAACGCCAGCGTGCCTGCGAGCATCACCTTCGAGCGTCGATCGGGTAGCGGGGAGTTGCCGGCCGACCATGCCAGTCCCTTCTTGAGGGCCCCTATCCAGTCCTTCACCACGCCGGTGAGGGCCTTTGTCCAGCCCTTGCTGTTGAGGACCTTCATCCAGTTCTTCAGCATGCTGTTGAGGGCCTGTATCCAGTCCTTCAGCATTCCGACCCCCTTGATGGTCCTAGCGGACGCTTCCTGTTCGGCGTTGGTCGATCCTTGCCGCTGGTGGGCCAACCGTCACGGCCCTATCCCTTCGGTGAAAAGCCGATTGCCCTCGTGCCACCTCGACAGATATCCCGACATTCCAACGTGCGGCTCGTGGCCATGGCAAATCTAGGCCGAAACCGGCAGCCTTGCCCAACGGGCGCATTGTCCCACGCAGCGAGCCTGGACTCCTCAGCTGTCCGCCTCACCGATACTGCCACTCCCGTAGGTATCGCCGGGCCCTCGTCGCCTGGGCGATGCGGTCCATGAGGTTGGCGCCGACCTTGTCAGCCACCTCGCGGTTCTCGATCCATCCTCCACCCGGCGCCTCCATGGCCACCAATTGCATGATGGCCGACATGCCCTGCGACGCCGAGATCAGCTCATTGAAGTACACGCCGAGCTTGGCATCGGGGCAGCGGTGGTTCACGTGCCAGGTCCGCGCGTGCACGACGGCCGTGTCGAGCTGGTCACACAGTGCCCGCACCACGACGGCGGGTCGTTCGGATCTCGAGATGAGCTCGTCCTCAGCCCCGATCAGAGCAGTGAGGAACGGCCGCGCCTCAGCACTCCAGCGTTGCATCGCTCCGGGGCGTCTCACCCCGCTGGCCCGTCACGCAGTCCCACGGGGTCATTCTTTCGGCAATGGCCCAACCCGTCCCAGATTCGCGCGCTCAGAAGCTTGATCGGCACATTCAGTGGTGCCTCAGGCTGCGCCGGCCCGTGTCGTGGGCGTGCCAGGCGTGACCGGAAATCTCCGCGAACCTTTTCGATCGCCACAGCGTCTGTATCAAGTGGGTCCGCTTGGTTGCCGAATGAATGAGGGACGAGGATCCGGTGAGGACGAGGATCGGGCGAGTGCGCAGTCACGAGGATGTGGAAGAGCTTGAGGGCTGGTTGAAGGAGGGCTATGCCCGCTCCTTTCGCACCGCGTGTCTGATCCTCGGCAATCGCTCGGACGCCGAGGAGGCCGTCGAGGAGGCCTATCTCCGGGCCTGGCGGTTCCGCGCCTCGCTCGCCACCGGGGCTGACGTGAAGCCCTGGCTGTACCGGGTCGTCGTCAACACCTGCAATTCGAAGTTGCGCGACGAGATTCCTCACCGGGACCGGCGGGCGGACGGCGACCACCTCGAAGGCGTGTCATCGATCGAGGACCTGCCGGGCCGCGTGGCGCGGTCACAGGACGTGGCCCGCGCCCTGCAGGACCTGCCGCTGCATCTGAGGGTCGTCGTCGTCCTGCGCTACTACGCCGACTTGAGCGAGCGGGAGATTGCCACGGCCATAGGTCGACGGGTGGGCACCGTGAAGTCCCGTCTCCACGAAGGCCGACGACTGCTGGGCGAACATCCGGCTCTCATGGCGGAGACCGGAAGCGATCGATTGTCAGAATCAGGGGACCTCCGATGACCGTGATCGAGGAAGACCGCCTGCGAAGGGCGCTCGGCGAAGTCGCCGACGCCTTCGACGTCCCCACCGAGGCCCAAGACCGTGTGCTGGCGGCCGCACGGTCGGCGACCTCAGACGCACCACGGGTCTCCCTTGGTGCCGTCATTCCGCACAGTCGTCGGGTACGGGTGGTCTCCATCGCCGCCGCCGCCGTGGTGTTGGTTGCCGGGGGAGTCACCCTCCTCTACCCCGGCTCCAGCCCGTCGTTGCGTCAGACGGCGGCGTCCACCGCAGGCGGCGCCGCCGGTCCCGCCCCTTCCATCTCCGGGGCCGGCCAGACTCCCACGACGGGAGGGAGTTCGAATTCCGCGCCGTCTGGCGCCGGCTCGACCGCGTCACCGCGCAGCCCGGCGCCGGCGCCGGGGACGCCGACGACCCCGACGTCCATTGCGCCCCTGCCCCCGGGCGCCGTCGGTCAGTCGCCCAAGGTGGTGACCACTGGCTCGGTCGACCTGACCATCGGCAACGGATCCATCCAGTCCGTGGTGACGAGGCTCACGACCATTGCGACCGGTGACGGTGGGTTCGTGGCCAAGTCCCAGGTGCAGGTCGGTAGCCCGGTCACCGGAACCTCCTCGTCCGGCACGGTGGTCCTCCAGGTTCCCCAGTCCTCGTACGGGACCTTGGTCACGCAGGTCCAAGCGATCACCAAGGTCGAATCGTCTACGTCGACCTCGACCGACGTCACCGGTCAATACGTCGACCTCCAGTCACGGATAACCGCCCTCCAGGCCAGCCGGCAGCAGTACCTGACGATTCTGTCCCGAGCCACGTCCATCGGGGACATCCTGGCCGTCCAGAGTCAGCTCGACTCCCTGCAGAGTCAGATCGAACAGCTGCAGGGCCAGCTCGACGTACTCAACAGCCAGACCACCTACGGCACGTTGACGGTTTCCCTGGCCGAGGCCGGTCACCACCCGCCGCCGGCTCCGCCGCCGCGGTCAGGCCTGAGCGCGGCGTGGCATGACAGCGTGAGCGGCTTCGTCTCCGGGTTCGAGTGGCTCATCCGGATCGCCGGACCGATCCTGTTCGTGGTGTTGTTCGTGGTGGCACTCGCCGCCGCGGGGAGGCTGGCGTGGCGGGCCAACCGTCGCCGGACGCTGTGAACCGATCGTCGTCCTCCTCGGTGCGACGCCTGACGGTCACGGTCACATCACTGTGCGCGGACCGAGGGACGGCGACCACCTCGGAAGTGATGAGTTGCAACGAGCGGTAGCGAGTCGAGTCGTGGGTCGTGTGTACTTGTGAATTGTGGAACCGGACGAACTGGCGGCTCTCGGCGTCTACGACCCCAACGACCAGCACGCCGAGGCGCGACTCGAGTTGCTGCAGTACCTGGTGGGCCTCGGGGCCAGCACGGAAGACCTGGTGGCCTTCCAGGACGCGCTTCCCGCCCTGGCCGGTGTGCTCACCATCAGGGGTGGGCCGGCGCTGACGTTGGAAGAGGCGGCCGCGGAGGCCGGCGTCGGCGTGGAGGAAATGCGAGCGCTGGCCCGGGCCGCCGGACTTCCTGACCCGGGTCCCGGAGTACCCGTGTTCGCCCCTCCGTTCGTGGCCTTTGCCGCCGGCATGGCCGAAGTCACCGCCGTCTTCGGGGAGGAAGGACGGAATCAGCTGGTGCGCGTTCTGGGATCGGCCATGGCTCGTGTGGCCGACGCGGTGGTGTCCTCCTTTCTGGTCAACGTCGAGCCCCAGGCTCGGCGCCAGGATGAGATCGGTCTGGCCGTCGCCCGCGCCAACGTGGAGGCGACCGCGTTGCTCCCCTTGGTCGCTCCCGCCCTGGACGCCTTGTTCCGCCAGCACCTGCTGGCAGCACAACGCACGAGCAACACCGACGAGGACCTGGTCGGGTTCGAGACGAGACGTCTCGTCGTCGGGTTCGTCGACCTGGTGGGTTCGACCCAACTAGGAGAGGAGCTGACCATGAGTGATCTCGGGTCCGTGCTGACCGAGTTCGAGCACATCGCGGTCGATGCCGTCACCGCCGGTGGCGGACGGGTCGTCAAATTGATCGGTGACGAGATCATGTACACCGCCTCGGACGCCGCATCGGCCTCGGCCATCGCCCTCGACCTGGCGGAAACCTTCCGTCGCCACCCGGTCGTTCCCCCGGTGCGGGCCGGGTTGGCCACTGGACGGGTCATGCTCCGCGATGGCGACGTCTTCGGATCCGTCGTGAACCTGGCCGCCCGAGTGGTGAAGGTTGCCCACCCCGGTGAGGTCATGGCGGCCTTTGGTGGAGAGGCCGACGCCGGGTTGCGCTTCGAACCGGCGGGAACCCACCATCTGGACGGGATTCCCGGTGAGGTCGAGCTCCACCAGGTCACCCGCGGGTGACCATCCGTCCGACCTGACTACCCGATCGGGCCGAGAGCGGCTCGGAGGTAGCCGGTGACCAGAGGATGGGGACTCCCCGGGGACGACGAGGTCTGTGGGACGAACAGCGTCAATACGAAGAACGGGTGGCTGGCCAGACTCATCAAGCGCACGTCGCCGTCGGCGGCGTCGACGCCGGCAACCAGGAGGCCCGCACGGTCGAGGGGCTCCCGCCACGCGGGGTTCAGGCCGAAGCGGCAGTAGTAACGCTCCTTGGGATGGGCGGTCCCGTAGAGCTCGATCAGCCGCGAGTTGACGATGTCGACCTCCATGGTCGTCCCGACCACACTGCACAGCAACTCATCAATGAAGAGGTCGCCCGCGTCGGCGGGCCCGTACTCGGCGTGCGCCGCCCGCTCGCGTCCGAGCACGTTCCGGGCATATTCGATCACCGCGTGCTGGAAACCTGCACACGTGCCCAGGAAGGGGATCCCCTCCTCCCGGGCCCAACGGATGCCGGCGAGCGCGCCGGTCAGGCTCCGAAACGGGCTGCCCGGTGCGCACCACACCGAAGAGGCGCCGATGAGGACGTCTGGCCCGTCGCGGTCGAGCAGCTCGGTGGCGATCCACCGGACCTCCGGCGTCGGGCAGCCCAGATGGTTGGCGGCATCGTCGATGGAGCCGGCGATGGCATCCTGCGGTTCGAAGCCCGGCATGCGGTCGCCGATGACGGCGATCCACACCCCGGTCCCTCTCGTGGGCGCTGCCACCCGGCCAATCCTAGTTTCTGCGCGCCGTCCCGATCGGCACGGTTCGGGGACGCCGGCCTCAGCGCTCGGGCCACCGAGCCTCAGTGATTCCGCCACCGGCGACCGAGACGTCCACCATCTGGTCCGTCTCGGCGCCCCGGATCCGCAGCTGGTAGTCACCATGGTCGAGGGCCCCGAACACGGCCGCAAAGCAGGCTCCGTCCCGCAGAGTGCGCTCTCGGATGCCGGTGTGGGCTCCGTTCCAGGGCTGGCCCACGGCCCGGATCTCCATCTCCTCGCCGTGAAGAGCAGCGGGGACGTAGATGACCGCTGCTCCGCTCTCACCACCGATGTCGAGGACGACGGTCCCTTCACCGCTGGGTGGGAGCACCGCTTCGGTCGGCGTGCGTCCTTCCACCGGTCAGCTCGCCTGGACGTGGGCGGCGAACCCGGAGTGCGGTGTGCCCAGATAGGGGAACTCGTGGAGGTACGCCTCCGAGCCCCGGGCGGATTGATCGGTGGGCCCGGACGTGAGGCCCATGGACACGGCTCCGGCCGCGGCATCCGGATGGAACGACTTCTCTACCAGGGGGAGCGTGGCCCCGGCGATGGCTCGCACCTCGATGGTGGCCACATCGTCGAAGACCCGCCGGCCGTTGGGGAACCCGGCCGGGTCCCCGCCGATCAATCCGAGGTTCGAGGCGTGCGACGTGGTGGGGGGAATGGCGACGTTGAGCCGCAGCATGTCGGCTTGGGTCGTCCCCGTGAAGTTCTGGAATCCGGGTACGACTCCAGTGGGGATCCCCGTCAGCAGGATGGCCAGCAGGTCGGCCCTCGGAGCGCCGGATTTGACGCGGGCGGCGAGGTTCGGGAAGACGCCCGGGTAGAGCACGGGAAGCAGCGCGGCCAACTCGGGACTGGCCACGTGGGAGGCGAACTGGCTGTCACCGGCCGGCGCCTGCGAGTTCCAGTAGTCCTTGGCGGCCATGGGGACGATCACCTCGTTGAACAATGGGTTGCCAAGCCGCGAGACCTGGACGAAGGGACCTGAATTGAAGTTCACGCCAGGGCTGTTCTCGAACATTCGCACCTTCTGGCGGCTGGCGGTCGTCCAGACGCCGATGACTGCGGCCGGGTCGGTCACGCTCTTCGGTCGCGAGCTGTTCGCCGTCAGCTGGTTGATGGGGACCTGGATGGCGATGCTGTGGACGTTCACCCCGGCTGTCGAGTTGACACCCTTGGCCATCTTGCCGAGACCAGTGTCCTTCAGGCCGAACGTGGTGTGGGCCTGTTCGAATGGCCTCAGATCGCCGAGGTCGAAGATGGCGCCCAAGTCGACGTAGAAGCCCTCGGCGCGCTGGCCGGCGAACACACGGGTCCGTGGGCCGATGCGGGTCATGGCCGCATCGACCAGATCCGGGTACTCAGGCGTCGAGAGCGGCCCGATGTTGCACGGCGGGCACGGGACGCCCGAGGCGATGGCCTGGGAGGTCCCGCTGCTGTCCACCCGGGTGACCGAGTAGGTCTGGCGGCGGTTCCAACTTGGATCGGTGAGGCTCCGGATCGGGCCGGTGTTGTAGAGGAAGGTGTTGGGATTGGTGACCTGGTTGGTGAACCGGAACTGGTAGGTGACGTCGGCCAGGCCGTCCCCGTCGTTGTCGACGTGGATCTCGTAGAGCACATCGTCACCGAACTCGTAGAAGTTCGGCCCTCCGTCGGGGCCCTCGAGGGGGACGTAGTTGGCGATGAGCGTCACGGTGTCGGGCTGGTCGGGACTGACGAACGCATAGACGTCGGTCGAGTCGGCAACCGGGTCCTTGGCGATCTCGGGGGCTTCACGATGCGATGACATGGGATACCTCTGGTTCTGCTCGGGTCGGGGCCGCCAGGGGCGGGCAACCGACGATCGGGAAGGGGATGTGGGGGACGGACAGGAGTATGGGTGGAAGAGAGAGGAACGAGGTCACGGAACGGCCCGGGCCAGTCGGGCGGCCAGCTGCGGATCATGCAGGATGATCTCCCGCGTCCCCGAGAACAGGCCGATCTCTCCGGTGCCGAGATCCCGGATGTGGGCGACAAGCGGCTCGCTCAGCACGGTGGGGGAGGCTTCGGCATCGGCGATCGCCGCATCGGCCGCCCCCACGTCAGCCGGCCCCTGCGTCTCGACCACGCCGAGCACGGCCGGCAGGCCGGGTATGGCGGAGAGGGCACCGGCGGCGACGACGGCCGCCGAGCCACCCTTCAGGAACGAACGTCGGCTGAAATCACTCACCGGGACCTCCTTGGCAGGAAAGGGGCAGTTCGGTTCGGGCACGCATGTCTTGTCCATCGGTACGTCTGCGGCGTGGTCCCGTCACCGGGCGCCACCGGGTAGATGTTCGGAGCGGTCCCGTCCCCGGATGGCGCCGACCCACAAAATTCATCTGACGGACGCACCCGCCGGCCGCAGGCTTCCCCCTCGAACGGGTCCCCGACAGGTTGGCCGAGGAGGCCTCGCCGGGTAGAGCGGGTTGGTCCGGGGCATTAGATTGCTGAAATGTCCGACTACGTGATTCCGGAGCCCGAGCCCAAAGAGATCGATGAGACCTTGTCGATGGAACTGCGGCATCTCGCCTCCAACGCAGTGCTGAAGGGAAAGCCTTCGGGCGATGAGAAGTGTGAGAACTGCCGCTACTACCTCGAGCCCTACAACGAGATCTCCTACTGCTGGCACCAGAAACTGCGGATCCTGGTCGGCGCCGAGTGGTGGTGTCAGTGGTGGGATGCGATCCCCGAGGACTCGTAGATTCAATCAGCGTCGGAGTCAGGGCCGCGGCCCTTCGAAGGGCCCTGGGGACTGCCGGCTCACGGAGTGCCCCACTGGTCGCCGGTGCCATCGCCGTCTCGGTGATCGGTCGGGTTGTCAGCTGATGACCGCGGGCACAAGGCCTGAGAATCGTCCATCGGTTGCGACGGAGCGGAGGTAGCGGTGGGATTGCTGGACGGTCAGCGAGCGGTCGTCACCGGGGGTGCATCCGGCATCGGGCGCGCCTCGGCCCGGCGGATGGCAGAAGAGGGTGCCGCGGTGGCCGTCGTCGACGTCAACGTTGAGGCGGCCCGGGAGGTTGCCGAGGAGATCGACGGAACCGCCTACGCAGCCGACGTCACGGATCCGGAAGGGTTGCGCGCGGCCGTCGATGCTGCGGCGGGGGCGATGGGCGGCATCACCATCATGTTCAACAACGCGGGGATCGGTGGCCTCTCGCCGCTCCACGAGTGGGCACCCGAGGAATGGAACCGGATCCTGGCCGTCAACCTGACCGGCGTCTACCTGGGCTTCCGTGCCGCCGTTCCGCATATCCGGGCATCCGGTGGGGGCAGCCTCGTGTCCACGGCCTCGATCAGCGGTACGCGCCCGGCGGCGGGTGAGGCGCCGTACTCGGCGGCCAAGGCAGGCGTGGCCGCCCTCACCGCGTCCGCCGCGCTGGAGTACGGACCGCAGATCCGTGTGAACTCGGTCTCCCCGGGGATGATCCTCACCGCCCTCACCGAGCCCTTGGTGCAATTCCTTCCCCACGAACGGGAGCGGTTCGACCGGGTCACCCCGCTGGGCCGGATCGGGCAGCCGGACGATGTCGCCGATGTCGTGGTGTTCCTGTGCTCGCACCTGGCGCGGTTCATCACAGGCCAGAACGTCGTCGTCGACGGAGGGATGACCCTCCACGGCTCGGGGGTCGACGGGATCTTCGACCAGGTGTTCAGTCCCGGTGCCTGATCAGAAGCCGCCCCGGCTCGAGGGCTCCGAGCGGGAGACCTTGCGGGCGCTCCTCCAGTACCAGCGGGATTCGCTCGTCCGCAAGGTCGCCGGCGTCGACGAGGAGGCGGCGCGGAGGTCTCCTGTGGGCAGCGGCACGACACTGCTCTGGTTGGTGAAGCACATGTCGCTGGCCGAGACGCTCTGGATCGTGCGTCGCTTCGCCGGGCAGCAGGTCGATCTCCCCCGCGACACGGTGGGCTCGGACGACACGGTGGCAATGGCCGTCGATCACTACCGTCACACCTGGGAACGCGTCGACAGCGTCGTGGCGGCGGCACCGAGCCTCGAGGAGACGTGCCGCGAGCTCGGGGGACAGGCACCCGTCAACCTCCGCTGGGTGCTGATGCACCTGCTGGAGGAAACGGCACGACACGCCGGCCATGCCGACATCCTCCGTGAGCTGGCCGACGGCCAGGTGGGCCGGTAGTCACCACCACGTTCCAGAATGTCGTTCCGGTTGAGGCCCCGGAACGATCATTGAGGTGGGGATCGCCGAGCACGGGTCGGTGCGGTGCGCCCACAGTCAGAGACAGGCGTAGGTGGCGGCCAGGAGTGACTGGTTCCGCGGATCCTGCCAGCGTTGACCGAAACGGTTCATGGCGTAGGCGAAGGCCAGTCCGGCCACAGGGTCGGCCATGCCGAGAGAACCGCCGGCCCCGAAGTGACCGAAGCTCTCCGGCCCCGGACCGAGGGGACGCTCGGGCTGGGTGAGCTGGAAGCCGAAACCGAAGCGCGTGCTGCGCTCCAGGATCCGGTCGGGCCCGACGGCCAGCTCGGATGTGGCTCCGGCCATGACCGAGCGCCCCAGGAGATGAAGGCCTCCGAGGCCACCACCGGCGGCGAGCAGCGCGTACACCCGGGCCACGCCGCGGGCATGGGAGTGGCAGTTGGTCGAGGGGTGGACCGCCCGCCGCCAATCCCGGCTGTTGACGGTGCCCAATCCGGACGCTCCCGGCGGGTTGTTGTAGACGAGCGACCAGTCGTTGCCGGGGTCGGGAGGTGGAAGGGCCGCTTCGCCGGGGAAGAGAAAGTCCGCCACCCGACGGTCGTCGTGAGGGTCGACACCGAAATGGACGTCAGCTCCCAGAGGCCCGGCCACCTCGGTGGCGAAGAAGCGGGCGAAGCTCGTTCCGCTCACCCGTCGGACCAATTCTCCACCCAGGAATCCGAGGGTGTTCACGTGGTAGCCGTGAGCCGAGCCCGGATCCCACCACGGCGGCTCGGCGGCCAGGGCCCCGGTCATCCGTTCCCAGTCGTACACCGCACCCGGGACGAGGAGTTGTCGGAGGCCCGGCAGTCCCGCCTGATGGCTGAGCAGCTGGGCCACGGTGACGGCGCCCTTCCCGGCGGCGGCGAACTCCGGCCAGTGCCGGGCCACGGGGTCGTCGAAGTCCAGCCTCCCCCGGTCGATGAGGACCAGGAGGGACAGGGCCACCATGGCCTTGCCCACCGAGAAGACGTCGACCAGGGTGTCGCGGCTCCACGGCCGGCCCTGGCCATCGGCTGATCCTCCCCACAGGTCCACCACCGTCCGGCCCTCGACGCTGACCGCAACCGACGCACCGACCTCGTCGCGATCGGCAAAGTTGGCGAGGAACGCCTCTCGCACATCGGCGAAGGCGGGGTCGCAGCGTCCCGAGGCCGCCGGTGGTGGCACTCGGGGATTCTAGGGTCCCCGGCAACGGGAGGTCCGTGGCAGGATGAGGAGATGACGAGCGAACGGTTGGAGGTCCAGAGGACGATTGCCGCAGACCCTGCAGCCATCTTCAGGGTGCTGTCCGACCCGCAGGGACACGTGGCCATCGACAGTTCCGGCATGCTGATGGATGCCACCGGCGGGCCGGTGTCGGCCATCGGCGACACGTTCGTCGTCCACATGGATCGCGAGTCCCTCAACGACTACCCGATGGGCCGTTACGACGTGACCGTCACCATCACCGAGTTTGTTCCCGACCGTGAGATCGCCTGGACCATCCTCGGCCAGATCCGCCCCCAGATCGGCCACGTCTACGGGTACCAGCTGGAGCCCGTCGAGGAGGGCACGCTCGTCACCTCGTATTACGACTGGTCGGCCATCGACCCGGTCTGGAGGGACGCGGGGATCTTCCCCGTCATCTCGGAGGGCGCCCTCCGGGCCACGCTCGGCATCCTCGACCGGACCGTGGCCAGGAGCGCACCCGGCGCGTCGGCCTAGCCCGACCCGGGCCGTCCTGGCTCCGTACACCGGTCGGCCCCGTCACGACGCTCGCCTATCCGGATCCACTAGCAATCCTGGAGGAGGCCCCATGCCCGATATGAACGGCCGCGTCGTGTTGGTGACCGGGGCGGCCAGCGGCATCGGACGCGCCACTGCAGCCTGTCTGGCCGAGGCGGGCGCGGGCGTGGCCATGGTCGACCGCGATGGCCCCCGGCTCGAGGAGACCGCCGCAGCCATCGGGACCACCGGAGTCGGCCAGCCGCTCGCCGTGGTGGCCGACGTCGGCGACGAGGCATCGATTGCCGCCGCGGTGGCCTCGGTCTTGTCGCGGTTCGGATTGATCGACGGTGTCGCCACCTGTGCCGGCATCTTCGACCCGGAGGATCTGGCCGACATCGAAAAGGTGGAGCTGGCCACCTTCGACCGGGTCATCGGCGTCAACCTCCGAGGGACCTTCCTCACCCTCCGGGCCGCCCTTCCCCACCTCGGGTCGGGCTCGTCGGTGGTCACGGTGGCTTCCACCGCCGGGCTCCGGGGTCACGGCTTCGGTCCGGCCTATACGTCCAGCAAGGGAGGGGTCATCTCCCTCACCCGGTTGGCGGCCGTCCAGTACGGCCCCCGCGGTGTCCGGGTCAACTGCGTCTGCCCAGGTGCCACCGCCGGGGAGGGGATGGGGGCGGCGTTCGCCGACCCGTCCACGGCCGAGTCGGTCTCCGCCGACCTTCCGTTGCGTCGCGTCGGACAGGCGGGGGAGATCGGCGCCACCATGATGTCCCTGCTCAGTGCTGAGACCAGCTACGTCACCGGACAGGTCATCGCCGTCGACGGGGGAGCCACCGTCCGCTGAGCCGGACGAGGCGGCCGGGTACGGGTCGGTGTTGGCGAGGGCCCGGTGCGCCTCACTCAGGCCTCGGTACGCTCGCTGAACGGCCGGCCTCGGTCAACCCTGGCTTCGGGCGGCAGGCCGAGGACCCGCTCACCGATCACATTGCGCTGGATCTGGTCCGTGCCCCCGCCGATGCGCACGGACCACTGCCCGAGGAACTGCTGCTGCCAGAAGCCCTGATCGGCCGCCGACTTGCCGGAGAGGGCCCCCGACGGCCCCTGGAGGTCCAACACCAGGTTGCCGGTGAGGGCGGCGTGCTGGGAGTAGGCCAGCTTCATCACCGAGCTCTCCGCGCCCGGCGCCTGCCCCCGGCTCGCCGCGGTGCGGGCCCGGAGACCCAGGAACCGGAGGATCTCGGTCCGGACGAACAGGGAGGCCAGGCTCTGGCGGGCGAGGGGATCGGCGCTCCGGCCCGAACGCTGGGCCAGATCCAGGACGTCGGCGAAGCCGGCGGCCGCGGCACCCCCACCTCCGATGAGGCCGCGTTCGTTGGACAGCGTGGTCCGGGCCACCCGCCAGCCGTCACCGACCTCCCCGACGACATTGCCGGCCGGGATCCGGACGCCGGAGAGGAACACCTCGTTGAAGTGCGAGGAACCGTTGATCTGGCGGAGGGGCCGGACGTCGATGCCGGGTGAGGCCATGTCGACCACCAGGTACGTGATGCCGGCGTGCTTGGGCACCGAGGTGTCGGTGCGGGTCAACAGGATGGCCATGTCGCTGTGCTGGGCGCCGCTGGTCCACACCTTCTGTCCGTCCACCACCCACTCGTCGCCGTCGAGGACCGCCTTGGTGGACAGTCCGGCCAGGTCCGAGCCGGCGCCCGGCTCGCTGAAGAGCTGGCACCAGATCTCTTCGCCACGGAGGAGGGGCCCGAGGTACCTGTCCTTGTGTTGCTGGCTGCCGTGGGCGATGAGCGTCGGTCCGACCATCCCGATGCCGACCGCGAACACCCCGGTGGACACGTCGAACGATGACTGTTCGGCGTCGAAGATGGCCTGCTCCACACCGGTTCCGCCCCGCCCGCCGAATTCCTCGGGCCAGGTGATGCCGGCCCAGCCGTTGGCGTGCAGGGTGTGTTGCCACTCCTTGCATCGGCGGACGTGCTCGGCCACCACCTCCGGGTCGGGATCGTGGCGAAGCAGGCGGCTGGTGGTGTCCGAGGTCCGGGGTGGCGCATGCTGCACCAGGAATGCCCGGGCCTCTGCTCGGAACGCGGCCTCCTCGGCGGTGTCGTCGAAGTCCACGCCCTACCGCCTCCCTCGTGGCCGGCTCATGGCGTTGACAGCGACGAGGCCATGCTCCCGGATCGGGCGGGAAGGCCGTGGTGGGCGACGGTCACGCCGATGAGGGCTCGGGCTCGGAACCCGCAGGAGAGGTCGCCATCGTCTGTCGCGCATCGAGGGACAATACCGGTCGATCGAGCATGGCGAGCAGATCGAGGCTCACGACCACCTGGCCGGTGCGCTCGGCCGGGCAGTCGCAGAGGGCCACGGCCGCCTCCACCATGGTCTCCAGTGATTCGACTCGGTCCTCGGCCATGTCGCCGATGAGGGCAGTGGCCCCCTCGGTCATGACCGCCGCCCGCGGCTCCACGGTGTTCACCCGGATGCCCTCACCCCAGACCTCGTCGGCCAGTGCGTTGGTGAGGCGGTTCAGAGCCGCCTTGGAGGCTCCGTACACGGCCATGGTGGGAGGCGCGCCCTTCACGAAGGGAGGACCGGGTCGTGGACGGGCGGTGGCGCTGGAGAGGTTGACGATCCACCCCCGGCCGGCGGCGCGCATCGACGGCAGGACGGCCTGCATGAGGTCGAGGGGGGCCTCGACGTTGAGGACGAAGGTGAGCAGCCGACGACGCAGAGGGAAATCGGCCAGGGGCTGGTAGATGGCGGCGGCGGCATTGTTGACCAGGATGTCGGCCGGCCCACCGAGCCCGGCCACAGCCTCAGGGACGACGCGGCCGCGGTCATCATCGTCGGAGAGGTCGGCGACCACGGTGACGACCCGCCCACCGAACGGGGCCATCCGTGCTGCGGTCGCCCGCAGGCTGCCGGGTAGGCTCGGATGGTGATCCAATGTCCGGGCCACGATAGCCACGTCGGCACCCTCCGCCGCCAGGCGCACGGCGACGCCGGCACCGATGCCGCGGCTGGCGCCGGTCACGATGGCCCGCCGGCCGGCGAACCGAACCGTGGTGGGACCGGGCCGGGCTGCGGGACCAGGGCCGGGACCGGTCATGGCCGGGTGAACGCGGGGCTGCGGTTGCCTGCGGGAACTCCGCCGGCGTAGGGCTCGGCCAATTCGGCAACGGTGGGCCCGACCGCGTCCGCACGGGGTCGCAGAGCCTCGAGATCGAATCCGTATACCTCGGCTGCGTTGCCCCCGAGCAACTGGCGGAACTCGGCCTCGCCGGCGCCTGCGAACGAGCGTCGCAGCGCCTCGCGGGTGTTGGGGAAACTCGACTCGTCGTGAGGGTAGTCACTTCCCCACAGGAATCGATCGATCCCGATCCGGTGCCTGCTCTCCGCTTCAACCGGCGAGGGGAAGCTGGCCGTCACCCAGCAGTTGCGGGAGAAGTACTCGCTCGGGCGTATCGGCGGCACCTCGTCGGGGGAGTACTTGAGCTCGCCGATCCGGCCGACCGACCGGATCTGCTCGTAGTAGCCGTCGAGCTGGTCGAGCAGCGGCGGGATCCATGAGGCGCCCTGCTCCACCACCACCAGCCGCAGGTCGGGGAAGCGCTCGAAGACCCCACCGACCAGCAGGTGGCTGAGTGGTCGGCGGGAGAAGAATGACGTCTCGACGATCCACAGCTGAGAGGCCGCCCGGTAGGGGCCGTAGTCCGGCATCCCCGATCCTCCCGAGTGGGCGTTCACCACCACACCGAGCTCCTCGCAGACCGCCCACAGCCGGTCGAGCGCCGGGGCGTAGAGCGGCAGCAGATGGGCCATGTCGTCGGGGACCCCCGGCAGGAGCACGCCGCCACGGAGTCCGTGGTCCGCGCACCACCGGACGTCGGCGATGGCATCGTCGAGATCGTTGAGGAGGATCTGGCCGATGCCCGCCCTGCGGACGGCGTGGGCGGCGCACCAGTCTGCCAACCACCGGTTGTGGGCCCGCAGCCCCACCAGGCGCAGCTCGTACTCCTCGGGCGTGGGCGGGCGGGCCACCACGGCGCCTGTCGGGAAGAACGGGGGAATGGTGTTGGGGAAGACCACCTCGGCCACGCAGCCGTCGGCCTCCTGCTCGGCGATCCGGCGTTCGTCGTTCCAGTTGCGGTCGCGGGTGTCGTTGGTGAGATCGCGGAACGGGTTCGAGTACTGCGATCGCCAGTGGTCGAATTGATCCAGATACCGCGCCTCGAGGTAGTCGCGGTACATCTGGTGGTTCCCGCCGGCGTGGCAGTCGCTGGATATCAAGGTGTAGCGCTCCCCACCCTTCGGCTGGGTGGCTGCCGGAGGGATCACGAAGCCATCTCGCCCGTCTGTTCCACAAACTGGTCAAGCGTCTCGCAGATGTACGCCATGTCCTCGTCCTCGAGACCATGATTGCACGGGAGGACCAAGCCCCGGGCCATCACCGCGTCGGCGTTGGGAAGTCCCCCGTTCGGTACCCGGTGTGGTCGGTTCCGGAATGCCGGCTGCCTTGTTGCATTGCCACTCCACACCATGCGGGTGTCGACCCCGCGGGACTCCATCCATTGCTGGAGGGCGCTACGCCGCAGGCCGTCCTCCTGGACGAGGAACGGGAACATGTGCCATGCCGTGTCCAGGCCGGTAAGGGTGCGGGGTCGCACGAACAGATCCGGGCGCATCCCCAGGTGCTCGAAGAGGATCTGGAAGTTGCGCTTCCGGCGGGCCAGGTTCTCATCGAGCTTGTCCAGTTGCACCAGCCCGAATGCCGCCGACACCTCCGATGGCTCGAAGTTCCAGCCCACCTCGTCGAAGATGAAGAGGTCGTCGTACTCCATCCCGTCGAGGTCGGAGAAGAAGCGGTCGCCGCTATCCCGGCGCGATCCGAACAGCTGCACCTCCGATCGCCGTCCCCACCGCCTGAGCACGAGGCACCGATCCAGCATTTCGGCATCGTCGAGGCAGATCATCCCCCCGGTACCGGCCGCGGTGATGATGTGCGAGAGGGCAAAGCTGGTGACCGAGATGTCCGCCCGGGCTCCGGTGGGCCGGCCCCCCAGCGTGAGCCCGAGGGCATCACAGGAGTCCTCGACGAGCTGGAGGCGGTGGACATCGGCGAGGTCTCGGAGCCGGTCCCAGTCAGGCGCATTGCCGATCAGGTTCGGGGCCAGGATGGCTCGGGTCCTCGGCCCCACCATGTCCTCGACGGCCCCTACATCCATATTGAACGTGTCGGGCTCGACGTCCACGAAGACCGGCACCGCACCGGACCGGAGGATGGCGGCGATGTCGGTGGAGAAGGTCAGGGCCGGGGTGATCACCTCGTCGCCAGGCTCGAGCCCGAGCAGTTCGATGGCCAGGTACAGCGCCGACGAGCCGGAGTTGCACATCACACCCCGACGCTTGCCCATGAGGGAGGCGACCCGCTCCTCGAACTGGCGGGTGCGACGGCCGATGCGCAGGCCGGTGGGGCCGTCGCGCAGCACCTCGACCACGGCGGCGATCTCCCGCTCGTCGTGCACGCTTCCGGCGTACCGGATGCGCCGCCGCCCCTCCGTCATCGGAGGCGGTCCCTGCCCATGAGGTCACCCATTGCCATGGCCTCCGTTGGGCATACGGTCACCTTGCCAGAGGTCATGTACCGAGTCAAATAACTTGGTCAATCAAATAGGTATAGCCTCGGCCCAATGGCGCGACGGCGTGACGACCTTCGTCGGGTGGAACAGGCCATCACCCGGATGGGGAGGATCGGCAATGGGCGGGAGGCGGCGAGGATCCGGGCCGAGCGTTCGGGCGTCCGGATCTCCCGTCCGGGTATCGCCATCCTGGCCGCGGTCCACGCCCGGGGCCCGCTGCGGGTGACCGACATCGCCCGCCAGACCGGGCTCGAGCCGCCGCTGGTGAGTCGCGAGATCCGGCGCCTGGTGGAGGACGGCTACGTGGCCCGCCGAGGGGACCGCTCCGACGGGCGGGCTGCCATCGTCACGCTCACACCCGCGGGCACGGCCGCCTTCGGCGCCTACCGGTCCGCCACCGATGACATCGTGACCGAGACGTTTGCCGGATGGACGTCTGCCGAATTGCGCGAGCTGGCGGGCGCGCTCGAGCGGGTGGTTGACGACTTCGCGCGGGCGCCCGGTACTCCTGCAGTTAACCACGGGACCTGACAGCCGCGTGGGGTTGTGTCCCACGAGAGCCCGCCGAAGTATTCCCGACGCTGACCGTGCCCATTCCCACAATCCGGCTCGATCACCGCGCCCCCTCAGGTTCCGGGCACCGATCTCCCGCCCTCTTGGACGAGCCAGCCGTTTGCGTCGGGGTCGCTGACGGGTGAGGAACGAGCGGACCCGACGGTCAGGACGCCAGGCCCATCCGCCCCGCGGCGGCGTCACGGATGCAGAAACGGCGGGTGTACCCCCGGCGCCGTTGCACTCCCACGATCGACAGACCATCGGACCTCACCACCGGCACGGCCAGATGCCACTGGGACGTGACTCCTCCGGTTGTGCCCTCTCCGGCCCCGAACCACTGGGCGGTGGGAATGGCGTCGTGCAGGGCGCGCCGAGCCACCTCCGGCATGGGGGCGTCAGGGCGGTCGAAGACCTGGTGGCTCGACCGCGGTGCGGGTGCCCGGGAGGCCGGCACCTCCCTCCAGGTGCTGAGGACCTCGAGGCCCGAGGCCGAACGCTCGATGGCCCGGGCCACCAGCCCCGGTTCGGCGTCATAGGAGTCGGTGAGCCGCATCTCCACGACGAGGTCAGCGCAGTCGATCTCCTGGAACTGCGGTTCAACGGAGAAGCCTGTCGCCCCTTCCACCTCGACCTTCACGACATCGAGGGCGTCGGCCACATCGGGAGTTGCCACGCGGAGCTTGCTGGTGGGAGTCATCGTCCTCCTTGAGTCGGTGGGAGCGGCCGCCATGACCTGCGGTTTTCCGCACGACGGTGTGCACGGCACGCCAAAATTAGTGGCCGAAGGTGAACAGCAACGAACGGGAAGGCTACGGGGCGATGAACTCTCGCAGATCGGGATCACAGCGCGTGTGCTCCGGAAGGTGGTGAGCTCCGGTTCCGACGTCCCGCCGGCTTTCGGCGTTTGACCTTCAGACAGGCAGCCGTAGTGTCTGTCCCATGAAGAACCGCACACTCGGTAGGACCGGGATCAAGGTCAGCCCTCTCTGCCTGGGGGCGATGATGTTGGGGGCATGGGGCAATCCCGATCACGACGACGCCATCCGCATCATCCATCGCGCTCTCGACGCCGGCATCAATTTCATAGACACCGCCGACGTCTACTCGGGTGGAGAGTCCGAGGTCATCGTGGGTGAAGCGCTGGCTGCCGTGGACCGGTCACGAGTCGTGTTGGCCACGAAGGTCCATGCTCCCATGGGGGACGACCCCAATGCCCAAGGGAACTCACGCCGGTGGATCATCGCCGAGTGCGACAACAGCCTCCGCCGCCTCAGCGTGGACTACATCGATCTGTACCAGGTCCACCGACCTGACGAGACGGTGGATGTGGACGAGACTCTCGGCGCCCTCAGCGATCTCGTTCACGCCGGGAAGATCCGATCGTTCGGCAGCTCGACGTTCCCCGCCGAGCAGATCGTCGAGGCCCAGTGGGTGGCTGAGCGCAGGGGACGCGAACGATTCATGACCGAGCAGCCGCCGTACTCCATCTTGGTGCGCGGCATCGAGCGCGACGTGCTCCCTGTCGCCCAGTCCTACGGGATGGGCGTGATCCCATGGAGCCCGTTGGCCGGCGGTTGGCTGGCCGGAAAGTTCGGCGAGGGGAAGGAGAACACCAGTCGGCGGGCGGCCATGGTCCCCGGCCGGTACGACCTGAGCACGCCGGAGAACCAGCGCAAGCTCGCCATCGTGACGGAGCTGGCATCGGTGGCCGAGGAAGCGGGAGTGACCATCATCGAGCTGGGCCTCTCGTTCGTGCTCGAGCACCCCGCGGTCAGTGCCGCCATCATCGGGCCCCGCACGATGGAGCAGCTCGAATCCCAGCTCTCGGCGCCCGAGGTCCGTTTGGACCCCGCGGTGTTGGACCGCATCGATGAGATCGTCGCTCCCGGGACCAATGTCAATCCCGAGGACGCCGGGTGGAGCCCGTCGGTCCTGGCCAACCCCCGCCTCCGTCGTCGACCACGCCGATAGGGGCTGACGGCCTCCTAAGGCGCCGCTGCCGGCAGGTCCGACCGCGGCCGGAACGTGGGAGGCGTCTCAGGCCTTGGTGACGGCTGAAGGTGGGGGAATGGTGCCTGCCCCAGTACTCAGGCACCCGGACTTTGCCGTGGGATCGGAGGCAGCTGGGAGCACTGGCGGCTTCAAGAAGGCCGGTTTGCTGTGGAGGTCCAGCATGTCGAAGAGACTGTTGGCGTTGGCGTCGCGGCGGGTGAGGGCGGGGAGGTTCCACTTCTCCTCGACGGTCTTGAGGATCGAGGTGTGGTCGTAGACCGTGTGCGACACGAAGTCCCGCCTGGCGTAGGGACTGGCGACTCCGGCCGGCACTCGGAAGCCATATCTGTCGAATCCACCGGGTGGGTCACCAGGCCCGAGGACCGGCAGGACGTCGTCGGGGGGTAGTGCGGCCGGCGGAGGGACATGGTCGTAGTAACCCCCGTGTTCGTCGTAGGTCCAGATCAGCATGGTGGTCGGCCAATTGGGACTCGACATGACAGCCTCGACCACCTTGCCCACGAACTGATCGCCGAACTGGATGTCTTGAGGATTCTCCTCCGATTGGTGTCCGAAGTCTTCTTCTACCAGACAGAAGGAGGGAAGCGTGCCTGCGGCCGCATCGAGGTAGAACTGGTCGATGGGGGCCAGGCCCTGCGTGAGCACCTTGTCCTGCAACAGGGGTAGGAACACTCCGAGGGTCGGCAGTGACGTGTAGTAGTCCTTCCAGGTGATCCCGTGTTTGTTGAACTGCTCGAAGATCACGCCGTTGGGAGGTAGCGCAGGGGGGAAGGTGTCGTTGATGAGGCCCATGGACGTGCCTGCGATGAGATACCGGCGTTGCCCATCAGTCTGAATCATGGCCGAGGAGAAGTACCGATCGCCGATGGGGAACGTCTCCGCCATCCCGCAGGTGAAGGGGAGATCCTCCTTGGTGAAATAACCCATGGCCTCCGCGGTCGTACCGGTCACGAATCCCTGGCAGGTGCCGCCGTCGTAGGCCTCGTGTGCCACCCTCCAGTCATTGCCGATGCCGTTCGTCGCACACTCGGTCGGCATGTGGAATGCATGGACGAGGTTTCCTTGGCCATCGGGGTTGGTGGCCGTCGGCTGGCCGTCGGTCCCGATGGTGAACCCGTCGCCCCTCCCGATGAGTCCCAACACGTTGTCGAAGGAGTGGTTCTCCATCATCACGACCACGAAGTGTTCGATCTGTGGCACCAGGTCTGTGCCGGCGGCCAGACTGGGTCGAGGCATCGAACCTGCCGATCGCACTCTCCTCGTCGCGGTGGCGGTGGTGGTCGGAGAGGACGAGTTCCCCCCGCAGGCCCCCAGCACCAACGATGCACCGGCCAACCCGCCACCGAGCAGCTGCCGTCGACTCAGTCTCATCGAAATTCCCATCCTTTAGGCCGACGCTCGACTCTTCCCGGGCCGACGATAGGCGGCGAGCGCGGTCCGGGGCGGGCACGGCGATTCGTCCGGGAGCGGTGCCGGCCCATAGGGTCGGCTGCTGAGGGTCACGGGCCCGATGGGCTGCCGGCAGCCCCACGAATGAGCTCGGTGAGGGAATGGGAGACAGGCTCGCGTACCGAGGCATCGGAGATCTGGCCCTCATCGTTGATCAGTACTTCCGTGACAGGGATGTGAACACACGCCGACTCCACGATGTCGGCCTTCACATAGCCCAGCACTTTCCGCAGTGACTCGTAGGCGTTGGGCGCCCCTCGGGGAGAGGCGTTTATCCACGCCACGGGCTTCTCGTAGATCGACCCGACCTGGTCGTCCCCGACGGTCCAGTCCAGGAGGTTCTTGAACGAGCCGGGGAGACCTCCCGCGTACTCCGGCGCCGAGAACAGCAATGCATCCGATCCCCGGATCTGGCCGCGGAGGTCGGCGACGGCGGGGGGCAGGGGCTCAGCGTCGGCATCGGGATTGAAGGGGGGAAGGTCAGCCAGGCCCTCGAAGAGAAGGCCGGTACTGCCGGCCGGTGCCAACGACTGCGCAGTACGGAGCACGGCCACGTTCGTCGACCTTCCCCGCAGGCTTCCTGGGATGAGCAAGATCCGGAATGTTCTGTCCATCCAGCCGTGAACCTCGCATTCGGTGTCGGGGTTCCGCTCAGCGTAGCGATGCCCCGGCGAGTTGGGCGAACCCTTCGTCGCCGCTGCCGGGGGCTCAAGAGGGCAAATGGTGACTCCGGCTTCTAGCCGGCCAAGAAGCTCAGGCGGACATGGCGGCGCGGATTGTCGCGGTTGGTGTCCACCAGCACCAGGCTCTGCCAAGTACCCAGCTGTGGCTTCCCACCGATGACGGGGAGGCATGCCGAAGGGCTCACGAACGCCGGGACGACATGATCGGCCCCGTGGCCCTCGGAACCGTGGCGGTGGCGGTAGCGATCATCACGCGGCAGGACTCGGCGCAGCGCCGCCTCAAGGTCATACTCCGAGCCCGAGCCCACCTCGATGAGGGCCAGGCCCGCGGTGGCGTGGGGTACGAATACGTTCACCAGTCCATCGCCGAGGGGGGCACAGAAGCGCTCGAGCTCGCCGGTCAGGTCGATGATCGTCCGGTCGGTGGTGTCGATGGCGATGAGCGAGGAGTCCATTCCCCATCATCGCGCTCGCTGAGAGCACCCCATCAGAGGCACCGTCCGCCCCAACCCTGATGTTTGGACCCGGTGGGCCAGGTCGCTGAGCGACACCACCGCGTACAGTGAGCCGATGACCGAGCTCCGGAAGGGTCGGCTTCAGAACGCCAACGCGGCGCCCGAGCGGGGCGAGGCGGTGGAGACGGTGGCCGTGGTGTCGGGAGTCCGCATCGAGCAGATACTCAGCGGTGAGCTCGTCGCGCCGATCGACTATCTCCAGGACCACGACGAATGGGTGGTCGTTCTGGCCGGGGGAGCAGACCTGGTCCTCGAGGAGAAGTCCTTCACCCTCTCGACGGGGGAGTGGGTGCTGCTTCCCGGCGGCGTACCGCACCGCCTGGTGTCGACCATTCCCGATACCAGCTGGTTGGTGGTGCGAGCTCCGACGGAGCCAGGCCGGGGCTAGGCCGGGGGCGATAGGTTCATGGCCGTGGGCAACGACACGTACCGACCAGGCATGAGGAACGGCACCGGCGGTGCCGGGCGGATGCACCGCCTTCCTTCCCCATGAGCGACGCAGGTGGAATCGGCGGGGTGCGGTGCCCGTGGGCCGAGGGTTCGGATGCGATGCGGCGCTACCACGATGAGGAGTGGGGGGTCCCGTCCCACGATGACCGGCATCTCTTCGAACTGCTGATCCTCGAGGGGGCGCAAGCGGGTCTCTCCTGGTTGACCATCCTCAACAAGCGAGCCGGCTATCGGCGGGCGTTCGACGGCTTTGACCCCAACCCCATCGCCCACTATGGCGAAGCGAAGCTGGCGGAGCTGCTCGAGGATCCCGGCATCGTCCGCAACCGCCTCAAGGTCCGGGGGACAGTGACCAACGCACAGGCGTTTCTCGCCACGGTTGACGAATTCGGTTCGTTCGCCGAGTACATGTGGAGGTGGGTGGATGGAACTCCCATTGCCAACCGACCTCGATCCATGACCGATCTGCCTGCTCGCACGGACCTGTCGGACCGCATCGGCAAGGACATGAAGAGGCGAGGGTTCACCTTCGTCGGCTCGACGATCATCTACTCGTACCTGCAGTCCGTCGGTATTGTCAACGACCACCTCGTCACCTGCCCGGCAGCCGGAGGACCACTCACGTGAGCACCGTGAGGGCTGAGCTGGTCGGTAGCCCGTGAGACTGGCCGCCGGTCGTTGCGAGGAGCTACTGAAGGCTTCCGACCACGGCGTGCTCACCACGCTGCACCCCGAGCGGGGTGTCGACGCCGTCCCGACATGCTTCGTCGTGGACCCGGCGGCCCGGGCCGTCGCCCTTCCCATTGATCGGGTGAAGCCAAAGTCTTCCGTGGACCTGCAGAGGACCCGGAACCTCGACCATGATCCGCGCGCCGCACTCCTGTGTGAACACTGGGACCGCTCGGAGTGGTCCACGTTGTGGTGGGTCCGGACGTCGATGGTCCGGGCCGCCGTCGACCCCGACGGGCGTGCGGAGTTCGAATCGCTGCTGCGACTCAAGTACTCGCAGTACGAGGGCCACACCTTCGCCGACGTGTTGGCCTTTCGGATCACGGAGATCGTGGGCTGGTCCGCCTCTCCTGTCTGAGCACCGATTTCCACCAGGCGGGTCCCGATGGCGTCCGGGTACGAGTGGCACCGTGTGTCCCGGAGCGGCAGGGCGTCTCCGAGCGGCGGGCGCCCTGGGCGGGTGTCCTGGCGGAAGTCCGCGGTGAGAGGATGGTAGGCATGGGCCTCGTGACCCGGACTCGGGCACTCGAGTGCAGGAGCAGCCAATGGCGTTCGGTGGCGGCGCACCACTCCGGGCCGGAGAACGTCGATGTGTGACTGCCTCGTTGCCCTCGCTGATGACGGGGTCATGTTCGCCAAAAACAGCGATCGGGATCCCAACGAGGCCCAGCTGCTGGAGTGGGTGGCGGCAGCTGACCATCCGGCCGGCGATCGTGTGTCGTGCACGTGGATCGACATTCCTCAGTCTCGCCATACCCACGCCGTGGTGCTCTCCAGGCCCTGGTGGATGTGGGGAGCGGAGATGGGGGCCAATGAGCATCACGTCGTGATCGGCAACGAGGCGGTGTTCACCAGGGGATCCCGTGGTGAGAAGGCTCTTCTGGGGATGGATCTCCTCCGCCTCGCCCTCGAGCGAGCCGACACGGCCGATGCGGCCGTGTCGGTCATCGTCGAGTTGCTGGAGCGTCACGGGCAGGGGGGTCCCTGCAGCCACGAACGCCCCGGATTCACCTACGACAACAGCTTTCTGGTGGTCGATCCGAACGGAGCCGTGGTCTTGGAGACGGCCGGCAGGGAGTGGGCCGTCGAGCGCGTCACCGGCCCGGGGCGGAGCATCTCCAACGGCCTCACCATCCCGATGTTCGCCAAGGCTCATGGCAATTCCGCCCGCACCTGGGTGGCCTCCGCCTCCGCTCGGCGACGTGCTACCCGGACGTCGGCTTGCGGCGCCACCGGGCCGGGCGATCTGATGGAGGCGCTTCGAAGCCACGGCACTGCGGGTGGTCCGCGCTGGTCCCTCGTCCACGGTGGCCTGGTGGCGCCCTGTGTCCACGGCGGCGGCATACTGGCGTCGAGCCAGACGACGTCGTCGTGGGTGTCGGACCTGCGGCACGGGAGCAGGCACTGGGCCACGGCCACCTCCGCTCCCTGCACCTCCCTCTTCAAGCCCATCGAGGTCGGCGTACCTGTGGACTGCGGGCCGGAGCCGACCAATGTCTTCGATCCTCGGACCCTGTGGTGGCGGCACGAGCTTCTCCACCGGAGCACGATGGTCGCCTACTCGACCCTGATGCCCCGCTACCGCTACGGGCGCCATCGAACCGAGGCCCGCTGGATCGCCGACCCGCCTCCCTCCGAATCGTCGTTCCGGGCCGCCGACCAACTCGAACGCCGGTGGTTGGACGACATCCGGGGTGCCCACATGAGCGACGCTCGACCGGCATGGGTCCGACGCGCGTGGCGTACCATCGATCGAGCGGCTGGTCTGGACGAGGAGCTGTCAGATGACCGACACTGAGGTACTCGTGATCGGAGCCGGGCTGTCTGGGCTCGCCGCCGCCCGCGCCCTCCAGGCATCAGGAGTGGAGGTGACCGTGCTCGAGGCGCGGTCACGGGTCGGAGGTCGCACCGAGGGCGGGGCCACGGCGGACGGGACCCCCGTCGAGCTCGGCGGTCAGTGGATCGGACCCACCCAGACCCGCATGTATGCCCTCGTCGAGGAGCTGGGCCTCGAGACCTTCCCCACGTTCAACACGGGTGAGCACGTGATTCAGCTCGGAGGATCTCGGAGTCGGATGGCCTCCCACCGCGGGGCGGTGCCCAAGCTCAATCCGTTCGTGCTGGCCGATCTCTTCCAGGGCATGACCCGCTTCAAGCGTCTGGCCGACCGGGTGCCACTGGACCAGCCGTGGGCGGCACCGGGAGCCAGGGCCCTCGACAACCAGACCTTCGAGACCTGGATCGTCCGTACGCTCCGGACCCGGACGGCCCGCGACTACTTCAGGGTGGCGACCGAGGCGGTGTTCTCGGCGGAGAGCGGCAACCTCTCGGCCCTCCACGCCCTGTTCTACGCTCACTCCGGGACCGACCTGGAGGGTCTCCTGAGTACCGACGGAGGCGCCCAGCAAGATCGGATCGTCGGTGGCTCGGTACTCGTGTCCGAGGCCATGGCGGTGGGACTCGGGGACCGGGTGTTGCTGGACAGCCCGGCGCGCCGCATCGAGCAACACGGCCATCGGGTGTCGGTGACGACCCGGGGCGGAGAGATCTTCGAAGCCGATCGGGTCATCGTGACCCTTCCCCCGACCTTGGCGGGCCGCCTCGACTACGACCCGATCCTCCCATCGTGGCGCGACCAGCTCACCCAGCGTCTTCCCGCCGGTTCGGTCATCAAGCTGTATGCCGTCTACGACGAGCCGTTCTGGCGGCAGGAGGGACTCACCGGACAGGCCGCTTCAGACCAGGGCCCGATCAAGGTGACCTTCGACAACTCGCCACCCAGCGGGAGGCCCGGCGTGCTCATGGGATTCATGGAGGCCAACGACGGCCGCGCCGCAGCCCGCCTGCCACTGGCGGATCGTCGCGCCGCGGCAGTGGCTTGCTTCGTTCGCTACTTCGGCCCCCGGGCAGCCAGTCCTCTCGAGTACATCGAACGCGATTGGATGGCCGAGGAGTTCAGCCGGGGGTGTTACGGCGCCCACTTCACCCCCGGGGTCTGGGGTGACTACGGTCAGGCGCTCAACCAACCGGTCGGGCTGGTCCATTGGGCGGGAGCAGAGTGTTCCCCGGTGTGGAACGGGTACATGGAGGGGGCCGTCCGTTCGGGCGAGCAGGTCGCGGATGACGTCCTGTCCGCTCTGTCGTGAGACGGGTCCTGGGCGGATGGGGTCGGAACGGTCGTCGGCCGCGTCGTCGGTGCGGCCCTCAGGCGGTGGCCATCATTCGCACCGCGTCAACCAATCGATCGAGCTCCACCTCGTCGTTGTAGTAGTGGGGCGAGGCGCGCACCACCGAGGTCGGGTTCGGGGGGGTCATGTCGAGCCGGGCCCACGGAGCCTCGCTCACCGACACGTTGATGCCCAAGGCCGAAACAGACCCGGCCACGGTGGCCGGGGCGCGGTTGGCAATGGTGAAGGTGACGATGCCGCTGCGACGGGTCCCGCCGTCGTGGACCACCACGCCCGGGATGTCCAGCAGGTGCTCGCGCAATTGCTCGCCCAGGTAACCCACCCGGCCGGCGATGGCGTCGAGGCCCAATGTCAGGGCGTGGTCAATGGCCACGCCGAGGCCCAGGTGGGCGGCTACGGGAACCTCGAAGTCGAGGAAGCGGTCGGCTCCCTCCCGCAGTCGGTAGTGATCGGCGTCCTCCCACAACGCCGAGCTCCATCCGATGCCCGGGGGGCGGAGCCGGTCCGCGAATTCCCCCCTCACGAAGAGGAGCCCGGTCCCGCGGGGACCCCGCAGCCACTTGCGGCCGGTGGCAGTGGCCACGTCGCAGCCGATCCGGCCGACGCTCACCGGGATCTGCCCCACACTCTGGCAGGCGTCGAGGAAGAAGGGGACACCGGCGCGGCGGCAGGCGGCGCCGGCCTCCTCGACCGGATTGATGAGGCCGCGGTGGGTGCCGATGTGGGTGAGGGCGACCAGGGCGACGCGGCCAGAGCCGAGGACTGACGCCAGCCCGTCGAGGTCGACGGTCCCGTCCTCGGTGCTCTGCACGGCCTCGATGGTGGCCCCGGTCAGCTCGCCCACCTGGAGCAGTCCGAGGTAGTGGCTGTCATAGGCGATCCGGTCGACCACGAGGCGGTCACCGCGGCCGACGCCCCCTCCGAGGGCGAATCCCCAAATGGCCTTGGTCCACGACTGGGTGTCCGATCCGGTCAGCACCACGTCGCCGTCGTCGGCTCCGAGCAATCGGGCCGCCGTTGACCGGATGGTGGCCAGCCGGTCGGCAACGGCATCGGCAGCCTCGTAGCCGCCCCGCTCCGATTCGAATCGGAGATGGTCCACCATGGTCTCGACCGTGGCCGTCGAGGGCAGGGCCGCCCCGGCGTTGTTGAGATGGGCCACCTTGGAGGAGCCCGGAGTGGCGGCCCGCTCGGCGGCCACGTCGATGGTGCCGGTCACGTCGCGCAATCTAGCAATGGTGGTGTCATCGACCGATCGGCACCGGCCGTCGGCCGGATGTGTGTCACCGTCTGGCTCGTCGCTAGGGTCGAACAATGGTCGAACCCACCGAGCCCCTCCTCAAGAGGACAGCCGATCCGGATCCCTTGGTGCAGTTCGGACGATGGTTCGACGATGCGGCCAGGGTCATGACCAGCCCGGAGGCGATGGCGGTGGCCTCCGCCGATGCCCAGGGACGACCGTCGGCCCGGATGGTGCTCCTCAAGGCCTGGGGCGAGGAGGGATTCGTCTTCCACACCAACTACGACAGCCGCAAGGGCCGCGAGCTCATCGAGAACCCGCACGCCGCGCTGCTGTTCTACTGGGAGCCGATCGGTCGTCAGGTGCGAATCGAGGGGCCTGTGGAGCGCACCGACGGCCGGGAGTCCGATGCCTACTTCCTCACCCGGCCCCGGGGCGGCCAGATCAGTGCCTACGCCTCGCACCAGAGCCAGGCCATCGAGGACCGGGGTGGGTTGGACGCCAGAGTGGAGATGGTGCAGGCCGACTATGCAGGTCGAGAGGTGCCCCGGCCGGCGTGGTGGGGAGGGCTCCGTGTCTCCCCTCGGGTCTTCGAGTTCTGGCAGAACCGGGAGGACCGGCTCCACGACCGCCTCCGGTACACCGGCGGTTCGGCCGGGTGGGAGATCACCCGACTCCAGCCCTGAGGCCGTGGGTCGGGAGCCCGGCCGCCCCATTGAGGGCGCACTATGTTTCTGGTCATGGCAGACGACAAGGCGCTGGTGCGCGATCGGACCGACCAGCTGCTCGGCGAGATCGACCCCCGGACGGCGAAGGCGGAGGAATTCCGCTCCCGCCAATTCGACCTCGGACTGGCCTGGGTCTCCTTCCCCGAGGGCTACGGGGGGCTCGGCCTTCCACCCGACCTCCAACGGGAGGTCGACCGCCGACTGGCCGAGGCCGGTGCCCAACCGCCCGGGGCCCGAGAGTTCTTCGGGTTGACCATGGCCGGTCCCACGGTGGTCACCCACGGTTCGGAGGAGCTACGGCGGCGACTCCTGCGTCCGACCTTCACCGGCGAGGAGTCGTGGTGCCAGCTGTTCAGCGAGCCCGGGTCGGGATCGGACCTGGCCGGCCTGGCCACCCGGGCCATCCGTGATGGTGACGAATGGGTCATCACCGGGCAGAAGGTGTGGAACACGCTGGCCCACATCGCGGACCGGGGAATGTTGGTGGCACGGACCGACCCGGAGGCGCCCAAGCACAAAGGGCTGACCTATTTCGCCCTGGACATGCACGCTCCGGGGGTGGATGTCCGGCCCCTACGCCAGATGACCGGCGAGGCCGAGTTCAACGAGGTCTACATGACGGAGGTGCGGGTCCCCGATGGGGATCGGGTCGGGGATGTCGGCGAGGGGTGGCGGGTGGCCATGACCACCCTTTCCAACGAGCGCAGCACCATCGGCGGCGGCAGCGGGCCGCCGACCCGCGGGTCCGGGTCCATCGCCGAAGCGTTGCGCATCTGGAAGAGCGACGGCTTCCGTCAGAATCGCGTCGACCGGGACCGGCTCACGCGGTCGTGGATCGAGGCCGAGGTCCTCCGGCTGACCAACATGCGGGCGAGCCAGAACCGGAGGGCCGGAAATCCGGGCCCCGAAGGATCGATCGCCAAGCTCATGTTCGCCGAGGTCAACAAGCGCACCTACGAGCTCTGCATCGATCTTCTGGGACCGTCGGCACTGGTCGACTACGACTACACCATGCGGCGGTCGGAGGCACTGGGCCTGGTGGGTCCCCCAGGGTCGGCCCGCAAGATGTTCATCCGCTCGCGGGCCAACTCGATTGAGGGCGGCACGTCGGAGATCCAGCGCAACATCCTGGGCGAGCGGATACTCGGCCTGCCCGGCGATGTCCGGGTGGACAAGGAGATGCCGTGGTCGAAGGTACCGAGGAGCTGATGACTTCAGGCCACTCGGCATCCCCAACCTCGCGCCGGTGCGCCGCCGGGACTCCGCCCGGGTGACCGACGCACGCGACTTCCTGGGCATGGAACCGGTGGGTGACGAGTTGCACTGGCGGCTCGAGGTGGTGCCCGAGCTCACCACACCGGGCCACTTCCTGTTCGGAGGGTGTGGGCTGGGTGCTGCGCTGGTGGCCCTCGAGGCGGCTTCGGGGCGCCCGACGGTGTGGTCGACGGCCCAGTACCTCTCCTATGCCCCGACCCACTCGATCCTCGACCTCACCGTGACGCTGGCGGCGGTAGGCCGCCGGGTCACCCAGGGCCGGGTGGTCGGGTACGTCGACGACACGGAGATCCTCACCGTCAATGGCGCGGCCGGTCCGCCGGGGCGGCTCGATGCCGGAGGAGTGTGGATCACCGCTCCGCAGGTACCCCCGCCCGAGGAGTGCCCTCCCCGGCGACTCCCCGACTTCAACTCCACGTCGATCTTCGATCGCATCGACGTGCGGCTGGCCAAGGGGCTGTCCTTCGAGGAGATCAGTGCGGGTAGCGGCCCCGGCGGGGATCCCACCAGCGCGCTGTGGGCGCGGGTCCCCGGCCACCTGGAGCCCTCGGCGGCGACGCTGGCGATCATCGGGGACTACGTCTCCGGAGGCGTGTCCCAGCCGCTGGGCCGGAGGGTCATGTCCCGGAGCCTGGACAACACCCTGAGGATGGTGCAACTGGAGCCCACCGAGTGGGTGCTGTGCGACATTCGCATCCAGGCGCTGGTCGGCGGCTACGGCCAAGGGATCGCCCATCTGTGGTCGCAGCAGGGGACGTTGCTGGCCACGGCCAGCCAGTCGATGAGCGTGCGATTCTGGGAGTAGGGCCGGTGCGGTCGTGAGGGGTGCCGATCGGCACGCCCCGGCTCGTTGCCGGGCGACCGTGCCCGCCGTCGCCGCTACGGGCGGGGCGGGGAATTGGAACAGGGAGAACCGATGAAGATCAGCACCATGCTCAGCTATGCCGGAGGGTTTCGCACCGCCGCGGCAGAGGTCGTCGAACTGGAGAAGGCGGGGTTGGACCTGGTGTGGGTGGCCGAGGCCTACGGGCTGGACGGCCCCAGCCAGATGGGCTACTTGGCCGCGCTCACCGAGCGGGTGGAGATCGGCTCGGCCATCCTGCCCATCTATACCCGGACCCCGACCCTCTTGGCCATGACGGCGGCCGGCGTCGACACACTGTCCGAAGGCCGTTTCCATCTGGGGCTCGGCTCGTCGGGGCCGCAGGTCGTCGAGGGCTGGCATGGCGTTCCCTTCTCGTCGCCCATCGGCCGCACCCGTGAGATCATCGACGTCTGCCGGCAGGTGTGGGCGAGGGAGGCACCGCTCGTCCACGAGGGCCAGCACTACAACATGCCCCTGCAACCCGGTGTGGGCACCGGCCTGGGCAAGGCGCTCAAGATCATCGCCCATCCGGTGCGGCCCTCCATCCCCATCTGGGTCGCTGCGCTGGGAGAGAAGAACGTGGCCATGACGGCGGAGCTGGCCGACGGGTGGATCCCCATGCTGTTCATCCCGGAGAAGGCACGGGAGGTATGGGGGGCGTCACTCGACGCCGGAGCGGCCAAACGGGACCCCGGCCTCGGTCCGTTGCAGATCACCGTGGGGGGGCTGCTGGCCATCGGCGAGGGGGACGACGTGATCGCCCTTCGCCAGCTGGCCCGGCCCATGGTGGCCCTCTACGTGGGTGGCATGGGAGCCAAGGGGAAGAACTTCTATAACGACGTGGTCCGCCGCTACGGCTTCGAGAAGGAGGCCGAGGCCATCCAGGACCTCTACCTCAGCGGGAAGAAAGCCGAGGCGGAGGCCCACGTTCCCGACGAGTTCCTCGAGGCGACGTCACTGTGCGGTCCGGAGAGCTACGTGGCCGAGCGCATTGACGCCTTCCGCCAAGCAGGCGTGTCCCATCTGCAGGTGACCCCGGTGCCCGTCGGGGATCAGCGTCCGGTCGATCTGATCGCCACGGTCAAGAAGCTGGCTGGCTGAGACGAAGAGGCGATCACGTCGGGGGTCGAACGTATCGGGAATGCACCGAGAGGATGCTGAGGGGCCGCCACCAGGGAGATTGCCCGCATCTTCCCCGCCCCGCATCGACAAGCTGCACGGCGAGCCGCGCAGGCGCTGGCAGGCAATTTCACAGCTCGGGTGTCAACCGAACCCGCTCGGTATCCGTTGATGTAAGTGCCGGTGGTGCACGGGAGGACCACGGGTGTACTTCGACAAACCCAATGACGACGAGAGCAACGAGGATTCTCCTGCGAGCGGCCACCAGCCCAGTCAGCCTCATGACCAGGCGCCTACCGGTAGTCATTGTCATCGTCGGTGTCGTTCTCATGCTGACGGCCGTCCTACGAGGAGGTGATGCCGAAGCGGTGACCGATCCAGGGGTCGTTCCGGCAGGATGGACGGCCCACTCGGCCTATGGGCTCCAGCTCTCAGTCCCGCGGGCGTGGCACGTGTCCTACTTCAGCCCTTGCCCTTTCGGGCAACTCCCGGGCACACTGACCATCGGTCCGCCTCGGTTCATCGCGAACTGCCCTGCATTCGGATTTGACCAACACGAGGTCATGATGAGCATCGCTCCAACGAGGGCCAAGGATTTGCACGTGATTCGTCGGATGACGGTCCATGGGGTCCATGTCGAGGTGGTGCAAAAGAGAGGTCAGTCCCCCACGGGCATCCTTTGGTTCGTTCCGTCGAAAGATGTGTTGATAAGCGGTTACGGATCCGCTGCACAGAGGTCCCTCAACACGCTGGCGCCCACCTCGCGCTCCTCACTGCCAGCTCCCGGAATCGTCAACGGAACGGCGCAGTTGGCAGGTCTACCGACTGGACCAATGCCCATTTCGGGATCCATCCAGTACGAAGCGGTCTACCCGCCAAGTGTGATCCGCACATCACCAGCGATGGCCGTCCAAGCCGTCGATGGGCACTACACGCTCACCCTCAAGCCAGGTAGGTATCGATTCTGGGCATCCGCCGGGAACGCATCCTGCCCGCCGGTCACCATGGTCGTCGTAGGAGGAGTCATCCAACTGGCTCCGACCATCACGTGTAACGGGCTGTAGACACCAGATCGGGTCAGAATCCCCAGGCGGTCCTGCCCCACCTGCCCGGCGGTCCGGGGCGGTCCGACGGCTGTATTCGGGGCGCAATTGCGGACCACATCCGCCAATCAACAGCCGTTTGTTCTCGCTTCAATGCTGAAGCCGGTACCTGGGTTGGTAGGGGCAGCAGACGATGCCCGATCCAGTGCGCCCGACGCCCGGGACTCGGGGGCTGTGGTGCCGGCAGGGCTTACCGCCTGCGGGCAGACAAGGGGTCTTTTGCCGATCGCCGAGCCACCTGCCCTGATACACGAAAACAGGCCTTGTCCGCCCCTGAGGCGTCCGATGGTCAGTGGGGGCCGCGGCCTCTATCATTCTGCCTAGCCACGGTTGTTGCTCAAGGAGCAACGGTGAAGACACCCATGGAATTGACGCAGCTGCTCCGGGATACGGTCTCAAGGCGACGCCCCAACGCCTGTGTATCTTCCGGATCCTGCACGACAACGCGCCCCCATCCGACCGCCCATTCGGTGTTCCAGTCCGCTTGGGAGGAGATGCCGACGCTCTCGTTGCGCACCGTCCACCGCGACCTCGCCGGCGTGCGCCTCCCGGCGTCGCCAGCATCAGGGCTTTACCATCAGACGCCGAGGTCATCGTCCGGGGCCTGTGCGCCAGGTGTTCACAAGTAACCAGCCATCAGAAGAAAGCCGCGAGAGAGTGGGAGGACCAACATGTCTGACATAGGCAGTGAAAGCGAGAACCCAGCAATCCCGTCTCCGACACCCACGCCGCATCGGCCCGTGTCGAACCGGGACTGGTGGCCGAATCAGCTGGACCTCTCGATTCTGCACCAGCATTCGCCTCTGTCCGATCCGATGGGGGAGGGCTTCAACTACAAAGAAGAGTTCAAGACACTCGACGTCGAGGTGCTCAAGCAGGACATCTTCAAGGTGATGACGACTTCGCAGGACTGGTGGCCAGCCGACTACGGCCACTACGGGCCGCTCTTCATCCGGATGACCTGGCACGCGGCCGGTACGTATCGCATCGCCGATGGCCGGGGCGGTGGGGGCGAAGGCGCTCAGCGTTTCGCCCCCTTGAATAGTTGGCCCGACAACGCCAGCCTCGACAAGGCGCGCCGGTTGCTCTGGCCGGTGAAGCAGAAGTACGGCCGCAAGATCTCCTGGGCCGACCTGATCATTTTCGCCGGCAACTGTGCCTACGAATCGATGGGGTTCAAGACATTCGGCTTCGGCTTCGGGCGGCCTGACATCTGGGAGCCCGACGAAATCTTCTGGGGTCCTGAGGACACCTGGCTAGGTGACGAACGCCACGGCAACGCCGGGGAAATCCAAGGCCCCTTCGGTGCCGATCATATGGGCCTGATCTACGTGAATCCGCAAGGACCCGGCGGCAACCCGGATCCGCTCGCTGCTGCGCAATACATTCGGGAGACCTTCCGCCGCATGGCCATGAACGACAAGGAGACCATTGCGCTCATCGTCGGCGGCCACACGTTTGGCAAGGCCCATGGCGCAGTTGGTGAAGAGTACGTCGGTCCTGAACCCGAGGGCGCCCCTCTCGAGGAGCAGGGCTTCGGCTGGCGAAACACCTTCGGCAGCGGCAAAGGCGCCGACACGCTTACCAGCGGGCTGGAGGGCGCCTGGACCGACGAGCCGACGAGGTGGGACAACGGGTTCCTGGAGAACCTCTTTAAGTACGACTGGGAGCTCACCGAAAGTGTCGCGGGTGCCAAGCAGTGGAAGCCCAAGAATCCCGAGGCGCAGGGCACCGTTCCCGATGCCCACGATCCGTCGAAGCGGCACGCTCCGATGATGCTGACGACCGACCTCTCGCTGAAGCTTGATCCGGTCTACGGGCCGATCGCCAAACGCTTCTACGAGAACCCCGACCAGCTGGCCGACGCGTTCGCCAGGGCGTGGTACAAGCTGTTGCACCGCGACATGGGGCCCGTCACGCGCTACCTGGGCCCGTGGGTTTCGGAGCCGCAGCTGTGGCAGGACCCCGTCCCAGCGGTCGATCACGAGCTGATTCAAGACGACGACATCGCCGCCCTCAAGGGCAGGATCCTCGCGTCGGGACCGTCCATCTCCAGGCTGGTCAACACCGCTTGGGCGTCGGCGGTGACCTTCCGTGGCACCGACAAGCGGGGCGGGGCCAACGGGGCCCGGATTCGCCTCGCGCCGCAGAAGGACTGGGAGGTCAATGACCCGGCCGAACTGGCCAAGGTGCTGCAGGCCCTCGAGCAGGTCCAACTGGACTTCAACAGCTCACAGTCCGGCGGGAAGAAGGTCTCGCTGGCTGATGTGATCGTCCTAGGCGGGTGCGCGGCCGTCGAGCAGGCGGCGAAGAACGCCGGTCACGCCATGACCGTACCGTTCGCGCCAGGGCGCACTGACGCCACGCAGGAGCAGACCGACGTGGAGTCGTTCGCCGTGCTCGAACCGACCTTCGACGGGTTCCGCAACTACCTCCGAACCGGAGAGAAGCTGCCGGCGGAGGACCTACTGGTCGAGCGGGCATTTATGCTCAACCTCACCGCTCCCGAGATGGCGGTCCTCGTCGGCGGCATGCGGGCCCTGAACGCCAACTCCGACCAGTCTGCACGCGGCGTCCTCACGACCCGGCCCGAAACGTTGACCAACGACTTCTTCATGAACCTGCTCGATATGGGCACTGAGTGGAAGGTATCGGTCGCTCCTGAGGAAGTGTTCGAAGGTCGCGATCGCGCCACAGGCGAGGTCAAATGGACCGCCACGGCTGTCGACCTCGTCTTCGGTTCCAACTCCCAGCTCCGCGCCATTTCGGAGGTCTACGCATGTGACGACTCAAAGGAGAAGTTCGTGCGTGACTTCGTGGCAGCGTGGGACAGGGTGATGAGCCTCGATCGCTTCGACCTCGCCTGAATCGCCTTGTAGGAGCTTGGCGTCGCGGTTCACGACATCCAGTCACCGACCACCACTGGCCGGAATGATCCGAGTGCGCCGGCGCCTATTCCTCCGATACCAGATCCTCGTCCTGTCCCGACACGAGATCCTCGTCGGACAAGTCCAACGTATCCAGGGCGAGCAGGTAGTCGAGCTGGGCGGCCATGCTCTCGATTTCGTCGGCCTCGTAGTAACTGCGATCCAACGTCAGGGTCAGCTGCTGTTGTACCAAGGCCAGCGCGTCCTCCGCCGCCGTAGCCGCGTCGTAGACCGAGAAGAGCTTGGCCTGCATGGCCTGCGCTGAGACGAACCGGGTACCCCGCTGCTGCGCTTCGGAGGGAAGGGAGCGGAGCACGTCGCCCGGCGTCGGTCCCTGGCCGTCAGTCTCAGTTTCTCTGTCAATCACCTGGTCACCGCTGGTCTGCTCCATGATCCATTTCCCTTTACGATCTGGCTCCACATGCCGGAACTTCCTCTACCCGCATCTAAGGCCTCACGCCACGACTGATTGAGCACTGACGGTGTAGTTCCAGTCGCCGT
>JADMIJ010000164.1 GCA_015478655.1 Acidimicrobiales bacterium | reverse complement strand
CGAAAGCGTCCATCAGTCGCTCGAACTGCTGCAGAGGCCGATCGTCGGTCACGTACACCGCCACGTGGTCTGCCCCGGCGCGTAGGTAATCGGTCGCCACACTGGCCACGTCGGCGGCGGTTCCGCTCACGATGTGACGGTCAAAGGCTCGGGCCGGTATGCCGTAGAACGACGACATCCATGCTGTGCCTCTCAGGTGGCTGACCTCTCGGTCGTCATCAATCGAGACGAACAGCACGATCGACCGAGTGAACCCGTCGGAGGGTCGGCCCGCGACATCCAGTTTTTTCGCCAAGCGTTCGATGGCGTAGGAGTACTCGTCGGGCTTCAGATACAGGGGCATCCAGCCATCCCCGAGCGTGGCCGCCCTCTGAAGGGATGCCTCGGAAGATCCACCCACCCAGACGGGAACCTGCGGCGGAGGGGGAAGTTGCCGATACCGGCTCGGTCCCATGTCCGCGATGTCGCCTCGGGCCACCCCCTGACCTGACCCCCAGCACCTGCGCAGCTCGAGGATGCCAGTGTCCAGCAGCCGTCCTCTTCGGTGGTAGTCCACCCCGGACTCCTCGTACTCGCCGGCGTGGCTGCCCACCCCCACGCCCAGCACCAACCGGCCCCCTGACAGGGTCTGGAGGGAGGCCGCCTGCTTGGCAACTGCCGCCGCCTGTCGCAGGGGGAGTTGGATGACGCAGGTGCCCACGGTCGCCCGTTCGGTGGCGGTGGCGGCCACGGTGAGGACCACCATGCACTCGAGTGACGGTCCGTGCCAGAAGAGGTGGTCACACGCCCACAGCGCATCGGCGCCCAGTTGCTCGGCGCGGCGGCAGGTGGCGGCCAGGTCGGACACGGGTCCGATCGCTGGAGGGACGCTCTGGCTAGGCACCTCGGCCCACGGGGGCATGCTGTCCTGGACAAAGGTCGGAAGGACGAGTCCGATCGGCCCCAGAGGGCTTGAAGGGCGCACCATGGGCACAAGCCATCGTAACCGCCGCCGGACGTCGCTGGTGCCGGTTTTGGGGTCACTCCCGTGCCTCCCGATGGGCCTTGTTCGGGGCCGAACGCCGACGCGGCAGACTGGAGGGACAGGAATGTAGTCACGCGGCAAGACGTTGTGGAGAGCGGCAAGACGTTATGGAGAGAGGTGAGAGGACCAACCGTGGACGTACAACGTGAGGATGATGTGGCCGAGCTTGACTCCTCTGGCGCGGCAGCCGGGCCCGCAGAGGGCACCGCCGACGGAGGCGAAGCGGCGGCGGCACTGAGCGATGAAGAGCGAGGAGAGCGTTTGTCTGAGCTTAACGGCCTCATCGAGCTCATGAGGCCGGCGGTGCAGGCCGACGGGGGAGACCTCGCCCTGCTCTCCGCAGACGTGGCCACGGGCGTGGTCGAGGTGCAACTCCAGGGAGCCTGCAGCTCGTGTGCGGTGAGCGCCTCGACCCTTCAGGGCGGGGTGGAGCGCATTCTTCGCGATCGCCTCCCGTGGGTGACAGAGGTCACGGGTGGGGTGGACGAGACATTCGATCCCTTCGAGAGCCAGTCGATGGGCCGCGGGGGCTACGTCCCGAATCTCTGAGCCCGGTGACCCCGAGCATCTGAGCAAGCCGAGATGGCGGCGGCCGTCGCCCCGCAGGTCCGGTGCCGTAGGATCACCTCTTCATGGATCCCGACGGTGACCGGGGCGTGGCTCTGGCGGGGGACCCACCATCCGGTGCAGAACGAGCGGACCCCGGCCGGGGGAGAAGGCGACACTTGATGGCTGTCGGCCGGGCCGAGGGGGCGGGGCCGGCGGCCCTGGTGCCGGCTTCGCAATGGTTGACGGCGTTGGCCTTCGCCTCGGTCATCGTGCCGTTCGCCATCGCCTTTGGCCGACTGCTGTCCGCCTCAGGCCGCCATCTCTACCTGCCCGACGATCTCGCCCTGATCGACCTCCACACCCGGTCCGCCCTGCACTGGCACCAACAGCTGGGCGTCTTCGACCACAACGGCTGGAATCATCCGGGACCGAGCTACTTCTACGTGCAGTCTCTGGTGTACCGGGTGTTCGGGTCGGGAGCCAGGTCCCTGTTCCTTGGGGCAATTCTGCTCAACGCCAGCGCGGCCGTGGCCTGCCTCGGCGTGGTGCGCCGACGGACCACGCCGGCGCGGACGCTGTGGGCGGCATTCTGGATCTGCATACTCGCCTCGATTCTGGCCGTGGTCGGCCCCGGCAGCGTGACCTACTCGGAGGGTGCACTCGGCGGCCTGGTCAGCCCGTGGAACCCGCTGGTCGTGATTTTCCCGCTGTTGTTGCTCGTGCTGCTGTGCGCCGGCGCCTTGGACCGCTCGGTCGTCTCCTTGGTGGGCGCGCTGGTGGTGGGCTCGTTCATCGTCCAGACCAACATCTCGGCACTGGTCCTGGTGGCCGCCCTGCTCCTCGTCACGGTGATCGCCTGGTTGGTGACCTCGGTCCGGGACCAGCGCCGGATGACCCTGGCCGATGGTGTCCCGGGCGTCGACGGCCACCAGTCATTGGAGCCCGAGCAGACCCCGAGCAGGCAGACGTGGGCATGGGGGATCGGCGGATCGGTGGTGCTCGTGCTCATGTGGCTCCCGCCCGTCATCCAACAGCTCACAAATCACCCTGGCAACGTCACCCTCATCATCAGATTCTTCAATGCCGCCCACGCCACCCCGTCGCCGGTGGCCAGCCTGCGGTCGGTGATCGCCGTCTACGGGGTATTGATCAGTGGCCCGTCCGAGGTCATGAGCGCATACCTAGGCCACACACCGCATCATGTGGTGGCCGCGGTAGCTTCCACGGGGATTTCCCTGGTGGTCGCCGTCGCTGTCATCATCGTGGGCGTCCGTCAACGGAACCGCTTTGCCGCCGGGCTCGGCCTACTGGGCATGGCCGGATTCGTGGCCATGCTCATTTCGGTCAGTCGGGTGGTGGGAGTGGTCTACGGCTATCTGGTTGTGTGGGCCGTGGCTCTTCCCGTGTCCTCCTTCATCGGTGCCGGCATGGTCCGGGTACCGGCCGGCGCGCTCTCACTCCGGGGGCGAGCGTTCACCTCGGCGCCCGCCGTCCGCCTTCTGGCCTGCCTCGTGGCCGTGGGCGCCTCGGTCGTCGTATGCGTCCGGGTGGTCGACCTGCCAGCGTTGAGCACGGTGTCCGATCCCGAGGTCGGTGCCCTGACCGCGCTGGCGGTCCCCGCGCTGCACGGACGGAGCAGCGTATTCGTCAACGACGGCGGCGCGGGCCGCGACCCGCGCAGCCAACTCCTCGGCGTCGAGAAGTTCATCGGTGTGGTCAACCAGCTCGACGAACGTGGCTATCGTCCCGCCGTCAATCAGTTCTGGAGGGCCCAGTTCGGCCCTGGTTTCGAGGCCGACGGTACTGAGGGCCACTCCGTCGAGCTGACCACGTGGACACCGGCTTCACCGGCCCAGCCCGGGTACCGGGGGCGGGTGGGGGATCTGGCCGTGACGGTGACCGGGACAGCCGGTGGGCGCTCGACCGACCCGGCCGACCGGCCCCGGTCCTAAAGGTCCCCGCCAAGTTAGTGCGCGCGTAGTATGGTGGGGGTGTGGAGGTCACCCCG
>JADMIJ010000039.1 GCA_015478655.1 Acidimicrobiales bacterium | reverse complement strand
TCCGCGGATACGCGGCTACCTACTCCGTTCGTTCATCGGTGTATCGAGGCTTAGCGTGTCCTAGTGTGTTGGTGTCGGATCGTCGGCGGCTCCGCCCATGCCGTCCTGATCTCTCATGATCGCCGGTTAGCGGATCCGATTCTGCAAGGGCATGATGGCGGCGAGGGAAGGGCGCCGGATCGGACCCCGATCGATAACACCTCCCAGCCTGGGATGCCGGCACCCGGTCGAACCGTTCGAACATGCCAGTTACCCGAGCGGGACTCCCTTGGCGCTCAGGGATTTCCCCCATGGTGCCGTCGGGCGACGGTCGGGTGTCCCGCCCATCCGGCGTTGTGGGGCATCACCTCTTGGACGCTCGCACATCCTTCACATGTCACTCAACTACAAGCTGAATCTACATCTGCATGGACTGCACGACCCGATCGCACCGTCACAAGCACCGGAACAGCATAGGACTGGTCCGAGGTAACGAGATAGTTTCCCGGAGCTACCGAGAATCGGAAAGGACGATTTCCCAAATAGATCTGGTGGGCTACAACACGCTTCCCCTGGAGCAGCCTTGCTTCCACTTTGTGCGCAGGCAATTCAAATGGTCCGCTGCACATAGCAGCGATTCCGGTAACCACCCCAGGGCTGGTACTAGAAGCTTGTGACGACGCACCGTTGCACCCGGCAGCCACGAAGACCACCAAAATCGGAGTCGCGAGCGCACTCACCCACATGGACCACTTCATCCGTATCGGGTACTTCTGCATCGTGCCCGCAAGCTCCCGCTCTCGCCGCCAGTACATTGCTAGTCTTGTATTACGAACGAGCGGCGCCGGTGGTTGACAGGTGTCTAAAGCGCTTGGGACCTAGTAGTGCGTCCCACCCATCCGGCGGTCAGGGGCACTTCATCGCCGTCGTCTGGCCGACGATCTGGGACATCTCGGGCGCACGCGGCGTAGGCTTCTCCTGTGACGACAGTGGCAGAGCGGCTCGAGGCAGCTCGGGTCAAGATCGACAGAGCGCGCCACGCGGTAGAGAGCGACGAGGGAGCGTCACCGGTACTTGTCGCGGTGGTCAACGAATTCGCCAAGAAGGCGGACAAGGCAACTGCGTCGCCCGACGAACGCGTGGCCGTGATTGAGCTTGAGCAGGCAGGCGACAGCGCCAAGGCGGCAGCGGAGGCGGACCCGGGCGTGTCGGTAGCTGCTCGGGACGCAGTCCTAGAGGCTCATCTGGTGATCTGCGTCGCGAAGGGCAAGCTCGATCTCTGACCCTCCAAGAAGGCGGGGACAAACAGCGTGGGTTGCGTTCCTCTCCCGGCGTTAGGGGGCACCCGCAGGTAAGCTTCAGTCCAAGTGGGTACGCGCCTCGCTATTGCTCCCGCAACCTCCAACACGAGGTCACGAACATCCCGACGCTCAGGTGTCGGGAACGTCGTCGGAGTTCAGTCGCCACCCTCGTACTTGAAAGAAACCTTCACCCTGGCTCGATACGCCTTGACCTTCCCATCCTCGAGCTGGAGGTCGAGTTCAGCCACCTCGGCGATTCGAAGGTCACGCAACGACGCGCTTGCCTTGGCCACCGCCGCGCTGGCGGCCTTCTCCCAGGATTCCCCGCTCGTACCTACGAGTTCTATGACCTTGTACACGCTCTCGGCCATGACAAGCTCCTCTCTCCTCGATGTTGCTTAGAGACTACGCCGACCTGGACGCTGCTTTCACCGGCGTGTCAGCATCCACGTAGCGCCTCGCATTGCCTTCGGAAGTGGCCGGCGATAGGGGGCACCCGCGAACCGTCCTTACAGTCTGATCCCGGTTGCATGGCGCCCGCCTTCGAGCCACAGTCGAAGCGCCGGATCGAGAGCCGACGCGGAGGTCTCATAGAGAGCAAGATCGTCGGGCGCCAACACCCCGCGCCATCGACCGCTGTCGCCCTTGTAGAAGAAGCTGTCTGCGCCGCCCTTCCAGACCATGGCCATGGGGTCATCGAAGTGGCGTGCTTCGTCGCGCATGGCGCCGAGTCCGACCGTCGCGAGCAGAGCAGGCCAGGAGTCCTCGCTGACATCGATGGCGCAGAACTCAGCAATCCGACGCATCTCGGTTTCAGGGTCGGCTTTGAGATCACCAAAGTGGACGAACAACACGTTAGGAAGCTCTCGTATCTCCCACCAGGTCGAGAGATGGTGGTGATGTGACCAGAATGGCCAGCCATCAGATTCCCATCCGAACCATCCTTCTTTTGCCCACACTGGCCACAACTCGCCCGGCGTCGCCGGGCAACGCGGAAATTCCGGCCCAGGCCGATCAGGGTCGTTGAACAGTTCGAACATTGTGTCCGCATAGGACGAATAGTGGTTGAACAACGACATGAAGACGTCACGGGTATCGCGGCCGACGACGATGTACTTGGCCTGTGGGAAGAACCGAAGCCCGTCAGCAGCCAGATGGCTCTTTATGAACCGGCGATGGCGCTGTGCATCTAGACGATCGAGAATCGGTTCAAGAGGTCCCATGAACCGAGCATCGACCCACGGGGATATTTCGCTCAATCTGGCGGGCAGGGGTTTTGGCCCAAGGATCAGAGCAGCCAGGATGCGCTGCGTCCATGTCGTGCCAGCCTTGTATGCGGTCGTAACGAAGATGTCGTCATCGCGCGGTACGAACTGGTCCCAACGTGTGCTGTCGAGGTGGTGATTGCGGTACTCGCGGGTTCGCTCGGGTGGTTCGAGCCTCATCGCGACAAATCATGCCACCAAGATCGCCGGTAAGAGGATAATGCCAGTCAGGCTTGATCAGATCAGTTCCAGAACGGGCACATGAGGGTCATTGACTTGCAACTGCCCGACGTCCGACGGGGCGGTGATCCACAGCCAGGACTCGGCGAAAGAGCTCCACCTGTCTGAGCTTGCTGCCGACTACGACTCGTCGATCGGCTGAGGACCTGTTAGACGGGCCATCGGCTCCTGGTGATGTGTGGATACTGAGTCGTCCCAAATGTGTCGCGTTGAACAGATGTTGAATCGGCAGGCAAGCTGGAATTCGAACGTCCTGGTCAGTGTCGCATTGACCAGGACGTTCGTTGGTCGGGCTGCCCGGATTTGAACCGGGGACCTCTGCGTCCCGAACGCAGCGCGCTAACCAAGCTGCGCCACAGCCCGCTGAGCGGAACCACCGAATTGGCGGTTCCGGATCAGGGGAGATGTTACCCGACGGCCGTTCGCTCGCTCCCCGCGCCGTCACCCGGCGATCCTGTCTCAGCCACTGACGGCGCCGGTTCGGGCCGCTTGGCCACCACTTTGCCGATCCGGCGCTTGTCCATCTCTGCGACCCGGAGCTCCCACCCGTCGACGTTGAGCGCCTCGCCCTCGGCCGGGATATGCCCGAACCCGTCGAACAGGAAGCCACCGAGGGTCACATACTCCCCGTCCGGCAGGTTGATCTCGAGTTGATCCCTCACATCGTCCACGCTCATCCGGCCGTCCACCAGCCACCGACTCCCGTCGACGCGCACAACGTCGGGTTCGTCGTCGGAGTCGAATTCATCGGGAAGGTCGCCGACCAGCGCCCCGAGCAGGTCTTTGACGGTGAGCACCCCTTCGACGCCGCCATGTTCATCGACTACGACGGCGAAAGCCCGACGCTGGCGGCGCATCTCAGCCAGCACGTCGAGCACCAGGTGGGACTCGGGGACCAGAAACGGCTGGCGGAGCCGACGGGAGATGTCGATGGGGTCCGGTGCCGGTCGGACTCCAGTGCCCGGCCCACCGGACGGACCTTCCCCCGGGGTCTTCGACTCCGGCCCTGCTTCCGCCCCGGTTCGGGTGGCGTTGTCACCCCGGAATCCGCTGACCTGCCAACCGGCCCGGAAGAGATCGTTGACGAACAGCACCCCGATGAGGTCATCGAGGTTGTCCCCGAAGACCGGAAAGCAGCTGTGGCCGGACTCCCGCACCGCCTGGGTCACCGCATCGACGGTCAGGGGGATGGACAGGGCCACGACGTCCACCCTCGGTGTCATGACCTCGCGCACCACGGTGTCGTGCAGATCGTGGAGGGCGTCGATGATGAACTGTTCCTGCGCGTCGGCCCCTCCGTCGGCCCCGGACCGACCCGCCCGGCCCTTGCCGTCGGACGAGCGACGGCGGCGTCCGGCTCGGCCTCCCCGGCCGGCGCCGGCCTCATCGTCTTCGTTGTGTCGGAACACGGACACGGTGGCGACGCTGTCTGTTCGGTCGGCGCCGTCAGGCGCCGGCAGTTGCGGGCGTGGACACGACGGAAAGCGGTTGATAGGACTCGTCGTAGTAGGTTCCCCCGTCGAGCAGCGAGCTCACCGCTCGGCGCAGCCGAATGGGGTCGAGGGGCTTGACCAGCCAGCCCTCCGCCCCGGACCTCCTAGCCAGAAACACGTCAGGGCGACGGTCGAGGAGCATGAGCACCGGCACGTGGCCGAGACTCCCGTACGAAGCTTCGAGCCGCAGCTCGAGGCAGACCGCCATGCCGCCCATGTTTCCCATCTGCAGGTCGACGACGACCAGATCAGGGAGCGACTCGGCCACCTCGCGCATCACGGCCGGACCCGACCGGGCCTCCCGGATGGTGATGTCCGGGCGGCCGGCGCTGGCCGCGACCTCGGCCCGCACCGACGGAGCGTCGCTGGCCACGATGATGGTCCGCACGAGCGTCAGGTTAGCGCTGTTGGGAAGGCCCACCCGCGGGCCCACCCACCGTTGCCTCTGGGGGGCGGGCACCGGTGAACAGCAGGTCGGCAATCGAACCCAGGCCGTCCAGATCGTGCACGTCGGTATTGAGGAGGGGGACCCGGTAGACGGGGGCGGGGGCCACCTTCGACACCAGATCGGCGTAAGCCCGCTCCTCGCGATCGGAGGCCAACGTATAGCCGCGGAGGTTCTCCACCAATTGGTCCAGCGAGTGGTCCGCCCCTCGCCGGGCCTGCTCGGTCAGGGTGGCCAGTTGGACGTCGTCGACAAATCGCGGCTGCACCCGGTTGACCACCAGGGCGCTGACCGACATCTCCGACTCCGCCAGCTTGCCGGCGAAGTGGACGGCCTCGTCGACGGAGTCGGGCCGGGGCGAGGCCACCACGATGAAGGCGGTGTCCGCCTGTGCCAGCAGCTCGCGCACCCGGGCCGCCCGGTCCCGGAATCCCTCCTCCATCCCCTCGAAGGCCTGGAAGAAGGCCACCGCATCGGCGACGATGTCGGCCCCGGCCACCTTGGAGATGGTTCGCAGCAAGGCCTGTGCCGCCACCCCCATGATCCTCAGTCCGGCTCGGGTGGGCATCATCAGGGCCTGGAACAGCCGGTTCTCCAAAAAGCGGGTCAGGCGTCGAGGGGCATCGAGGAAGTCGAGGGCGTTTCGCGACGGTGGTGTGTCGACCACCACCAGATCGAATCCGCCCTCTTCGACCAGTTCGTAGAGCTTCTCCATGGCCATGTACTCCTGCGTACCCGAGAGCGAGCCGGTCAGATTGCGATAGATCCGGTTGACCTTGATGTCCTCCGCCTGCTCGGAGGAGTCGGCGTACCGCTGGACCAGGTCGTCGAACGTCCCCTTGGGATCGAGCATCAGGGCGCTGAGCTCTCCGGGCCAGGGGCCCTCGATCCGGGTCGGGCGATTGGTCAGGGTGTCGAGGCCCAGCGCGTTGGCCAGGCGCCGGGCCGGGTCAATGGTCACCACGCAGGCGCGGCGACCCAGGCGGGCCGCCTCGAGGGCGATTGCCGCCGCGGTGGTGGTCTTGCCCACCCCACCGGAGCCACAGCAGATGATGATGGACCGGTCGGCCACCACGGAGTCGATGGTCGGCTCGGCAGTCATGACGGGACCTCGGCCCGGTCGGGCAGGGCGTGCACCCCGGCCGCCAGGGCGTCGCTCAGGGTGTCGAGCTCCCCGGGCCCGATCGTTTCCGCAAAGAGGAAGGGCACTCGCAGCTGGGCCAGGGGAAGCTCGTGGGCCAGGCGCTGCAGCTGTTCCTCTTGCAGATGTTGACGGGTGAGCCGGAAGCGCCGGGCCGCTTCGAGCGAGGAGACCAGCGACGGGTCGAGGTCCACCCCCGCGGACACGGCCGCTTCTTCGGCCGGCGAATCCAGTCCGGGCAGCGAGGGGTAGCAGCCGTTGATGATCACCGGTCCGAGGGCGATGCCCACTTTGTCCTCGAGTTGGTAGGCCGCTTCGACGGCTTCGTTGACCGGCATCTCCTCGGGCAGGGTCACCAGGGCCACCTGGCACCGGCGGGGATCGGACAGGAGTTGCACCACGTCGGCGGCCTGGGCGCGTATGGGGCCGCCCCGGGCGGCGTCGAGGAGACCGCCCGCCGACGACAGGAAGGTCATGGTGTGGCCGGTGGCCGGTGCGTCTACCAGCACCAGGTCGGCGATCCCGCTGCGCTCGATCTGCTTCACCTTCCCCAGCACCAGGATGTCCCGGATGCCGGGGATGGCCCCGGCCACCAGGTCGATGATCCCCGAGGACATCAGTCGCTTGGATACCCGGCGCAGGCCGTGATCGGCCAGGTACTCGAGCAGGGCGTCATCCGGAGTGATGGTCCGGGCCTGCACCGTCCCGGGCGGGATGGCGGTGCTGCTGCCCGTATGGGCATCGCCGATCGATTCCACCCCGGCCGCCTTGAGCACGGAACCGGTGTAGTCGAGGGGGTCGCCGCTCCCGAAGGCGGTGGCCACGCCCTGGCGGCCTTCGAGCTCGACCACCAGCACCGACAGTCCGGCTCGGGCGGCCAGATGGGCCAGTGCCGCCACCATGGTCGTCTTCCCCACGCCGCCCTTACCAGCCACGATGAGGACCCGGCTCTGGCCCAGGAAGGCGCTGATGTCCATGACCTAGTGGAGCGTAGTGTCCGGGTCCGGTGCCGCTGCTCCACTCCTGCCCCTGGCCAGGCGATCCCGACGGTGAGTGGTCCTTTGTCCACGCACCGAGGGTGAGTGCTTAGAAATCCTGGTCAGACCCCTTGTTTCCCGCCACCGGTGGGAGTACGTTCCGTTGCGGGAGAGGAACCCGATGGGTGTGACAGGGGGAGTTGGGCAAGTGGAGCAAGCAGCAGTCGATGCTTGGCAATTGAAGGCGTCGTGCCGTGGACCGCAGGCTGAGATTTTCTTTCCGCCAGCCCACGCCGAGCGCAAGGACGAGAAACTGCAACGGGAGGACCGGGCCAAGTCGATCTGTCGTACCTGCGCGGTTCGGGCCGAATGTCTCGACTACGCCATTCGGATCCACGAGCCTCACGGCATCTGGGGTGGCCTGAACGAGATGGAGCGTAAGCAGATGGCGGATCGGCGGGTGGGCTGACGTCGCGTCGCCTGCCCTGAGCCTGCCTGAGCCAGGTCAGCCCATTCCGAGGGACTGCGCCGCCAGCCGCACGCCCTTGCTGGCACACACGTCACCCGGTTGTTGGGAGGTGGCCGCGCAGATCCCTGCCGTCAGGTAGTTGGCCGAGGCCACGATGGCCTGTCCGGTCCTGGCGTGGGTCTGACTGAGCTCGCCGGCGATGGCCGCCTGGGACTGTCGCATGATCACCGCGGGGCTGTACCCGGACGTGGACGTCACCATCTGATTGTCGATGTCCACGAAGGGCAGCGACCCGGTCGTGGTCCCGGTGGCGCCGTACCGGTTGACCAGCGCGGACTGGGCCGGGCTCAGCCTGGCGATCCGGGTGAAGACGCCGTGGGCGTTGACGGCGTCGGAGAACAGCTCGACACAGGTCAGGGTGAGGTACGGGCTCGAGTAGGACGTGCCCACGAAGCTGAAGGTCTGGATGCCGGGGAAGACGGAGGTTTCCGCAGACTGCATGTTGCGGAGGGTGGAGAAGTGCCCGAAGCGGGACAGGGCCACGATCAGCGGCCACCGCTCCGATCCGCAGAACGGGCAGAACTCGGCGCCGACGAACAGGACCTCGGGCTTGCCCAACGAGACCAGCGACGGCTGCCCGGTGAGCACGGTCGGAGGGACCAGCTGAGCCTCGGGCGAGTTGACCCCAACCGAATCGAACACGGAGGGGGGCACCTTGGTGAGCGCCGAGACCACGTCGTCCGCGGTCATCGTCCGCTGGACCGTCTGGGGTGTGGACGGCGTTCCGGCCAGGGCGTAGATCACCAGGCCGACGACACCGACCAGGATGACCACCACGGCACCCCAGGCGAACCGGGCCGTACGCCTCGACGGATCGTGATGCTCCGGTTCGTTGCCGTCTATCGGCTCACCGTAGATCGCCACGGGGTCAGGCGTCGATGCAGCGGACCCCGGATCGCTCCCACCACCGTCCGCCTCGGAGGCCAACTACTCCCCGTCTCGTGACGGGTCATCCCGGGCCACGGACCGACTCTGAGCACGGCTGCGGTCCTTGGCGCTCTGGCCGCCAGACCCGCCCGGGCCGTTGGCGGGCTTGGGTTTGTTCCCCCCGGTCTGGGTCTTGTTCTGGTCCTGAGCCATCGTTCCGCAGTCCCCGATTCGTTAACTGATCGCTGTGAGCGTAACTGGTCGGCCAGGGGGTCTGGGGTCGGCGGGCCGGGACGACCGGGGACCTCGGCCGATCGGTGGGGCACCCTCGGTGTTCGGTTGGCCGCGCCGCGTGGATGAACCCCCTCGCCCGGGGAGTTGGGGCCTACACTGAGCGGCCATGTCGGAAGCGACCATGGGGCAGCACGACCGGGAGACGGCGGATCATCCTGATCGGTCGGATGTGGCGGCGGGGTTCGACTGGGACGAGGTCGTCGTCGACGGACATCGGGTCCGCTACGCGGTGACCGGCACCGGCCCGCCCGCTCTCTTCCTCCATGGATGGGGGCTCCGCCCCAACGCCTACCGGAAGCCGATCCAGGCCATGAGCCGCGCCGGATGCCGCGTCTACGCGCCGGCACTGCCGGGTTTCGGCGGAACGCGCGAGCTGACGGCCGAACACCGCACCTTCTCCGGGTACGCCACCTGGGTCGGGAGGTTTCTCGACGCCGTGGCCGAGGACAAGCTCGCCCTGGTCGCCGGGCACTCGTTCGGCGGCGGTGTGGCCACCGCCTTCGTCTATGAGCAGCCCTGGCGGGCCTCGGCGCTGTTGTTGGCCAACGCCATCGGCAGCCCCACGTGGGCACTGTTCCCCAACGAGGTCCGCACCATGGTCGAGCGCCCGGTGTGGGACTGGGGGCGCCGTTTCAGCACCGACCTGTTGAACTCCCCACGACTGTTCCGGCTCCTTCCCGCCCTGTTGGAGGACTTCATCCCCAACTTGTTGCAGAACCCCCTCGGCATGTTCCGGACCGGCGAGTTCATCCGGCGGGCCGATCTGGTCCACGAGGTTCGGGCCATCGCCAAGTGGGGCATTCCGGTGACCGTGGCGTGGTCGGACCGGGACGGGCTAGTGCCCCGCTCCGCGTTCGACGACCTCCGCCGGGCCGCAGGTGTGGACGGGGTGGTGGTCGACGGCGCCCACGCCTGGCTCATTGCCGACCCCGCCGCTTTCGGCGAGTTGGCCACCAGTGCCCTGGTCGATTCGGGGGCGCTCACGACCCGATCCATGCTGGGCGCCTCGTGATCTCCCCACGCTCTGCCTGACCGGCTCACATGCCGGGCGGTAGCGTGCACCCAATGAGCGTTCCCATCCGCGATGCCGCCACCGTGATGCTCATCCGCGACGCCCTCGATGAGCAGGGACATCCGTCCATCGAGGTGTGCATGCTGCGGCGCAACCTGGCTTCCGAGTTCGTGGCCGGGGCCTATGTCTTCCCGGGAGGCTCGGTCGATCCTGAGGACCGGGGGCGGGCCGCCGAGGCCCTGTGCCGGGGTCGGACCGACGCAGAGGCCAGCGAGATCCTGGGCATTGACTCGGGTGGGCTGGCGTTCTGGGTGGCCGCCCTCCGGGAGTGCTTCGAGGAGGCGGGGGTGATGCTGGCGCAGCGCCGTGACGACGCCCATCCCGACCACGGCGCCCTGCTCGACACCGGCGAGCCTGACACGGCCCGGCGGTTCGCCGCCTATCGCCGGGCGGTCAACGCGGGGACCACGCGGCTGCTCGACGTGTGCCGGCAGGAAGACCTGGTGCTGGCGGCCGACCATGTCCACTACGTGAGCCACTGGATCACCCCCGAGGTGGCCCCGAAGCGCTACGACACCAGGTTCTTCATCACCGCGGCGCCGCCCGGCCAGGTGGCCAGCCACGACGACGGCGAGACCATCGCCACCATCTGGGTCCAGCCCGGGGAGGCGCTGGCCCGCAACACCGCCGGGGACATCGAGCTCCTCCCGCCGACGATCAGCAATCTCAAGACCATCGAGTCGTTCCGGTCCACCGATGAGGTCATGGCGTGGGCCCGGCAGGTCACCGACGTCCCCACCGTGCTTCCCATCGTCCTCATCGAGGACGGCCACCTCCTCATCCTGCGACCTGGCGACAGCGGCTACGAGGAGGCCCTCGCCGACCGGCTGGCCTCGGGGCCGGGGTTCCACGACGACCTCTCCGATGCGGCCCGGGCCGCCTGGGGCCCGAGGGCGAACACAGCCTGATCTGATCGACCGGGCCGCGAAAGGGCCGGTCAGAACAACGAGGGTCGGTACAACTAGGGGGCGCCGGTCTCTACCGCCTGGCGGGGACCGTCGTCCGCCGTCCCGGCGGCCACGGCGGCCTCGACCTGTTCGAGCAGCCGCACCGAGCAGCCGTCCATGGCCACCACGGGGGCGATGGTGGTGATCACGGCGTCGGCGATGCGGTCGAAAACCTCGGCCAGGGGCTGGCTGGCGTCGAGAGCCACCGGTGTCCCCGCGTCCCCGCCGGCGGCCACCGAGGGATGGAGGGGGATCTGCCCGATCAACGGGACGCCGACGTCGGCGGCCAGGCGGGCGCCGCCACCCGATCCGAACAGGGCGTAGGACGTGCCGTGCTCGCAGGTGAAGTCGCTCATGTTCTCGATCACCCCGGCCACCCGCAGGTAGCCCTTGCGGGCCATGTCCGCGGTGCGGGCCGCCACCTTCTGGGCGGCGACCGGGGGAGTGGTGACGACAATGACCTCGGTGCGCGGCAGCATGCGGGCCAGTCCCATCTGGATGTCGCCGGTGCCCGGAGGCATGTCGATGAGGAGATAGTCGAGGTCTCCCCAGTGCACGTCCTCGAGGAACTGCTGGACGGCGCGGTTGAGGATCAACCCCCGCCACATGATGGCGCTGTCCTCGTCAGCCAGGAACCCCATCGACAGGACCCGCAGCACCCCGTCTCCGACGCGCCGCTTGAGGGGCACCATCTTCTTGTCCCGGGCCTCCACCTCCCCCTGCATCCCGAGCAGGCGGGGAACGGAGAACCCCCAGATGTCGGCATCGAGCACCCCGATCGTCAACCCCCGACGGGCCATGGCCACGGCCAGGTTGACGGTGACCGAGCTCTTCCCGACCCCTCCCTTGCCCGAGGCCACGGCGATCACCCGCGCCGTGTGGGGGATGTCGGTCGCCGGCGCCGGGTCCCGGGCCAGCAGGCGGGCCCGGGCCATGACGGCCTGGCGCTGCTCGGCGTCCATGACCCCGGTGCTCACCTCGACGGTGCGGACCCCCCGGAGGGCCCCCACGCGGGTCTCCACATCCCTCTTGATCTGCGTGCGGAGCGGGCAGCCGGCCACCGTCAGGGCCACCTCGACGTCCACGGCGCCATCCTCGGCGACAGCCACGGCCGTCACCATGCCCAGCTCCACGATGTCGGCGCCCAGTTCGGGGTCGATCACACCCCGGAGGGCGTTGCGCACGGTGACCTCGGACAGCTCCCCGGACGGCGCCGTCCCCTCGACGGCGGAACTCTCGGACCTGGTCACCTCGGCAATTCTACCGGTCCCGCCTGCCGTGCCACCCGATGCGATGTCTCACCCCCACCCGGGCGCGGGTACGCTTGATGCAGTTTCGCGATCCAGGAGGAGCGACGATGAGTGCCACCATGCAGACCGTCAGCATCGGGAAGAAGCCGAATCCGGTCACCCTCACCGACGTGGCCACCACCAAGGTCGCCGAGCTTCTGGCGCAAGAGGACATCGATGATCTGGCCCTGCGGGTGGCGGTCCGCCCCGGCGGCTGCTCGGGCTTCAGCTACGAGATGTTCTTCGACGCCGACGTGGCCGACGACGATGTGGTGCGCGAGTTCGGCACCGTACGGGTCGTGGTCGACGCCACCAGCGCCGACCTGTTGAAGGGCTCGACCCTCGACTACAGCGACGGTCTCCAGGGTGCCGGGTTCCACGTCACGAACCCCAACGCCAGCCGCACCTGCGGCTGCGGCTCCTCTTTCAGCTGAGCCGCTGGGCCGCTGAAGCGCTGATCCACTGATCCGGCTTCGAGTCGACGGCACCGACGTCGAAGTAGCCGACGAAGGGGCGTCGCTGCTCGACGTGCTCCGCGACCAGGTCGGTATCCGATCGGTCAAGGACGGGTGCAGCCCCCAGGGTCAGTGTGGATGCTGCACCGTGTGGGTGGACGGCGCCCCCCGGGTGTCATGCGTGACGCCGGTCCGACGCCTCGACGGCCGGACCGTGACCACGCTCGACGGGCTGCCGGATCCCGAGCGCGAGCGATGGGCCGACGCGCTGGTCGCCGCCGGGGGAAGCCAATGTGGGTTCTGCACCCCGGCGATCGTGATGCGACTGGCAGCGCTGTCACCCGAACGGGCGCCGACCGGGCTGTCCGGGCCGGCTGTCACGCCCGAGCGCGTCGACCAGGCGCTGGTGGCCCATCTCTGCCGGTGCACCGGATGGCAGACCGTCCGGGAAGCCGCCCTCGCCGTCCTCGGAGAGGAGGCGTCAGCCGGGGAGGATCGACCGCCGGACCGCGATCTGGATCAGGCCGCCCGTCGGGCCGGCCTCGAAGGCGGCGTCGCCCAGCAGGTCGGACGGGCCGTGGTCCTCGGTCAGGCGGGGTTCGCCGACGACACCTGCCCGCCCGATGCCCTGGTGGCGGTGCCGGACAGCAAGGGGGGCTACGCCGTGGCCGAGTCGGTGGTGGCGGCCCGGGCCCTGGCCGGCAAGGTGCAGGGGCGGAGCTCGAGTCTGGCTCTGGACCATCCGGTCTCCCTCCCATCCGGGCCCTGGGCCCTCACCCTGCGCACCGGCTGGGTCGAGCCGGCCTACGTCGAGCCCGATGCGTCGTGGTGCGCGCCCGGGGGGGCGGCGGCGTCCCCCTGTGCCAACGGCGGTGCCTTCGGAGGCAAGCTGCACTCGCCGGTCATGGCGGACGCCAGGCGGCTCGCCGATGAGCACCGGCGTCCGGTCCGGGTGCTCTGGTCCCGGGAGGACGTGGTGCGCCACGGCCCCAAGCGGCCACCGGTGGCCGGCGGTATCGATCCCGACGGTCGCGGCGTCCTGCGGGTGGGGATTCCGTCGGGCGGGGTCTCGGAGGAACGGTGGCGCCAGGTGACGGCCGCGGTGGCGGTGGTGGCGCCGGGCCTCGACCTCGCAGCGGTGCCGCTGTCCGGGCCACCGATCTCCTTCGACCTGCGGGCCTCGGTATGGGCGGAAGCCGCCGTGCTGGCCGCCTGTGCCCGCGTGGTCGGCGGCCAGGATGTCGGCGCCCGAGTCGACGTGCCCATCGAAGTGTCGGCGCCGTCCGGTGGGCGCGCCGTGGCCCGCTGCCGGCCCGACGGTTCCATCGACGTCCATGTCGACGCCGGCTCGGTCCTCGATGCGGTGGTGTTGCGCTCCTATTGCATCGGGGCCACGCATCAGGCCCTGGGATGGGTGCGCTCCGAGGGCATCGCCGTGGACGACGGTGGTGCCGTGCGCGACCTCACGGTGCGCTCCTTCGGGATCCTGCAGGCCCGGGCCACGCCCAGGGTGACGGTGACCACCCTCCCCGGATCCGACCGGCCGGCGGTCAACGGGTCCGACGCCGTGTTCGCGGCTGTCGCCGCGGCCCGGTGGCTGGCCGACGGGCTCCCACCCGAATGGCCCACCGATCGTGGGGGAGCCGGCCGGCGCTGAGGCGTTGCCCGCCGGCGCATCCGTCAGTGCCCAAGCCCTCCTCGCACTCCTCGCCCCCTCGGCGTCGGCCCGTAGGCTGACCGTCCGTCCCCAACGGATGCATCGTCCGCCGAGTCGCCCGACGCCAGGAGCAACCCATGAGTACGCCCATCGGTCCCTACGTCCCCATCGTCAGAGCCGGCCCCTGGCTGATCTGCTCGGGCCAGCTCGGCCTCCGACCGGGCACAGAGGGCCGTGCCTCCCCGGCCACCTTGGTGGAGGGCGGGGCCCCGGCCCAGCTCACCCAGGCCCTGGCCAATGCCGACCGGCTGCTACGGGACAACGGGGCCACCCCCGCCGATGTGGTCAAGACCACGGTGTTCGTGACCGACATGGACGGGTACGCGGCCGTCAACGCTGCGTATGCGGCGTTCTTCGCCGACCATCGACCGGCCCGCTCGGTGGTGGGCGTGGCCGGGCTCCCGATGGGTGCGGCGGTGGAGGTGGAGCTGTGGGCCTACCTGGCCTCCTGACATCCCGGGCCGGGACGGCCGGAGTTGGCGCTCAAGGTGTCCAGTTGGTCTGCCCGAACCGGTAGCCGACCGACCTGACCGTCTGGATCAGATGGGCGTGCTCCTCGCCCAGCTTGGCCCGCAGCCGCCTGACGTGGACGTCGACGGTCCGCGCTCCCCCGTAGTACTCGTAGCCCCACACCCGGCTGAGCAGCGTCTCGCGGGTGAACACCTTGCCCGGTCGGGCGGCCAAAAAGCGCAGCAGCTCGTACTCCATGTAGGTCAGGTCCATCACCTTGCCGGCCACCGCGGCCTGGTAGGTCTCGAGGTTGAGGACCAGCGGCCCGTGCTCGAGGAGATCCGGCCGCAACCCGCGGCCGGTGCGCCAGAACAGATGGGCCAGCCGGGCACCGAGCTCGTCGGCGTTGACCGGCTCGAGGCACAGGTCGTCGAACAGGTCCTCGCGGAGCTCGAGCTCGCCGAGCTGGTCGACCGGGACCACCACCATGACCGGGGCTAGGGGGACCTCCCGCTTGCGCAGGTGCCGGCACAGCAGGAAGGCGCCGATGGGATCCTCGCTGCTCGAGATCACCGCCCCGGACCATCCGTCCTCGGGCTCCTCGGTCTCGGCCGCCTCGGGCTTGTCGATGCCGAGCCACGGGTAGCCGGCACGATCGAGGACGGAGGTGATGGCCGTGGGCGGCGCGGCGGGGAAGCACAGCAGCGGCTCCATGGTCGTGTTCCCCTCCTCTCGGTCGGTGGCCGATGCCCGGTTACAGCTGCGGCAGGTACTGGTCGAGCTCGAACTGGGTGACATGGGCCTTGTACTCCGCCCATTCGGCCCGCTTGTTGCGGATGAACCACTCGAAGACGTGCTCGCCCAGGGTCTCGGCCAGCAGGTCGGAGGACTCCATGAGGCCGAGCGCCTCGTTGAGGCTGCCGGGTAGGTGGAGGATCCCCTTGGCCGCCAGCTCCTCGGGACTGAGGGCGAAGAGGTTGTCGTCGGCCTCGGGCGGGAGGTCGTAGCCCTTCTCGATGCCCCGGAGCCCGGCGGCCAGGATGACGGCGAAGGCCAGGTAGGGATTGCAGGCGCTGTCGGGCGAGCGGTACTCGACCCGGGTGGAATCGACCTTGCCCGGCTTGACCACCGGCACCCGCACCAGCGCGGAGCGGTTGTTGCGGGCCCACGAGACATGGATGGGAGCCTCGTAGCCGGAGACGAGCCGCTTGTAGGAGTTCACCCACTGGTTGGTGACGGCGGTGATCTCGGGGGCGTGGCGCAGGAGACCGGCGATGAACCCCTCGGCCACCTCGGACAGGCCGCCGGGACGCCCGTCGTCCACGAAGGCGTTGGTGTCCCCCCGAAAGAGGGACATGTGGGTGTGCATGCCCGAGCCCTGCACGCCGGCCAGGGGCTTGGGCATGAAGCTGGCGAACACACCTTGTTGGCGCGCCATCTCCTTCACCACCAGCCGCACCGTCATGATGGTGTCGGCCATGGTCAGGGCGTCGGTGTAGCGCAGGTCGATCTCGTGCTGACTGGGCGCGTCCTCGTGCTGGGCGTGCTCGACCGGGATGCCCATCTCCTCCAGGGTCAACACCGTGCGCTGGCGGATGTCGCTGGCTCGGTCGGCCACGGTCAGCTCGAAGTACGACCCGCTGTCCAGGGTCACCGGCGGATGGGACGGGTCCGCATCGGCGAAGTAGAAGTACTCGATCTCCGGGGAGGCGAAGAAGGTGAATCCCCGGTCGTGGGCCCGGTCGAGGCTCCGGCGCAGCACGTGGCGGGGGTCTCCCTGGAAGGGGGAGCCGTCGAGATCCACGATGTCGCAGAACACCCGGGCCACCTGGACCTGGGCATTCTCGCCGGCGATGCCGGACTGGCCGTGGCCGTGCCAGGGGAGGAGCTGGAAGGTGTTGGCGTCGGGCCGGGCCAGCACGTCGCTCTCCTGGACCCGGCTGAACCCGTCGATGGCCGACCCATCGAAGGTCATCCCCTCGTCGAGGGCGTTCTCCAGCTCGGCGGGCGTGATGCTGAACGTCTTGGGCGTCCCCAGCACGTCGGTGAACCACAGTTGCACGAACCGGATGCCGCGTTGCTCGACTGTCTGGAGGACATACTCCTCTTGGCTCCTCATGGGGTCGGGCACCTCCGGGCCCGTCGGGGTCGTGGCATGAGGATCGTCGCGGTTGATGGCACCATTGTCGCAGGCCGCAGCGGCCGCCGTTCATGCCGCGGCGTGCGGACGGGTGCCGCTCCGACCGCGACCGCCCGCAAGGCGCCCCGCCGACGGGAGCCGGTGCGCCGGACGATCAGCTCCCTGCCGCGTCCCCGCAGACGGTTTCGACCATCACTGCGGCCACCTGATAGGGGTCCATGTTGGCGTTGGGACGACGGTCCTCGAGCCATCCCTTCTTGGCCTTGGCCACCGCCCACGGGATGCGGATGGAGGCGCCGCGATCGGACGTCCCGTAGCTGAACTTGCTGAAGTGCTCGGTCTCGTGCGCCCCGGTCAGGCGGAACTCGATGCCCACGCCGTACACGGCGATGTGCTCGTCGATCCTCTTCCCGATGGCCTCGCATCCGGCGATGATGGCGTCCCAGCCACCCTCTTCACGCATGGCCTTGGTGGAGAAGTTGGTGTGCGCCCCGGCGCCGTTCCAGTCGCCCAAGATCGGCTTGGGCTCCAGGGTGGCGTAGACGTCGAAGTCCTCGGCGATGCGGAACAGCAGCCAACGCGCCACCCATAGGTGGTCGGAGATGTCCAGCGGCGAGAGCACGCCCACCTGGAACTCCCACTGCCCCATCATGACCTCGGCGTTGGTGCCCTCGATGCCGAGCCCGGCCTCGATGCACGCCGCTGTGTGCAGCTCGACGATCTCGCGTCCGGGCATCTTGTCGCCGCCCACGCCGCAGTAGTAGGGGCCCTGGGGCGCCGGGTAGCCGGCCACCGGCCAGCCGAGGGGACGGCCGTCCTTGATGAAGGTGTACTCCTGCTCGATGCCGAACATCGGCTCCTGATCTGCGTACTGCTCGGCGATGGCCCGCAGCTTGGCCCGCGTGTTGGTCGGATGGGGGGAGAAGTCGGTGAGCTCCACCTCGCACATCACCAGCTTGTCGGTCGGTCCCCGCAAGGGGTCGGGGCAGGTGAACACCGGTCGGAGCACGCAGTCGGAGTCGTGTCCCAAGGCCTGGTTGGTGCTCGAGCCGTCGAATCCCCAGATGCCCGGCTCCTGGCCGTCCGCCACGATCTTGGTCTTGCTTCGGAGCAACGGTGAAGGCTCGGTCCCGTCGATCCAGATGTACTCAGCTTGGTAAGGCACGTGCTCTCCCTCTGTTGCTCGGTTGTTCTACCACTCCGGACCCCGCTCACTGGCCCCACCGGTGAAGGGAGTCGGTGTCCCCTCCCTGCCCGTCGCCTCGAGCCACGACGCGGGAGATGGGGTCCAACGGACGAACCACTATCGCAGGTGGCGATTTCCCCCCCGTTACCCGAATATGAACGGACGGTTAACTCGCAGAACTGTAGTGGGACTGGGGATGGTCCCGTCCGACTGGTTGGATGGCCGCAGGGCAGGAAAGACCAGGCAGCGTCACCGGTAGGCTGACCGCATGGCTCGACTGCGGGTGGCCGCCTGCCAGATCAACACGGTGGTGGGCGATCTCGAGGGCAACGCGCGGCGCATTCTCGGCGCCCTGTCCGAGGCCGAGGGCGATGGCGCCGACCTGGCCGTGTTCCCGGAGTTGACCGTCACCGGGTACCCGCCCGAGGACCTGCTCAGTCGGCCCGCGTTCATCGCCGACAACCTGGCCGTGTTCGCCCGCATCGCCGCCTCCACCGGCGCCTGCGCCGCGGTCGTGGGGTATGTGGACACTGATCCCTCCGGGCGGCTGGTCAACGCCGCCGCCGTCTGCGTCGACGGCCGGGTCGCCGGCCGGTACTTCAAGCGTCTGCTCCCGAACTACGGGGTCTTCGACGAGCAGCGGTGGTTCATCCCGGGGGAGGGGCCGCCGACCCGGTACGTGGTGGCGGCGGTGCCGGTCGGGGTCACCATCTGCGAGGACATGTGGTCTGCCGCCGGGCCCATGGCCGAACAGGCGGCGGCCGGGGCGCGGCTGCTGGTGAACCTCAACGCCTCCCCCTACTCGCAGGGCCGGCGGACTGAGCGGCTGGAGGTGGTGGCCGACCGGGTGGCCGAGACGGGCTGCCCCATCGTGTACGTGAACCAGGTGGGCGGGCAGGACGAGCTGGTGTTCGACGGAGCATCGGTGATGGTGGACGCCGCAGGGGCCATCGTGGCCTCGGCGGGACAGTTCGTCGAGGAGGTGCTGGTGGCCGACCTCGACGTCGATCCCGGAGGCCTGCCCCCTGACGCCGATGCGGGCACGGTCACCGTGAGCACGCGCCCGCAGCGGACATCCATGGCGCGGGCCGCCAATCGGTTGGCACCGGTCCTCGACCCCGAGGCGGAGGTCTATGAGGCACTCGTGCTCGGCACCCGCGACTACGTGGCCAAGAACGGTTTCACCGACGCGGTGATCGGCCTGTCCGGGGGGATCGACTCGTCCCTGGTCGCCGCCATCGCCGTCGACGCCCTCGGCTCCGGCCGTGTCCACGGGGTGACGATGCCGTCGCGCTACTCGAGTGACGGGTCGGTGGCCGACGCGGTGACGCTGGCCGCCAACCTGGGGGTCGCGGTCGCCACCGTGCCCATCGAGGAGGCCCACCGGGCCCTGTCCTCGAGTCTGGCCCCCCTGCTCGGAGGGGAGACCAGCGGGCTGACCGACGAGAACCTGCAGTCGCGCATCCGTGGGGTGCTGCTCATGGCGCTGTCCAACGCCCGGGGCTGGATCGTGCTCACCACCGGCAACAAGAGCGAGATGGCCACCGGCTACTCGACCCTCTACGGCGACTCGGCGGGAGGGTTCGCGGTGATCAAGGACGTTCCCAAGACGCTGGTCTACGCCCTGTGCCGCTACCGGAACCGACGGGCCGGCTTCGATCTGATCCCCGATCCGGTCCTGACCAAGGCCCCGTCGGCCGAGCTGCGTCCCGACCAGCGCGACGACGAGTCGCTGCCGCCCTACTCGGTCCTCGACCCCGTGGTGGCGGGATACGTCGAGGGCGACCGGTCGGCGGACGACCTGATCGCCGCCGGGCTCGATCCCGGGGCCGTCGCCCGCGTGGTGGCGCTGGTGGACCGGGCCGAGTACAAGCGCCGCCAGATGCCCCCCGGGGTCCGGATCTCGGGCAAGGCCTTCGGCAAGGATCGGCGGATGCCCATCACCAACCACTATCGGTCCGGGGTGGCCGGGCCTGACGGCCCGTCGGGGCGACCGGGCGGGGAGCAGCCGGCCGTTGTCTGAGCTGACCGACCCTGCTGACACCGCCGACACCTCCGACACCACCGGCCACCAAGGGGCCCGGCCCGACGCGGAGATGGTGACGCTCCCGCTCGGCTCTACCGCGGCGCTGGTTGGTCAGTACCGGTGGATCGAGAGCGCCCTCTACCGGGTGCTCGGCGAGTGGGTCACCGACATGCCCATCACGTCCGTGCAGGTCCATCTGGACGGGCAGAGCATGCGCCATGCCTGGCACGCCGACCTGTGGGCCGAGCGGCTGCCGGTCCTCGACGGTGTGGACCCCGACGGCCTGACCGTGCCGGCGGCCCCGACGGCGGCGCTGTTCGCCGCCCTGGCCGGCGTGGCCCTGCCCTCCGACGCACCGGGATCCTCCTGGCCGCCGGCCACGGACGAACGGGCGGACCGCCCCGGGGCCCTGCCCCGGCTGGCCGGCCTGTACCGGGTGGTGCTGCCGCGACTGGTCACGAGCTACGAGCGGCACCTGCGGGTGGCGGCGCCGGTGACCGACGGGCCGGTAATGCGGGCGCTGCGCCTGGTGCTCAACGACGAGATCGACGACTGGCAGGCGGGTGAGCGCCTGGTGGAGCGCCTGGTGACCCGGCCCCACGATGTCACCGCCGTCTATCAGTTCCTCGAGCGCCTCGAATCGGCCGTGGTGGGGGCGGGGGCCAGGTCAGGGCTGGTGACACTGCCCGAGTCCGTGCCGGGGGACTGACCCGCCTGCAAGCCCCGCGACGCCCCCTGTCGCATGGAGGGGTTGACGCGTCCGGTAAACTTCGAACGCAGCAATCGTTGCGCCCGAAAGCGCCAGACCCGAATCAGCGACCGCCGACAGGCCGGTGCCGCTGGATGAGGTTCGGCCGTCCCCCACGTGTTGGTGGGGAAAACGAAGGACCCGGTGAAGTTGGCAAAGGAGCGCCTCGAACGAGACGACGAAGATCTGGTTCGGTTGTATCTGACCGACATCGGCCAGTACCCGTTGTTGACCAAGGACGACGAGGTCCGACTGGCCCAGGCCATCGAGGCCGGCCGGGAGGCGGACGCCCAGCTGGCATCGGCGCCCAAGGGCCTGACACCGGCGAAGAAGCGGGAACTGAGGCGCACCACCCTGCAGGGTGAGGGGGCCCAGCAGACCTTCGTGCAGTCCAACCTCCGGTTGGTCGTCTCCATCGCCAAGAAGTACCAGGCCTCGGGCCTGCCCCTGCTCGACCTCATCCAGGAGGGCAACCTCGGCCTCATGCACGCCGTCGAGAAGTTCGACTGGCGCAAGGGCTTCAAATTCTCGACGTACGCCACCTGGTGGATCCGCCAGGCCATCACCCGGGGTATCGCCAACACCGGTCGGACCATCCGCCTGCCCGTGCACGCGGGCGACACCCTGGCCCGGGTCCAGAAGGCCCAGGCCCGCCTCGAGCTCAAGTACGGGCGGCCGGCGACCCTGGCCGAGCTGGGCGCCGAGGTCGAGATGCCCGAGGACAAGCTGGTGGAGGCGCTGCGGTTTCGGGCCGAGCCGCTGTCCCTGTCGGAGCCCCTCCGGGAGGACGGCGACGCCGAGCTCGGCGACGTCGTCGAGGACCGCTCAGCGGAATCCCCCTTCGAGGTGGCCGCCGTCTCCCTGCTCCCCGAGGAGATCGGCCGGCTGCTGTCTCCTCTCGACGAGCGTGAGCGTGAGATCCTGCGGCTGCGCTTCGGCCTCGACCGCGGCGAGCCCCGCACGCTCGAAGAGGTCGGCGAGCACTTCAACCTGACCCGCGAGCGGATCCGCCAGATCGAGGCCCGGGCCATGTCCAAGCTGCGCCACCCGTCGTCCGACACCGGGGCCCGGGACCTCCTGACCGTCTGAGTATCGCCGGCATCGTCCCGGGAGCGGGGTGCGGGCGGAGGGGGTACCATCCTTCCCATGAAGAAGCTCCTCATCCTCGCCATCATCGTCGCCCTGGGTGTCGTCGCCGCCAAGCGGCTCCGTCCTTCCTGAGCAGCCCCCACCACTCCACCGGGCGCGCCGACCACGTTTCGTGAGTGGCGCGCCTTTGGCGCGCCACGAGACCGTTCCGGCGGCTGCTGCTACCGAGCGGTGCGACGGGCCAGGCGCCAGGCCACCAGGGCCCCGGCCGAGGCGGCAGCCATGATGCCCGCGGCGGTGGCGGTCATCGACAGGCTGGGGACGCCCACCCGGTCGCGCAGGCGCACCGGTTTGGTGAACTGCATGACCTCCCAGTCGCGCTCCTTGGCCACCTTGGCCAGCACCCGATCGGGATTGACGGCCACGGGGTGGCCGACCGCCTCCAGCATGGGCAGGTCGGTGTAGGAGTCCGAGTAGGCCGACGAGTCCTCGAGATCGAGTCCCTCGCGTGCGGCCAGCTCCCGCATGGCGTCGGCCTTGAAGGGCCCGTAGGCGTAGAAGTCCATCTCGCCCGTGTACCGGCCCTCGTCGTCGACCACGGGCCGGCTGGCGATGGAGCCGTCGACCCCCAGGTGCTCGGCCAATGGCTGGACGATGACCTCCGGGGACGCCGACACCAGGTAGACCTTGTGGCCTGCGGCCCGATGCCCTTCGATGAGGTCGAGGGCCTCGGCGTAGATGATGGGCTCGACGGTCTCCTCCAGGGCCTCCCGCACGATCTCTCTGATCTGGTCGTGGTCCCATCCCTTGGTCAGCATGAGGATCGACTCGCGGATCCGGGCCAGCTTCTGCTCGCTGGCTCCGAGGTGGAGGTAGATGAGCTGGGAGGCCACGGCCCTCACCACCAGGCGCCGGTTGATCAGCCCACCCCGGTACAGCGGCCGGCCGAAGGCGGCGATGGACGCCTTGGCGATCACGGTCTTGTCCAGGTCGAAGAAGGCGGCCCTCATGCTCTCAGTGTCCCACCAACAGCTGTTGCACCTTGTCCTCTGCATCGGCGGTGACCAGCACCAGGACCTCGTCGCCGACCGCCAACCGGGTGTCGCCCCGGGGCACGATCAGACGGTCGCTCCGCACCACGGCCACCACCGTGGCCTCCCGGGGCACCCCGAGCTCGACCAGCGAGACGCCGGCCGCGGGCGAGTCCTCGGCCAGGGTGACCTCCACCAGGTGGGCGTTCCCCCCCTCGAAGCGGAGCAGGCGGACCAGGCTGCCCACCGACACCGCCTCCTCGACCAGGGCCGTCATCAGTTGCGGGGTGGAGACCGACACGTCCACGCCCCACGTCTCGGTGAACAGCCACTGGTTCTTGGGGTGGTTGACCCGGGCCACCACGCGGGGAACGGCGAACTCCTGCTTGGCCAGCAGGGACACCACCAGGTTGTCCTCGTCGTCGCCGGTGGCCGCCACCACCACGTCGACGGTCGAGAGCCCGGCGGCATCGAGTGAGGCGACCTCGCAGGCGTCGGCCACCACCCAGGTGATGTCCAGGTCGCCGCGGATGCGGGCCACCAGGTCGGGGTCCCGCTCGATGATCAGGACGTCGTGACCCCCGCCGTGGAGGTCCGCGGCGATGGCAGTCCCGACGCTGCCCGCCCCGGCGATGGCCACCTTCACGATCGGCTCCCGGTGGCGGCGTCGCCGCCGACTCCGGGCGCGACCCCGCCGTCGGCCCGGCGGGACGGCTGACCGTCGGGCGACCCGGGTGGTCCCGGCGTGACGGCCTTCCCCCGGAGGCGGGAATTGAGCCGGTCGAGGGCGGTGTCGGTGACCATGAGATGGAGGACGTCCCCGTCCTGGCCGACCAGGTCCCGGAAGTCGAGCCTGGCCACCCCGGCCCGGGTGACGGCGACCACGGTGACCTCACCGGGGACCGACAGGTCGGCCAGCCGCTTCCCCGCCCACCGCTCGGGCAGCTCGCGCTCCACCAGGGAGAGCGTGCCGGTGGGATCGGACCAGTCGGACTCGACGTCGCCCCCGATAAGCCGGCGGCGCACCTGGTCGATAGTCCACGACACCGTGGCCACCGTCGGGATGCCCAGGCGGAGGTAGATCTGGGCCCGCCGGGGATCGTAGATGCGGGCCACCACATTCGGGATCTGGTAGGTCTCCCGGGCGATGCGGGCGGTCAGGATGTTGGAATTGTCGCCGCTGGTCACGGCGGCCAGCGCGGTCGCCTCCACGGCGCGGGCCCGGTCGAGGTCGTCGCGATCGAAGCCCGAGCCGACCACGGTGGTGCCCGGCCACGCCTCCGGGAGCCTGCGGAAGGCCTTGGCGTTGCGGTCGATGATGGCGACGGTATGCCCCTGCTCCACGAGCCCGATGCCGAGGCCCGACCCCACCCGACCGCAGCCCACGATGACGATGTGCACCCGACCATGCAACACGCATCGCGGGGCCGAGACAACTCAGGCCTGCTCCACCCGGGCTCGTGCCTGGGCGAAGCCCCCGAGGCCTCCGGGCCCTCCCGGGGCAGGTTCGGTGCCCGTGATTTACTGAGGGGGTGGACCCATCGGTGACCGGAGGCGTGGATCCGGTCGAACCGCTGGCCGGGACCGGCGTGGCCGTCTCGCCCACCGCCCCGGTTCCGGCCAAGCGCCTGGCGCCGACCATCACCCCTTCTGGCCGCGTGGACCTGCCCGAGACGCTGCGCTACCGGCTGAAGAACAAGCTGCTGGGCCCCCCGATCTCCTCGGACCGCCAGACCTCGGAGCGGTTGGGCAAGCCGACCGCCCTGGCCGTGCTGTCGTCCGACGTGATCTCGTCCTCGGCCTACGCCACCGAGCAGATGCTCATCCCCCTGGTCATCGCCGTGGGCGTGGCGGCCTACTCCCTGGTCATCCCCGTCAGCATCGCCGTGATCTTCGTCCTGTTGTTCGTGACCCTCTCCTACCTCGAGGTGGTGAAGGTGTACACCAAGGCCGGCGGCGCCTACGTGGTGGCCCGTGAGAATTTCGGCCTGACCGTGGCCCAGGTCGCGGCCATGTCCCTGCTCATCGACTACACGCTGACCGTGGCGGTGTCGGTGGCCGCCGGGGTGGCCGCCGTCACCTCGGTGTATCCCGGGCTCACCCCGGACACCACCTGGATCGCCATCGCCCTGGTCATCCTCATCGCCTACGGAAACCTGCGGGGCATCCGCGAGGCCGGGCGGACCTTTGCCGTCCCGACCTACTTCTTCATCGCCAACATGGTGATCCTGATGACGGTGGGGGCCTACCGGGCCATCGCCGGCACGCTCCACGCCCATCCGATCCACGGGGTTGCCGGATCGGTGCCCATCGGCAAGCCCGGGAGCGGGCTGCTGCTCGGAGCCGGCGCCTTCGTCGTCCTCAAGGCGTTCGCCTCCGGTGGTTCGGCGCTCACCGGCACCGAGGCCATCTCCAACGGGGTGAGCATCTTCCGGCGGCCCGAGTCGCGCAACGCCCGGATCACCATGATCCTCATGGCAGTCATCCTCGGCTCGCTGGTGGCCGGGGTGTCGGCCCTGGCCGCCGTCACCCACCCGGTGCCCTATGAATCGGGCACCCCGACGGTCATCTCCCAGATCGCCAAGTTCGTCTACGGCGGCAGCGGAGTGGGCAACGTCTTCTACTGGCTGCTCCAGGTCGGGACGACACTCATCCTCATCCTGGCCGCCAATACCAGCTTCACCGGCTTCCCCTTCCTGGCCAGCTTCGCCGCCGAGGACTCGTACCTTCCCCGCCAGCTGACCCGGCGCGGGCACCGGCTGGTGTTCTCGACCGGCATCATCGTCCTGACCGTGGTGTCCGTCCTGATCCTGGCGGTCACCCGGGCCAAGGTGGACAAACTCATCCCGCTCTACGCCATCGGCGTGTTCACCGGCTTCACCATGGCCGGGGCCGGCATGGCCAAGTACCACCTGACCCACCGGGAGGACCACTGGCGGCGGCGACTGGCCATCAACGGCACCGCCTCGGTGCTGTCCTTCATCGTCCTGGTCATCATCGCCGTGGCCAAGTTCAAAGAAGGCGCCTGGGTCATCCTGGTCATCCTCCCGCTCGGGGTGCTGATCCTCCTGCGCCTCCATCACCAGTATGTGGACGAGGAGCACCAACTGGAGGAGGGCGCGTCGGAGGCGGCGGAGGCGCCGGTGCTCAATCGCCACGTGGTGGTGGTGCTGGTGGACCGGCTGGACATGGCCACCGCCCGCGCCCTCCAGTACGGGCGAACATTGCATCCGGACGAGCTCTGCGCCGTCCACTTCACGCTCGACAACCGGGTGTCGGCCGAGCTCGAGGCGGAGTGGAGCCGGCTCGGGCTCACCCGGCTCCCGCTCGACGTCGAAGCGTGCGAGGACCGGAGGCTCACCCGGGCCGCACTCGAGCTGGCGGCCGAGACGGTGGCCGACGGCCAGACCGAACTGACCATCCTGTTGCCCCGACGCGGTTTCACCGCCGGTTGGCACCGGGTCCTCCACGACGCCACCGCCGATCAGATCGCCGCCGCCGTCGGCCAGCTGGCCCACGTCAACGCCACCGTGGTGCCCTACCAGCTCACCGGCGGGTGGCTGTCGCGCCGGCGCGAGTGGCGGCGCGCTCCGGCCGCCGGCCCGAGGCTTCCCGGCCGATCGTCCCGGGCCGCCGAGCGCTCCGCGGCGCGCACGGCCACCCGGGAGGCACCGAGGACCACCTTCGATCGGGCCGCCTTCGGTGAGCAGGGGCGGGGGACCATCCCCATCGGCCAGGCCGAGTGGCGGCACCGGGTCCGCGTGGCGGGCCGGGTCAAGTCGGTGCGGGTGCAACCGCGGGCCGGCACCTCCAATCTCGAGTGCGTCCTGGCCGACGAGACCGGCCGGATCCTGTTGGTGTTCCAGGGCCGTCGTCGCATCCCGGGGGTCCAGCCCGGGGCCCGGCTGGTGGTGGAGGGGATGGTGGGCGACTGGGCCCGCCGCCAGGCCATCCTCAACCCCGACTACGAGCTGATCGCCGGTCCGGAGGCCGGTGTCGAGCCGACCTGAGCGGGCCGCCATTCGCCGCCGGGTCGGGGCTGGCCGTGGGCCGCTGCCGTGCCTTCCTTGCTGAAGGCACCCATTTGTCGGTATCTTCTGCCCCCGTTGCCGGATTCGGCGTGCCCTGAGCGCGGCCCGGCGTACGGCCACGCGGCCGTGGCTTCTGCAAGGGACGACGTCCCCCGACGCTTGCGGTCAGTCGCGATCGTCGAAGCCTGCAAGCATTCGAACCTAACCACGCAGTACACCGAAGGGAGCCGTACCGATGACCCACCTCCTGGCTGAAGGGGGTTACCAGATCTTCTCGCTCCACAGCACCGAGAAGACCTGGCTGTATTTCGCGCTCCTGTGTGCCGTGGCCTCCATCGCGGTGGCGCTGTCGCTGGTGCGGGGCGTCCTCGCCGCCGACCAGGGCACGGCCTCGATGAAGGAAATCGCCAAGGCCATCCAGGAGGGGGCCGAGGCGTTCCTGGCCCGTCAGTTCAAGACCATCGGGATCATCATCGTCCCGCTGGCCGTGCTCATCTTCTTCACCGCCACCAAGGTGACCCACGTGAACGCCCTGGGTCAGACGGTGGTGGATCTCACCTTCGCCCAGGCCGGGATCTACCGAGTCATCTGCTTCCTGGCCGGCGCCCTGTTCTCGGGCCTGACCGGCTTCATCGGGATGAGCCTGGCCGTCCGCGGCAACGTCCGCACCGCCGCCGCCGCCCGGGAGGGCAAGATGGCCCCCGCCCTCAAGGTGGCCTACCGGACCGGTGCCATCACCGGCCTCCTGTGCGTGGGCCTCGGCCTGCTCGGCGCCACCGTGATCGTGCTGATCTTCCAGAACACCGCCACCTCGGTGCTGATCGGGTTCGGGTTCGGTGCCTCGCTCCTGGCCCTGTTCATGCGGGTCGGCGGCGGCATCTTCACCAAGGCGGCCGACGTGGGTGCCGACCTGGTGGGCAAGGTGGAGGCGGGCATCCCCGAGGACGACCCCCGGAATGCGGCCACCATCGCCGACAACGTGGGAGACAACGTGGGCGACTGTGCCGGGATGGCCGCCGACCTGTTCGAGTCCTACGTGATCATGATCATCGCCGCCATCATCCTGGGCGTCACCGCCTTCGGCTCCATCCACCGGGGCGGCGACGCGGCCAAGACGGTGATCTTCCCCATCGCCATTCCGGCCATCGGCATTCTCGCCACCATCATCGGCGTCTTCGTGGTGCGGGCGGGAAAGAACGACAAGAACGCCATGGCCCCGATCAACCGCGGGGTGTGGACCGCTGCCGCCCTCACCATCGGCGGCTCTGCCGTGGTGGCCGGTGCCTATCTCCACTACTGGAAGGCGTTCTATGCCGTGCTCGCCGGTGTGGTCCTCATGCTGGTGGCCAGCCAGATCACCGAGCACTTCACCTCCACCGAGCGCGGCCCGGTCAGAGAGGTCGCCGAGACGGCCCGCACCGGACCGGCCACCCTCACCCTCTCCGGGCTGGCCCTGGGCCTCGAGTCGTCGGTGTGGGCGATCATCGCCATCGTGTTGGCCGTCGCCGTCTCCGTCGGACTCGGTGGCGGCAACATCCAGCTCACGCTGTACCTGGTGGCGCTCACCGGCATCGGCCTGTTGTCGACCGCCGGCATGATCGTGTCCGAGGACAGCTTCGGACCGGTGTCGGACAACGCCGCCGGAGTGGCCGAGATGTCCGGTGAGTTCACCGGTGAGGCGGAGCGGGTCATGGTCAGCCTCGACGCGGTGGGCAACACCACCAAGGCGGTCACCAAGGGTGTGGCCATCGGATCCGCGGTTCTCGCCTCGGTCGCCCTGTTCGCCTCCTTCATCGAGACCATCGGCAGCCAGCTCAACCTGCACCCGCCCATCGGGGCACCGGTCAACTGGCTGTTCGACCTGCCCCAGACGTCGATCAACGTGTCCCACCCGACCATCTTCATCGGCGTCCTCATCGGCGGGTCGATCGCCTTCATCTTCTCGGCCCTGGCCATCAGAGCGGTCGGTCGGTCGGCGGGCACCGTGGTCCAGGAGGTGCGCCGGCAGTTCCGCGAGCACCCGGGCATCATGGACTACACGGAGAAGCCCGAGTACGGGAAGGTCATCGCCATCTGCACCGCCGCCTCCCAGCGGGAGCTGGCCACCCCGGCCCTGTTGGCCGTCCTGTCCCCGGTCATCATCGGCTTCGGGATCAGCTACTTCGCCCTGGGCGCCTTCCTGGTCGGTGCCATCCTGACCGGCCAGCTGATGGCCAACTTCCTGTCCAACTCCGGTGGGGCCTGGGACAACGCCAAGAAGTACATCGAGGACGGCAATGAGGGCGGCAAGGGGTCGGAGGCCCACAAGGCGGCGGTCATCGGCGACACCATCGGCGACCCGTTCAAGGACACCGCCGGCCCCGCCCTCAACCCGCTGATCAAGGTCATGAACCTGGTCTCGCTGCTCATCCTGCCGGCGGTGATCACCCTGCACGTCCATACCGGGGCCCGCCTGGCCATCGCCGGCGTGGCCCTGGTCGTGCTGCTCACTGCCATCGCCTTCTCCAAGCGCAAGACCCATGCGATGGACGGCGATCTCCCCACCGCCGGGACGGCGCCCCCGGACCGGCCCGCTACCGTGGCGGTGGACGCATCGCACGACTGAGCCCGCCTGCCGGTGGCCCCCCAGGGCCCCGGCGACAGACTCCCGGGGTTGACAATGCGTCACCCCACCGTTCAGCCTGTGCCCCACAGCCATGGCACCCACCGACCTGACAGAGACGCCCCTGGATACCGCCGCCGGCAACGGTGCCCCCGGCGGGCCGCGCCCCCGGAGCGGGGCGAAGCCCCTGGTCATCGTCGAATCTCCCGCCAAGGCCAAGACCATCGCCGGGCTGCTGGGATCGGACTACGTGGTCGAGTCCTCCATCGGTCACATCCGGGACCTCCCACGCCGGGCCGACGAGGTCCCGGCCGCCTACAAGGCCGAGAGCTGGTCCCGACTGGGGGTGGACGTCGACAACGGCTTCAAGCCGCTCTACGTGGTGTCGTCGGAGAAGAAGTCCCAGGTGGCCAAGTTGAGGCAGCTGGTCAAGCAGGCCAGCGAGGTCTACCTGGCTTCGGACGAGGACCGCGAGGGCGAGTCGATCGCCTGGCACCTCCTCGAGGTCCTGGCGCCCCGGGTACCGGTCAAGCGGATGGTCTTCCACGAGATCACCCGCCCGGCCATCGAGCGGGCGGTGCTCGAGTGGCGTGACCTCGACCGTCGCCTGGTCGACGCCCAGGAGGCCCGCCGGATCCTCGACCGGCTCTACGGCTATGAGGTCTCGCCGGTCCTGTGGAAGAAGATCATGCCTCGCCTGTCGGCCGGGCGGGTCCAGAGTGTGGCCACCCGCATGGTGGTCGAGCGGGAGCGGGCCCGCATGGGGTTCCGTTCCGCCGGTTGGTGGGGCATCGACGCCACCTTCACGGCCGAGGCTGCGCCGGTCACCGAGGGCACACCGCGATCGTTCACCGCTTCGCTGGTGTCGGTGGACGGGGTGGCGCTGGCCTCGGGGCGCGACTTCGGCGATACCGGCGAGCTCACGTCACCCGGTTCGGTGGTGGTGCTGGCCGAGGGCGAGGCCCGTGTGCTGGCCGAGGGGCTGGCCGGCGTGCCCTTCGAGGTCAAGTCGATGACCCACAAGCCCTTCCGCCGCTCGCCGTCGGCCCCGTTCATGACCTCGACCCTGCAGCAGGAGGCCGGCCGCAAGCTGCGCTTCGGCTCCAAGCGGACCATGCAGATCGCCCAGCGCCTGTACGAGGACGGCTGGATCACCTACATGCGGACGGACTCGACCACCCTGTCGAGCCAGGCCCTCGATGCGGCCCGGGCGCAGGCATCCGCCCTCTACGGCCCCGCCTTCGTCCCCGCCCAGCCGCGGCGCTATGAGCGCAAGGTCAAGAACGCCCAGGAGGCCCACGAGGCCATCCGGCCGGCCGGCGAGTCGTTCCGCACTCCCGACGAGGCCGCCCGCTCGCTGTCGGGCGACGAGTTCCGCCTCTACGACCTCATCTGGAAGCGCACAGTGGCATCCCAGATGGCCGATGCCACCGGCACCAGCGCCCAGGTGCGGCTGGTGGGGACGTCGGCGGGCGGCGAGGTGACGGGTCGCGAGGCGGAGTTCTCCGCCTCCGGCAAGGTCATCCAGTTCCCCGGTTACCTCCGGGCCTATGTGGAGGGCGAGGACGATCCGGAGGCCGAGCTGGCCGACCGCGAGGTGCACCTGCCCCCCATGGCCGAGGGGGACCCGGTGTCGGTGGAGGATCTCGAGCCCGGGTCCCACGCCACCCAGCCGCCTGCCCGCTACACCGAGGCATCGCTGGTCAAGGCCATGGAGGAGCTCGGTGTCGGGCGGCCCTCCACCTACGCCAGCGTGATCGCCACCATCCTCGACCGGGGCTACGTGTGGAAGAAGGGCACCGCCCTGGTTCCCTCGTTCACCGCCTTCGCGGTGGTCGGGCTCCTCGAGCGGTACTTCGCCGATCTGGTGGACTACGGGTTCACCGCCTCGATGGAGGACGACCTCGATGCCATCGCCTCGGGCGACGAGGAGTCCCTCCCCTGGCTGACCCGGTTCTACTTCGGAGATCCCGGGATTGACGGGGCGGCGTCCGGAGCGGCGGACGGAACCGCGGTCGGAACCGCCACCGGAACGGCCGTCGACCCGGTGGAACGGCTCGGTCTCAAGCGCGAGGTGAGCACCTACCTGGGAGAGATCGACGCCCGAGAGATCAACTCGATCCCTATCGGCACCGGCACCGACGGCGAGGAGATCGTGGCCCGGGTGGGCCGCTACGGTCCCTACCTGCAACATGGCGAGGACCGGGTGTCGATCCCCGACGACCTCGCACCGGACGAGCTCACCATCGAGCGGGCCGAGTCGCTGCTCGAGGCACCGTCGTCGGATCGGGTGCTCGGGGAGGATCCCGAGACCGGGTTGCCGGTGCAGGTACGGGCCGGGCGGTTTGGGCCCTACGTGCAGCTGGGCGAGCTGGTGGACGGGGGACCGAAGCCTCGGACGTCCTCGCTGTTCGCATCCATGTCACCGGAGACGATCACCATCGAGCAGGCGCTCGAACTCCTGCGCGTGCCCCGGGTCGTCGGCTCCGACCCTGAGAGCAACCAGGAGATCGTTGCCCACAACGGCAAGTTCGGGCCCTATCTGAAGAAGGGGACCGACACCAGGAGCCTGCTCACGGAGGACCAGATCCTCACCGTCACCGTGGACGAGGCCCTGGCGTTGTTCGCCCAACCCAAGACCCGTGGCCGCAACGCCAAGGGCCCCCTCCGCGAGATGGGGGAGGACCCTGACAGCGGGTTGCCCATGGTGGTCAAGGACGGACGCTTCGGCCCTTACGTGACGGACGGCACCACCAACGCCTCCCTGCGGCGGGGTGACGACGTGGAGAGCCTCACTGTCGAACGCGCCTCGGAGCTGTTGGCCGAGCGCCGCGCCGCAGGCCCCTCGACCCGCAAGAAGGTCGCCAAGAAGGCGGTTGGCAAGAAGAAGGCATCGGCCAAGAAGGCACCGGCCAAGAAGGCACCGGCCAAGAAGGCACCGGCCAAGAAGGCCGCGGCCACGCGGGCGGCTCCCAAGAAGGTTGCAGCGACCACGGGGATGGTGGCCACCGAGACGGCGCGTGGAGAGGACCAGTAGCCCGGGGTGACCGATGGCGGACGGGGTCGCTTGATCGCGCTGGAGGGAATCGACGGTTGCGGCAAGTCCACCCAGGCACGCCTCCTGGCCGACCGACTCGGTGCCCTGCTCACGTTCGAGCCCGGGGCCACGGCCCTGGGACGGTCGCTTCGGAGCCTGCTTCTCGACCGAGATCAGCCACCGGTGGCCGAGCGGGCCGAGGCCCTGCTGATGGTCGCTGACCGGGCCCAACACCTCGCCGAAGTGGTTACTCCGGCCCTCGAGGCCGGAACCTGGGTGGTCACGGACCGGTACTCCGCCTCCACCCTGGCGTACCAGGGATATGGACGCGGCCTCGACGCATCGGGGCTGCACCAGTTGGTCGCCTGGGCGACCGGGGGCACGGACCCCGACGTGACCGTGCTCATCGATGTGCCGGTGGACGTGGCCGCGGCCCGCCGGAGGGAATCCCACGAGGATCGCTTCGAGGCCCAAGGCGTCCAGTTCCAACGACGGGTGGCCGAGGGCTACCAGAGGCTGGTGACCGAGGCGACGAGACCCTGGTTGGTCGTCGACGGCACGGGACCGGTGGACGAGGTGGCGGCTCGGGTGTGGTCGGGAGTTGAGAACTGCCTCGGCCCGGAGGTCGGCAGTGAGCGCTAGCGATCCCTCCGGCGGAGGGCCATCGGCCGCCCTGCCGGCCCCCGCGCTCTTCGACGAGGTGGTGGGCCAACCGCGGGCGGTGGCCCAGTTGATGGCGGCAGCCCGCCGACCTGTGCATGCTTATCTCCTCCACGGGCCCACCGGCTCGGGCAAGCGTGCCGCTGCCCGCGGCTTCGCGGCCGCCCTCCTCTGCCCGCAGGGTGGGTGTGGCGAATGCAACGTGTGTCGCCGGGCCCTCAACGGAACCCATCCCGACCTCGTGGTGGTGGAGCGGACGGGTGCCTCCCTCGATGTCGATGAGGCCCGGACCATCGTCATGCGCGCCCAACGCCGCCCCCTCGAATCGGCGCGGCAGGTGATCATGGTCACCGACGTCCATCTCGCCGAGAGGGCGGCGCCCGCTCTTCTCAAGACGGTGGAGGAGCCCCCACCGGCCACTGTGTTCGTCCTGGTGGCAGACGATCTGCCGTCCAGCCTGGCCACCATCGTCAGCCGGTGCGTGCAGATCTCATTCGATCCCGTTCCCGAACAGACCGTGGTCGAGTGGTTGGTCTCGCACGGTGTGGAACCCGATCATGCCAAGACGGTGGCGAACGCCTCCGCCGGGCGCCTGGACCGCGCCCGGCTGTTGGTGAGCGATGCCGGATTCGTTGCCCGCCAGGAGCAATGGCGGTCGATTCCGACGCGCCTCGACGGCAGCGGGGCCGCCGCGGCGGCGGCCGCCGCCGAGTTGCTGGAATCCGCCGACGAGGCGCTGGCTCCGCTGCGCGCCGAACACGAACAGGAGATGGCCGTTCTGGGCGAACAAGCGGAACTGGTGGGAGCCAAGGGCATCGTCGGTCGCAAGCAGGTGGAAGACGGCCACAAACGGGAGGAGCGGCGTTGGCGGACCGACGACCTCCGCTTCGGCCTGGCCACCCTGGCCGGCGTGTACCGCGATCGACTGGTGGCGACCACCGGTGCCGACGGGGAGGCGACGACCCCGGGAACTGCCGCTGAGAGTCGGCGTGCGGGCCGTCAGGTCGACGCCATCCACGAGGCCTCTGTGGCACTCGACCGAAATCCCAACGAATCGCTGTTGATGGAGGCGTTGATGGTCGAGCTGTCCGGGATGATCGACTGAGATCATCGAGCAACCATCCATCCAGCCGCCAGACCCCGTTCGGATAGCGTGTCTCACCGCGCCTGGGTAGCTCAGTCGGTAGAGCAACGCACTCGTAATGCGTAGGTCAGGAGTTCGATTCTCCTCCCAGGCTCCAGGTCAGAGGTGATTTTGGATCACCGATTCTGACAACCGCCCCATATCAACCCCATAAACCGATAGAGTTGAACCCATGAAGGGTTCGAGGCGGTTGGTCCGTGGACGTGGCAAATCGGCGGTGTGGGAGCTCCGGGTCTACGCCGGCAAGTCGCCGATCACTGGCAAGCCGAAGTACGTCTCCAGGCACTTCCACGGCTCTGCCAAGTTGGCCGACGACGCCCTCAGCGAGCTGGTCATAGAGGTCGGTACCGTCGACCACACCGGCCCGCCCGAGTCGTTTGGCACGTATCTGGACCGCTGGCTCCCGAAGGCGACCGTCCTCAAGGAGCTGTCGCCCACGACGGTCCGGGAACACAAGCGCACCGTCGAGAAGATCATCAAGCCGGCCCTCGGCGACGTCCCTTTGCGAGATCTCGAGGTGAGGGACCTGGATGACCTCTATGTGGCCCTCAGGCGCCGCGAGCGGCCTCTTTCGCCCGCTTCGGTCCGGAGGGTCCATGCGGTCATCTCGGCGGCGCTGAATCAAGCCGTGAAGGAGGGCGTAATCGCGTCGAATCCAGCGACCAGGACTACTCCTCCTACAGCTCGCGCCGTCCCTAAGGCGGCTCCTACGCCAGCGGAGGTGCAGGCCATGATTGGTGTGGCGGACAAGGACGATGCCGATATGGCGGCGTTCATCGCTCTGGCGGCGGTCACGGGGGCGCGGCGAGGCGAACTCTGCGGCCTCCGATGGGGCGACATCGACTGGGATGCACTGACCCTGACCATCGAGCGGTCGATCACCGTCGTCAACGGTGAGTGGATCACCAAGGACACAAAGACCCATGCGGGTCGGGTGCTCGCCCTGGACCCCTTCGCCGAGGAAGTGCTCCGCCGACAGCGTGCACGGCACGATGAGCGCGCCGCTGAACTCGGAATCGAGCTAGTCGACGAGTCGCCGGTGTTCTCCTACGACATGGTGCGTCCGATCTCGCCGGATACGACCAGCCACTACGTGAAGAAGATCGCCACCGATGCGGGCGTGGATACGCACCTTCACGCGCTTCGCCACTTCGCAGCCACCCAGATGATTGGCGGCGGCCACGATGTGCGGACCGTTGCTGGCCGCCTTGGGCACCATGACGCCTCCACGACGCTCAAGGTGTACAGCCACTTCCTCCCAGAGCGAGATCGAGATGCCGCAAACGCATTGGGTCGAGCGCTTACGGCGAGTTGACAACTCATCTGACTCGGCGGAACACAACCTCGATGCGGGCGAAGAGGCCGCCTGTTCCGGAGGGGTGCGGGATCCGCTCGATCTCTTCCCACGTCGATGACACGTCGTTGCTCTGGCTCACGAATCGAACCTCGGGTTCTTCGATGGTGGCCCCAGATGGCCAGTCGACGAAAACGCTGTGTAGGTCGTCGGGAGATTGGTCCACCGCCAAAGGGTAGATCCAGGGGTGCCCAAGGTTGCTGAGCGAACGCGAACGCCGCATGGGACTCCCAGGCAGTGACGTCGTCCCCGCTGAGCGTCTCCGTCACTTTAAGTTGGCCCTTCAGCAATTTGGGTCGTCTGCGCAGCCACGTCAGTTGTCTGGGGATAGAGGGTGTCGCGGACGTCACCTACGGAATCGATCCACTCATCAAGCAGCCGCTCGGAGAGGACAAGGCGTCGACCAATGCGGCGGACTGGAAGTTGACCTTCGCGCGCCAATCGGTACAGCGTCTCTGGGCTCGGTACTCCCCCGCAGTGGAGCGATGCCTCGGGCATGGTGAGGAACTGGCTCATGTCCTGCCCTCTGCATGGGTATCCGGTCCGCGACGTAGAGACCCGTTTCCCCAAGATTGGGAATCTGGGGCCGCGGTCTCACACTCGTACGACTTCACTTTGCTCCTCCTCGTCGTGACCACCTGCGGGATGGTTCCTCGCTACTGACAAATCGATGCAAGGCCTCGACCTCCCTACGCAACCTCCTCGCCTCACTGCGGCTCGGACGGCCTCTCACGCCGCCGGTGCTCAACCCGAATCGGGCAAACCATTGGGCGCAGTGACGAATGTCACGTGAGCGGTGCAGATCTTCTCGGCTCCCTCTTCTTGGCGGTCGACCGCCCGAACCGTCGACATCGAGCCGGCTGGCGTACGGCACCCGATTCACGCGGCATACCACCTTCGGTGCTTGTGCCCCGTCGGACGATGACCCGCACACGGTCGAACATCTGATCCACCCGAACTGGGCGAGGCCGCCCGTCGGCGATGTTCCTGCAGCTCGCTGGCTTGTCCCGCCCAGTGTCGGCGGCCATTTCGGAGATGACTTCCAGGAGGCGGGCAGTCTGGCCGGGCGACTCCGCCAGCGGAAGCTCGAGTCCAGATTGAGTGACGAGCACTATCTGGACATCGGGTGGCGCCTGGTCCGGACCACCGGAACCGTTGACGGCTCTCCTGAATGGCGACGGCGCACTTCGCCCAACCCTTGAGAGGGTCGAAGTGTTATGGCTTTGAAACGTGTCTTCCAATGATCTGGGCATCGCTGCTCCCTGGGTCGAGCACCGGCACGTTCTGTCCCGGATATCGACATCCTCCGAAGCCACGTCACCCTCAACGTCACCCTTTCAAGAGAAGCCTCTTACCTGGTACTACTGTGATACTGGCAACGTCACCCTGGACCACTTGGCCAGCTTCGTCGGTCAATGGGGCCTTCGCGTGTGCGCCATTTCGCCCGCAGAGAGGCCGATCCCATTCGATTAACTCCCGGCGGAGGCTGCAGCCAACCGCCGCACCAGCGAGTTGCCGAAGAATAAGGACTGTGACGTTAAGGCCGAAGAAGTTCGGGCGGGTCTTCCATCGACAGGTGGAGCAGGTGACCCTCCTTGGAGTTCACCCTTTCCAAGTGGATCCGTCGACCGTAGACAGTGGTCAGGGCCAAGACGGCCGACGCCAGAAGAAGGATGCCGGCAATGTTGAGTGAGAGGTGCAGGCCGCGCCCGAAGGCACCGTAGGCCGCAGAGGTCACTTCCTTGACGATGTGGGAGATGGCGGGGCTCTTGGCCGTGGCCGACTTGGACTCGCTCTGGTAGGAGCCGGTGGTGACAGCGGACACCACCAGGGACTGGTAAGCCTTTGGGATACCGATGGCGGTAAGCCGCCGAACCAGGTTCACCGTCAGTTGGCCGTTGACGATCGATCCCAGTACGGCCACGCCGACCACGGCTCCGAGTTCCCGGAAGGTATTGGTGGTCGAGGCGGCCATGCCCGAGTGCTCGGCCGGGACCGAGCCCAGTGACGCCGAGGTCACCGGTACCATGGCCATGCCCACCCCCACCCCGGCCACGAACATGGTCCAACCGATTTGGCCGATTCCGACATGGGGACTGATCATGGAGTTGGTGAGGAGGACCCCGACCCCGGCCAGCAGGCATCCGGTGGCCATGGGGATGCGAGGGCCCCACAGCGCCACCCAGCGACCTGTGACCAGCGAGGCCGCCACCATGCCAATGGCCAAAGGGACGAAGTCCAAGGCCAGGCCCAGGGGCGAGACGGCGACCACGACCTGGAGGTAGAGCGCCACCATGAAGAAGATGGCGAACGTCCCGAAGTAGGCGGTGAAGGCGATGATGGTGGACGAGGCGAAGGCCGGCATTACTGAGTTCGTAGGCATTTGCGGGGGTCCCGGATGACATCGTCCCTGGTCACAGCGCTGCGGACTGCTGGAAACT
>JADMIJ010000038.1 GCA_015478655.1 Acidimicrobiales bacterium | reverse complement strand
TTCCGCGGACGCGGACACCACCGGATCAGGGGCGGGACGAATTTTCGAGGCTAACGGCCCGCACCGCCCGCTACCGAGACGTGGAGGAGGTGGCCGTCCTCCGAGTTGACCCGTTCGAGGTGGAGACGGCGGCCGTAGACGGTGACAAGAGCCAGTAACGCTGACGCGAACAGGAGGCCGGCGGCGATGTTGAGGGAGATGTTGAGGCCGCGTCCGAAGGCGCCGTAGGCGGCCGAAACCACCTCGTTGACGATGTGGGTGATGGCCGGGTCCTTGGCCACGGCCGACTTGGCCCCACCCTGGTAGGTGCCGGTGGTGACCGCCGATACGACGAGCGACTGGTAGGACTTGGGGATGCCGATGGCCGTGAGCCGCTGGACTAGATTGACCGTGAGCTGGCCGTTGACGATCGAGCCCAGGACGGCCACGCCGACGACGGCACCGAGCTCCCGGAAGGTGTTGGTGGTCGACGCGGCCATGCCCGAGTGCTTGGCCGGGACCGAGCCCAGGGCGGCCGAGGTCACCGGGACCATGGCCATGCCCACCCCCACGCCGGCGAGGAACATGGTCCATCCGATCTGGGCGATCCCCGCGTGGGGGCTGATCATGACATTGGTCAGCAGGATGCCGAGCCCGGCGAGCAGACATCCCACGGCCATGGGGATGCGCGGCCCCCACGCTGCCACCCAACGGCCAGTGAGCAACGAGGCCGCCACCATGCCCACTGCAAGGGGGATGAAGTTCAGGGCCAGGTTCAGTGGCGAACTCGACCCCACGACCTGGAGGTAGAGCGCCACCATGAAGAAGATGGCGAAGGTCCCGAAATACACCGTGAAGGCGATGATGCTGGACCCGGCGAACGTGGCCCGTTTGAAGTAACGGACGTTGAGCACCGGGTTCTTGGCCCGCAATTCGGCCCAGACGAAGGCAATGGCCGCCAGCAGGGAGAAGAGGAAGAGGAGGTCGATCCACCAGGTCCGGTAGCCCTCGGTCTCCCCCAGGATGATGGCGAAGGTGAGGGACCCGAGGGAGAGCGCACCGAGGAGGAAGCCTGGGATGTCGAAGCGGGCCTCGACCGGGTCCGAGCTCTCGGGGAGGACGACAGCGGCACTGGTGAAGGCCAGCACGCCGAAGAAGACGTTGGCCCAGAAGATGGCCCGCCACGACCAGCCGAAGACCAGAAGGCTACCGATCAGCGGTCCCAGAGCCAGCCCGAGGCTGGACACGGCGGCCCAGATCCCGAGGGATCGTGCCCGCTCCCCCCGGTCTGGATAGAGGTGCCGGATCATCGACAGCGTCCCCGGCTCCGACGCCGCGGCACCGACGCCCATGACAACCCGGCCGGCGATCAGGACGTCGGTGGTGGGGGCGACGGCTGCGATCACCGAGCCGGCGCAGAACACCGCCACTCCGGCCAGCATCACCTTCTTGCGACCGAAGAGATCGCCCATGGTGCCGAAGCTCAGCATGAGCCCGGCGAACGTCAGGGCATAGCCGTTCACCACCCACTGGAGTTGGCTCACCGAGGCATGTAACTCGCTCTGCACGTTGGCCAGGACGACGGTGACGATGGTGTTGTCGAGGAAGGTCAGGAACAGCACGAAGAGGAGAGTCGCCAGGGCCAGCGACCGGGACCGGGACTTCCCGACCGTGGCGAGGAACCTGGTTGCGGGAGCGGTGGTCCGCACGACTTCGCTCATGCATGCTCGACCCTACAGGCCCTCATGGTCCCGGGTGGCCCCCGATTCCTTCCGACGTGGGAGACATGGGCAGGACTCAAGTCAAGCCCTTTGGAGGGGGATCGCTCCCGGACCGATCGCGAACCGCTCACGGTATCCTCTACCCATGCCAGATGATCGGATCGATCCGTCGGTGCCCCCGAGCGGGACCGGTTGTGTCGAGTGTCTGGCGTCCGACGGTTGGTGGCTCCACCTGCGCCGCTGCGCCAAGTGTGGCCATGTGGGCTGCTGCGACGCGTCCCCCAGTCAGCACGCCAGCGGTCATGCCCAGGGCTCCGGCCATTCGGTGATTCGAAGCTTCGAGCCCGGAGAGGACTGGTTCTGGGACTTCAGCGCTCAGCAGTTCTATGAGGGACCCGCGCTGGCCGCACCCGAGTACCACCCGGTCGACCAGCCCACTCCGGGGCCCGAAGGTCGGGTGCCTCCGGACTGGCAGCGCCATCTCCACTGAGTAGCTGTCGTGCCCAGCTGCGGCTAGGTCACCGACCCGGGCCAGCGGGCATGTCGCAGGTCCACGCGGTCACCGCGCATCGGAACGCCTTCGCGCTCCAGGCGCCCGAGCTGGGAACGGCCCATGGCGACGGTCCCGTCGGCGCGCACCACCCGGTGCCACGGGACGTCTTCGGGCGTCGATGCCAGTACGTGCCCGACGAGACGCGGCGCAGCGGGGTCGATGTCACCGTAGGTCTGAACGAAGCCTTTAGGGATCGCCCGAACCCGTGCCAGGATGCGCATGGTGCGCTCGCCGGGATTCAGCCCCTGGCGTCGCGTTGGCACAGTGTCCTTCTTACCGGGACGCCTCAACGGAGACTGGGGTCCGTTCCGCCTCGAAACAGGGCGACGGCCTCCCAGCAATAGCGGGCAACGACCGATCGGTACGGATGGAACGGCTCGCCCAACTCGACCAGGTCCTTGGGGTGGGGTGGCGGATCGATGCCCCAGGCCAGGCCGTAGCCCTGCCGCACGCCCAGATCGTCGACCGGCCACACATCCAGCCGACGCAGCTCGAACATCAGGTACATCTCCGCCGTCCACCGTCCGATGCCCCGCACGGTCACGAGATCGGCAATGACCTCGTCGGCGCTTCTCGCCCGTGAGGCGTCGAGGTCCACGGTCCCATCGAGGACCTTGGCGGAGAGGTCCCGCAGCGATGCCAGCTTGTTGGCCGAAAGGCCAGCGGCCCGCAGTTCGTCGTCGGGAGTGGCGTCCAGGGCCTCCGGGCTGATGTCGCCCCCCACTGCGGCCTCCACCCGTCCGTGGATCGCCTGGGCTGCCGGTCCGGCCAATTGCTGGAAGACGATGGCGCGGGCCAGCGCACCGAAATGCCCGTCGGGGTTGCGCGGCCGGTGGCGAATGGGCCCGACCAAGGCGACAAGGTTGGCCAGCACCGGATCGCGGGCAGCGACGTCGGTGACGGCGTTGGCCAGCGACACCCGTGTCATCGCCCGGCTCCTTCGGTGCGCTCCGCCCGCTCGGGGCCGTCCCGCCCCTGCACCTGGCGGCAGGTGACTGTGTGCGAAGGGCTTCCCCGATGCATTGCCAGATCATGGTGCGCGACCCCGACAACATCAAGACGGTTTGGATTTCCCGAAAGGATCGCTCCCGGGCGCCAGGTGCCGGCGGGGATGGGTGGGGGCCGCTATCGGCTCTCGAGCAACAGCGCTTCGAACGCCTCCGGATGGAACAGCGATCGTGGGTTCACCGTGCGACCGTCGAGCAAGGCGGCCGGGGTCCCTTGTGGATCCTGCCGCTGGAACGCGCCGTCGATGGCGATCACCCAAGCCTCGTACCGCCCTTCGCGGATGCCGTTCACATACTCTGGGCTGGTCAGTCCGATCCGCGCCCCCAAATCGGTCAGGTCGGCAACGGTGAATCCGCCGCTCTGTTCGGCCGGCTGGTGGGCGAACAGTTCTCGGCGTAGCTCGTCGAAGCGCCCCTCTTCGGCCGCCAGGGCCAAGGCGTTGTCCGCCCGCACCGATTCAATGCCAAGGAAGCATCGCATCCGGTACTCGACAGCCACTGCTCCGGCGGCCGTCTCGCCGCGCAGGAGGTCTCCGCAAGCTTCCTCGAACTGACGGCAGTACGGGCACTGGGGGTCCTCGAACAACACGAGCTGTCGCCGCGCTCCTTCGTCGCCGACCAAGACTCCGCCTTCTGCGGTGTGAAGCGCCGGAACGGGTGTCGCCGCAAACGAGGCCATGCCATTGGTCTAGCGCAGGCCGGCGTCAAGTAGCCTCACGGCGTGCGAATGACCGCTGCCGGGGCCGTGAGCTGGGTCCGGATCGGCGTAGGGCTGTTGTTGGCCGTCGCCCCGGGAATGTTCGTGCGCCGATTCGTCCAGGATGAGGCGTCCGGCTCCCTGATCCTGTTCACCCGGACCGTCGGCGTGCGGGACCTGGCTCTCGGCCTCGGATCGCTGGCCGCCGTGCGGTCCGAGAGCACAGATGATGTCCGGCGATGGGTGCGGGCCGGCTTGATCAGCGATTCGCTCGACCTGGTGGCCGGCCTGGCCAGTTCCCGGTTGGCCGGCCGCCGTGGGGTGGCGATCGCCACGGCGACGGTCCTCCCGGTCATCGCACTCGATGCGCTCGCCCTGCGGCAGGTGGCGGACTCCGCCGACTGATTTCTCCGTTCGGGCGCCGTTTCCGAAGGCCGCTGGAGTCTGTCGGGGCCGCGTCGGCCGATCCCCAAGGTGTCAAACTTGGACCATCAGCGATGGACGGATACGGGGCCTGCGAGCCCCTTTGGTCTTCTTCGTGATGAGCCTCTTCACGAGCCTGGCCTTCTCGATGGCGTTCTACCTGGGGTTCGTGGAACGGCAGATCCGCTACAGCCGGGAAGTGGCCGCCGATTCGAGCACCTCGTATCCGCAGTTGTAGCCGGGGATGAACGTGACGCCAGGTCCGCCATGGCAGCCAGCGCCGCAGAGATACAGACCATGGATGGGCACCGGAGCGTCGGGCCAGCCCCGGGGCCCCGGGCGGAACGGACCCATGAGCTCCGGCTGCAGGAGGCCGTGGCAGAAGTCGCCACCGGTGCAGCCGAACATCAGCTCGTAGGTGTAGGCGGGGTAGTTGAACTGCCGCTCGATGAGGCCTGGGAAGTCCGGAGCCTTCGAGGCGATCTTCGCCACGATGCGGGCCGCCATCTCGTCGCGCAGCCGTGCCTGTTCCGCGTGCGAGGTGCCGATCGGGGAGTAGAAGGCGAAGCTGCTGGCCACGTGCTTTCCGTCTGGAGCCAGACCCGGGTCGCGCATGGTCGGTATGGCCAGGTTGAGCGAGGGTGAATCGGGGACCACGCCGCGGACGGATCCCTCGAAGTCACGCTGCATCTCCTCCGGCGTCCCGAAGAACGTCACGTTCTGGCGGAGGTTGCCCTCGTTGAGCATCTCGTAGGGACCGGCGTACGTGGGCAGGCCGCTGAGGGCGAAATGGATCTGGAAGTACGCCGCCCGGTGGTCGATGGCGTCGATGCGCCGGGCGAAGGCGACAGGCAGTGCGTCGCGGTTCAGCAACTGGGTGAAGGTGGCGGTGGGATCGAGATTGGAGACCACGACGGGTGCGGTCACCACCTCCCCGTCGGCCAGCGTCACCCCTTCCACCCGTTGCCCGGGGGCGACGATGCCGGCCACCTTGACGTGGCGTCGAAGCTCCCCACCGTGCTGCTCGAACAGACTCAGGAGGTGGTCGGACATGGTGCCGATGCCACCTCGCACCTTGGACATGGTCGCCTCGTTCGGCGATGCCAGGGCGAACGCGAGGCAGAGGGCGCTTCCGGCCGAGTACGGGCCCCGGTAGGTGGAATTGACCGCCAGGAAGGCCAGCATGCTGCGGACCTGGGCGTGCTTCTGGCGGTCGGGGAGGAACTGGTCGACGACGTCCATCACGCTGCCGAACATGGCGGTGCGGATGGCCTGGCGCTCCTTCTCGTTCACGGCGCACGCCCACATCTCGTCGAGCGACTTCGGCGGCTTGCGTACGTCCAGTCTTCCGATCGCCCGCGCCGGCGCCTCCGCCCACGCTGCGACCTCGGCCATGCCCAGGACGGCGTCGAGCCCGAGGGCCTCGCTGAGATGGTTGAGCAGCCGCTCGGGATCGCTGTAGAGCAGGATCGGCGGCTCACCGGATGCCCCGATGCTGGCTGACTGCACCTCGGGCTCGTAGATGGGGCACGAGGAGAAGCCAAGGTCGTCGAAGATCTCGGTCGGGATCGGGAACTGTATCGATCCGGCCAGTTCGAAGCGGTAGCCACGGGCAAGCTCCGTGGTCGTCGCCATCCCGCCGATGAAGTGGTTCTTCTCCAGGCAGAGCACCCGCATTCCACCCCGGGCCATGACCGTCGCCGCGGTGAGGCCGTTGTGCCCGGCCCCGATGACGATGGCGTCGTAGTCGGACATCTCCGCGAAGGTAGCTAGGCGGGGGCCGTTTTGTCTAATTTGACATTTCGGCTGACGGAGACATCCCGGGGAAGGGGAGTGAGTCCCCGTTCGAGGAGGGTGAGCGCGAGTTCGGTCCGTCGGGTGAGTTCGTCCAGATCGGTGTGATCCGATCGCATCCACGAGCCCAAGGCCGTGAAGGTGGCGGCGGCGATGCACTGGGCGATCACCGAAGAGAGGAACGTTGCGTCGTCGTCTTCGGGAGTGCCCTGGCGCAAAAGGTGGCGCTCGACTTCGACGGCGAACTCCGCCTTCACCCGACCGATGTGCTGCTCTACGCGATGGCGGTCGAGCTCGCGATCTCGAAGGGCGGCGATCTCGTACATGCTGGCCCGGTCGAAGGGGAAGGAGTCGATGGCGGCAAGGACAGCGTCGGTTATGGACTCTCCGGGCGGCCGGGATTCCAGCGCCGATCGGAACCACTGCAGGCTGGCGTCGTAGTCCTCAAAGAGCAGGTCATGCTTGGAGGTGAAGTGCCGGTAGAAGGTGCGCAGCGTCACGCCGGCGTCAAGGGCGATCTCCTCGGCCGATGTCTCCTCGACGCCCTGCGCCAAAAACCGTACCTGCGCGGCCCGACGAAGTGCATCCCGCGTCCGCTCGCTGCGGGCAGTCTGTGGAGGCAGGGGCACCTTACGGAGCCTACGACCCGACAGCCGACGAGCCCAGATGCTCGAATCTCTGTCGGTGAGGACCCGGGCCACGCAAGGCCAAGCAGCAGGTGGCCACGGCGAAGGCCCCGTCCTGGTGATCACCTCATGAGGTGAGGTCGGATCAGAGCCGACCCACCCTCAGGGAAGTTCATGTTCGCCTACGGAACGTCAACCCCGAGCAGTGGACCCCGGCAGAGCCAACAGCGCAACCGTCACCGGTCGTGGCATTAGGCGGTGAAGTCGCCGACGCCCTCGCGAAGCTTGCGGATGATCCGGATCAACTGCTGGAGGTCTTGGTTGTCTAGTCCGCCCAAGCCGAACTCGACCGCATTCACTGCCTTTGTGGCGCGTTTGGCCAGGCGCCGACCTTCATCGGTGAGCTCGGCCAGGGTGGTCCGGCCGTCGGTGGGATGGGGCAGACGGCGGACCAGACCCTGTTGCTCCAGCCGGTTGATGATGTTGGTGACGCTGGTGGGATGGATCATGAGGCGTTGCCCCATCTTCCCGAGCGGAAGGGCGCCGCGGCGGCTGAACAGTAGGAGGACGAGGCCCTCGTATCGGGCGAACGTGAGCCCGAAGGGTCGAAGGGCGCCGTCCACTGCGGCCAGGACCATCTGCTGTGCCCGCATGATCGAGGTCGCCGCGGCCATGGCGTCGCTCACGTCCGGATCCCACCGCTCGGACCACTGCGTGCGCGCCTCTTCGATAGGGTCGAAGTCCAGGGGTTCGGAGGCCACCGGTGGCAGGCTATCTCGGCCCGTTCCGGCGGTCCCGGGGACGGCGGAGGAGGCAAGGAAGCGAGTGCCGAGACTCGACGACGACCTGGGTCACCCGCTCCTCATCGAGCGGACGCCGAGCAGAGTGGTCTCGTTGGTCCCATCACTGACCGAGGCCCTGGCCGCCACCGTGCCTGGTCGTCTGGTGGGCGCCACGGAGTGGTGCACCCATCCCGCCGGCCTCGACGTTGCGAGGGTCCGGGGCACCAAGAACCCCGACCACGGGGCGATCGGCCGCCTGCTGCCGGACCTGGTCGTGGCCAACCAAGAGGAGAACCGCAGCCTTGACGTTGAGCGCCTGCGGGCTGCCGGCGTCCCGGTGTGGGTGACGGTTGTCGAGTCGGTCGACCAGGCCCTCCGGTCGATGCGGAGGCTCTTCGTCGACGTGCTCGGCGTTGCCGAACCGGAGTGGTTGGTGGCGGCCGACACCGAGTGGAGCCGCCCGCCCGAGGTGCCGCCCGTCGGGGTCATCGCCCCCATCTGGCGGGATCCCTGGATGGCGGTCGGATCCCGCACCTTCAGCGGCGACATCCTCGCCCGCCTCGGTCTCGGCCATCTCCTGGCCGACGCCGGAGACCGGTATCCGAAACTCGACCTGGGTGCGCTGCTGGGCACGCACCCCGATCTGGTTCTGCTTCCGGACGAGCCGTACCCCTTCTCCGCCGAGGACGGGCCAGAGGCATTCCCCGGCATCCCCACATCGCTCGTGTCGGGCCGCAGCCTCACCTGGTACGGGCCGGCAATGGTGACGGCCCGGGCCGACCTGGTGGATCGGATCAACGCCGCGCTGGCCACGGGCTGACCGGGCCGTCCCATCACCGATACCAGCGCCGGGGTTGGCCGTTCAGATGTTCCTCCGGTACGACCCGCCCACCTCGAACAGGGCGTTGGTGATCTCGCCGAGCGAAGCGTGGCGCACCGTGGCCATCAGTTCGGCGAAGACGTTGCCACCGGCGAGCGCGGTGTCCCGCAGGGCGTCGAGGGCCACCTCCCGGTCGAGAGCATGACGCGCTTGGAAGTCCCGTAGCCGGGACAGCTGCAACTGCTTCTCCTCGTCGGTGGACCTGGCCAGCTCGATGGGCTCGAGCGGTCCCTCGGCGCTCGGAGCCGTGAAGGTGTTGACCCCGACGATGGGAAGGGTCCCATCGTGCTTCTTGTGCTCATAGAGCATCGAATCGTCCTGGATCCGCCCCCGTTGGTAGCCGGTCTCCATGGCGCCGAGCACGCCGCCCCGCTGGCTGATTCGGTCCAGCTCGGAGAGGACCGCCTGCTCGACCAGGTCGGTCAGCTCCTCGACGATGAAGCTGCCCTGGAGCGGGTTCTCGTTCATGGCGAGACCCCACTCCTGGTTGATGATCATCTGGATGGCCAGGGCCCGTCGGACGGAATCCCCGGTCGGTGTGGTGACTGCTTCGTCGTAGGCGTTGGTGTGCAGGCTGTTGGCATTGTCGTAGATCGCGCACAAGGCCTGCAGTGTGGTTCGGATGTCGTTGAACGCCATCTCCTGGGCGTGCAGGGACCTCCCCGACGTCTGGACGTGGTACTTGAGCTTCTGGGCACGCTCGCCCGCTCCGTAGCGCTCCTTCATGGCTACCGCCCAGATCCTTCGGGCCACCCGGCCGATCACCGTGTACTCGGGATCCATTCCGTTGGAGAAGAAGAAGGAGAGATTGGCGGCGAAGTCGTCGACATCCATGCCCCGTGCCAGGTACGACTCCACGTAGGTGAAGCCGTTGGCCAGCGTGAAAGCCAACTGGGTGACGGGGTTGGCCCCCGCCTCGGCGATGTGATAGCCGGAGATCGACACCGAATAGAAGTTGCGGACCTGCTGTTGGATGAACCACTCCTGCATGTCGGCCATGACCTCGAGTGAGAACTCGGTCGAGAAGATGCAGGTGTTCTGTCCCTGGTCCTCCTTCAGGATGTCCGCCTGCACCGTGCCTCGCACGCTCTGGAGCACCTCCGAGGAGATGGTGCCGGCCTCCTCGACAGTGGCCGGTCGACCGTGGCCGGACTCGAATCGCTCCACCCGCTGGTCGATGGCGGCATTGAGGAACATGGCCAGGATGGCTGGAGACGGGCCGTTGATGGTCATCGACACGGAGGTCGTCGGATCGCAGAGATCGAACCCGTCGAACAGCGCCTTCATGTCGTCGAGGGTGGCGATCGAGACGCCCGACGTGCCGATCTTCCCGTAGATGTCCGGGCGCTCATCAGGGTCGAAACCGTAGAGCGTGACCGAATCGAAAGCGGTTGACAGACGGGTGGCAGGCTGGCCCTCGGCCAGCAGGTGGAACCGGCGGTTGGTACGGAAGGCGTCCCCCTCGCCGGCGAACATGCGGGCCGGGTCCTCGCCCTCGCGCTTGAGCGGGAACACTCCGGCGGTGAAGGGGAAGTGGCCGGGGAGGTGCTCGGAACGCAGCCAACGCAGCAGATCCCCGGGGTCGGTTGCCCGCGGCAGGGCCACCCGGGGGATTCGGGTCCCCGAGAGCGACGTCCGCCACAGGGTCGGGAGTTGGGAGTCTGCGCCCTCATCATCGGCCTCCCCCTCCCTGGCCAGCGACGATCGGAGCTCTTCCCACTCCTCGAGCAGGAGCCGGCCCGCCGGGTCCCGTTCCCTCTCCAAATGCGAGGCCAACTCCTCGAGGTCGCCGGTATCGATGGTGCGGTCGGACCCGAGGGCCAGGACCGCGGCCAGCTGGTCGGCGCGCCGGGCATCGCCAGCCAGCTCGACGGTGGTGCGGTGGTAGTCACGGATGGTCTCGGCGATCTCGGACAGGTAGTGCCTCCTGGCCGGGGGGATAATGGCGGATGCCTGCGTCGAGGTGCGGCTGTCCACGCGGGCGAGGACACCCGCGTCGGCGACGAGCCCCCTGGCGCGCAGCGCCTCCTTGACCCGCTGGAACAGGGCGGTGACACCGTCGTCGTTGAACCGTGAGGCGATCGTGCCGAACACCGGCTCGATGGTGGCGCTGGCGGAGAAGGCACGGTGGTCCCGACTCCACTGCCTGCACACCTGACGGAAGGCATCGTCCGCTCCCTGTCGATCGAACTTGTTGATGGCCACGATGTCGGCCAGCTCGAGCATGTCGATCTTCTCGAGCTGCGATGCCGCTCCGTATTCCGGCGTCATCACGTACAGGGAGACGTCGGCGATCTCGGTGATGGCGGCGTCGCCCTGGCCGATGCCCGGGGTCTCCACGATGACCACGTCGAACCCGGCCAGGGAGCACGCGGCCACCGCCATCGGCAGGTAGCTGGGCAACTCGGACGACGAGCCCCTGGTGGCCAGCGAGCGGAAGTAGACGTTGGGGGCCTCGATGGCGTTCATGCGGATTCGGTCCCCGAGGAGGGCGCCCCCGCCCCGGCGCCGGGTGGGATCGACGGCCAGTACGGCGATGGAGAGCTTGTCCTCCTGGTCGAGGCGGAAGCGCCGGATCAGCTCGTCGGTCAGGGACGACTTTCCCGAGCCGCCGGTACCGGTGATCCCGAGCACCGGCACCGGGCCCTGCTCCGAGCGGGCGTTGAGAGTGTCGGTCATCGCCGCATCGATGGAACCGGATTCGATACAGGTGATCCATCGGGCCAGCGCGCCATGGTCCCCTCCGACCAGCGAGTCCAGCGACGCTGGGGGATCGACGGAGAGGTCGCGATCGCACTCCTCGATGAGAACATTGATCATGCGGTCGAGACCGAGGCGCTGGCCGTCGGTCGGCGAGAAGATCCGTTGCACGCCGTAGGCCTCGAGCTCGGCTATCTCGGACGGGACGATGACTCCACCCCCACCGCCGTAGACCTTGATGTCGCTCCGTCCCACCTCCCGCAGCCGGTCGACCAGGTAGCGGAAGTATTCGACATGGCCCCCCTGGTACGAACTGACGGCGATCCCGTGGACGTCCTCGGCCGCGGCCGCCTTGACGACTGCTTCGACCGAACGGTTGTGGCCGAGGTGGATGACCTCCGCTCCCTGTGACTGCAGGAGACGTCGCATGATGTTGATGGCCGCGTCATGCCCGTCGAACAGGCTTGCCGCGGTCAGGAACCGGACGGGGTAGGCAGGACGGTGGAGTTCCGTCACCAGCCCACGCACCCCGGCCGCCGTCCGCGCTTCAGGCAGGACCGCATGGGCGAAGATTACTACAACGTCCTACTATCTGTCGACCCGGCCGTGGTCCGGTACGCCCCCTCGGGACGGGATGGCGCATCCAGGGCCGACTCCGCCCATATAGAAATTGTGGAGTGATTCGTCGATTGAATCGGTCAATGGGCAGCACTACCGTTCGACGTGGGGGAGTGTCGTGGGAGGCGATGACGGCGTCCATCGAGATCATCGAGATGGAGATCACTTCCGATGGTGTTCCGCAGTCTCGACTTCGGGCCCTCCAAGAGATCTGACGACGATCAACTGAGCAAAGGAGACGGTCATGGGCCGAAAAATTGCCGACTGCCGAGACTTCCCCAGCGACAACGGCTGCATGCTGGCGATATCGGGCGAAGCGGACGAGGTGGTCACTGCCGCCACCCAGCATGCAGTGTCCGCTCACGGGCATCAAGACACCGAGGAAGTCAGGACCTGGCTGCGGCAGAACCTGAAGGACGAGGTCCCCGCCTAGTCCCACCGACCGCCGGAACCCGGCCGGTTGGCCCGCCTCCCGGTCTCGTCCTCGGTCCCCGGGGTGCTCTGCGTTGGCTGCCGAGCTGGACATCGGTGGCGCACGCCCGGTCACGCCCGCGAGCGTCGGTGGTCGAGCGGTGTCTCGGCTCCGGCTCCCGAGGGCCCTCATCGGGCCTTCGTGCGCTAGACACGTGGGTGGCCGGTTGCGACCGGCTCGGATGGGAGGTCGGAGCCGCGCCACCTGCGTTCGGCCCACGGAACAGGGGGAGTGGCGGGACCGCATGGCACTCACGACCCAACGGGACGACGCAGAGCTGGCGGCGGGGCTGGCCCGATGGCTGGGCCGCGACCAGGCCCGGAGCGACGTCACCATCGTGAGCCTCGATCGGCCTTCCGCGGGCTACTCCAGCGAGACGGTCCTGGTCGAGATCGAGTGGTCGGAGCGGGGGGTGCGGCAAGGCGCGTCCCTCGTGATCCGGATGGCTCCGGCGGAGGCCGGCACCTTCGCTGACTACGACGTCGTGCCACAGTGGGAGGCCCAAGTGGCTGCAGCCGCCGCCGGCGTGCCGGTGGCAGACCCGGCGGTGGAGACCGACACCCAGTGGCTCGGCGCCCCCTTCCTGGTCATGCCCAGGGTGTCCGGCCACATCATCGGCGAGTTGCCTCATCGGGACCGGTGGCTGGGCGGCCTGAGCCCCTCCGACCGCGGCCGCCTGTACCGGAGCTTCATCGTCACCATGTCCACCGTGCACCGGGCCGATGCCGGCAGGGCCGTTGACGTTCCTCACCGGGACAACGCGGCCGAGATGGACTTCTGGGACGAGTATCTGATGTGGTCGAGCGATGGGTCACCGGTTCCCGTCCTGGTGAGCGCACTGCAGTGGTGTCGTCGTCACAGGCCGGCAACGGAGCCGGATCCAGTGTTGCTGTGGGGGGACGCCCGGTTCGAGAACGTGGTGTTCGGCGACGACTTGGATCCGCTGGCCGTGCTCGACTGGGACATGACCTCGATCGGCGCTCCCCAGCACGACCTTGCCTGGTTCACCAGTCTCGATCTCATCGTCAGCCGCCTCCTGGGCACACGGCTCGCCGGATTCCCGGACAGGGACGAGACCATCAGGCAGTTCGAGTCGTGCGCCGAGCGCCCAGTCCGGGACCTCGAATGGTACGAGACACTGGCCATGGTCAGAAGTAGCGCGGTGATGACCCGCATCGGGTACCTTCGCCAGCGGGCGGGGGAGCCCCTTCTCCTGCCCATCGAGGACAATCCGATCCTCGACATCGTGAAGAGCCGCATTGGATGAGCTGCGCTGCGGTGGTCGGTGGCCGGGATCCCGTGCCATCGAGTCGATGACGGACGGATGGAAATGGAGGGACTGTTGGTGGGCCTGGTGACATCGCCGCCGAAGAGGGCGCGGACGTGACCCCGGGAGACGGCCCTCTGGTCGACGCCGACGAGGCCTTCGCGCACCAGATCGTGGAGACCCACGCCCACGTGGCGCACGCCGACCGGTCGTGGACCGAGAAGGTCTGCGCCATGGCTGCCTCACGGGACGGGACCCTTCAGGTGGGCCTCGGGGTGGGCAAGTACGCCAATCGCAATGTGTTCGACGGGTACGCCAGCGTGTCTCGCGGCCAGGAGCAGTGGACCGTGCGCGGTAGCCGGCGACTCTCGGACCATGCCGACACCCTCTCGGTCGGACCGATCTCCTACACGGTGGTCGAGCCGTTCCGGCGCATCCGCTTCGACTGCCAGCCGAACGACGAGATGCCGATCGCGTTTCATTGGGAATTCGAGGCGATCGTGCCGGCTCATCTCGAAGATCGAGATCGCAGCCGGGCGAGGAGCGGGTACCGCCTCGAATCGGATCTACTGCGCTACCACCAGATCGGGTTGGCATCGGGCTGGGTCGAGGTAGAGGGGGAGCGGACGACGATTGCCGACGGACAGTGGTTCAGTACGCGGGATCACTCGTGGGGCATCCGCTATGACGTCGGCCAGGCACCCACCGACATCGAACCGGCCGGCGGTTTGATCCCGGGTGTGTCGTTCCGCTTCTCGTGGAGTCCCATGCTGCTGGAGCGGAGTGACGGCTCGCACTATGCCATCCACCACCAGCATCGCGAGCTGAGGGCCTTCGGCTACGAGGAGAGACGAATGGAGGGATCCATCGAGCACTCCGACGGCAGGATCGACCGGATCGCCGCCATCCAGAGCGACCTCACCTTCGACCCCACGAACCGCCGGGTCATCGGGGGTGCGCTCAGGTGCACGATGGAGGACGGTTCCGAGCGAACCGTCTCGGTGCGCTCCTTGGGGGACACCGGGGTGCACCTGGGCCTGGGCCTCTATATGGGCCTCGACGGACGGCACCATGGGGAGTGGCGCGCCCCGATCCACCTCGAAGGTGAATACGTCGCCGATTGCACGGACCCGGACGTCGCTCGGCGCATTCACCAGATCAGGGACGCCGTGGTTGAAGTCGACGATCCCGTGGGAGGGGGGCACGGGTGGGCGAATCTCCAGACCACCGTGGTCGGTGCCTGGCCGGAGCTGGGCCTCGACGAGGAGTCGTCCTTCCTGTAACAGACCGAATGATCCACGCCGACCCATAGGTGCTGGCGCACCTTGCACCAGGAGGAGAACGTGCCACTCAACCTCGACGTCATCGGAGCCACCTTCGAACCGACAGAGCGCTCGTGGTCCGCCTCGGACTGCCTGCTCTATGCCCTGGGAGTGGGGGCGGGTTCGCTCGACGCCGGTGAGGAGCTGGAGTTCACCACCGAGAACTCCACGGACGTGCCCCAGAGGGTGCTGCCCACCTTTGCCGCCGTAGTCGCGGCGGGCGGGCCTCCGCGGTCGGTGATCGGCACCTTCGACCCCGCCATGCTCCTCCACGGCGAGCAGGGAATCCAGCTCCACGGTCAGATCCCGCCCGAGGGCTCAGTCCGCGCCACGGCCGTCGTCACCGGGATCTACGACAAGGGCTCGGGTGCCCTGGTGGTGACCGAATCCACAGCCGTGGATGTCGCCACCGGCCGGCCCTGCTTCACGTGCACCAACGGGTTGTTCATCCGGGGCGAGGGAGGCTTCGGAGGTCCGCGGGGCGAGTCTCCGAGCCAGCCCTTGGTGCCCGATCGCCAGCCTGACCATGTGGTCACCTACGCCACCCGGCAGGACCAGGCCCTCCTGTACCGACTGTCGGGCGACCGCAACCCGCTGCATTCGGACCCTCTGTTCGCAGAGCGCGCCGGTTTCGACCGTCCCATACTTCACGGCCTGTGCACCTACGGCTTCACCGGCCGGGCGCTCTTGCACGCCTTGTGCGGGTCCGATCCCAGCCGATTCCGGTCCATGCGGGGGCGCTTCTCCCGACCCACGTACCCGGGTGACACGCTCACGGTCTCGATGTGGGTCGAGGGATCGACGGCCCGATTCCGGACGGAGAATCAGCGCAGCGAGACGGTCATCGATGCCGGAGCGCTCGAGTTCTCCGGAGAGGACGCATGACCACCTGACTGCCTCCGCTCGATGGCGCCATGGGAGCCACCCCCGCCGTCAGCTGTTGCCGCCGGGCTCAGGGTTGGACGTAGGCGTAGATGGGGTCGCCGTTGAACTGCACGGAATCGGCGGGAAGGTAGGGGCCGTTCTCGATGACCGCCAGCGTGTCGTTGGGCTCGGGCCCGGCATCGCCCTCGATGGAGATGATGGCGCCGTCGGGCCAGACCTGGGCGACGATGCCCATGTGGGTCGAGGTGGCGAGGGAGCTCGGCCCGGTTCCGAACAGGGCAAAGTCTCCCGCCGCGGGTACCTGGCCCGGACCGAGCGCAAGACCTCGTGCTGCACCCCAGTCGTAGACATCGCCGGTGAAGGCGAACCGGGGGATGGCGATGCCCTGCTGGTTCCACACCCAGGTGGCGAACAGGGCGCACCACTCCTCACAGGGTCCGTAGAGGTTGCAGAACGGGCCCAGGCCGGCGTCCGGGTTGGGCCCTACCTGGGATGCCGCCGTCAGCACGATCCCGGCACCGCCACCGGGCGGAGGATCGGCGAACCCGGTCGGGATGTCGCCCGGTTGCAGGAGCCAGTACCCTCGCCCGTCAGGGGTGGCGACGATGGCGGCGGTAGGTGAGAACGGTGGGTCGTTCGGCGACGGACCCAGAAATTGAGCATTGCCGAAGGGCAGCACGCCCGCCGTGGCCGCCACCAACCAGTAGCCACCGCCGTCGCGCGTGGTGGCGATGCCGGTGACCGAGGTACCGATGGCCTCGTTGGCCGCCGATCCGAAGAATCGGGCGTCGCCGAAGGTGAAGACGCCGCCGTCGGCGGCCACCAGCCAGTAGCCCCGGCTGTCAGTGGTGGCTGCCACGCCGACGATGGGCTGGTTCAGCCGTATCGCCCCGGTCGAACCGTAGAATTGGGCATCGCCGAAGGTGAAGACTCCGCCGTCGGAGGCCACCAGCCAGTAGCCCCGCCCGTCAGGCGTCGCCGCCATGCCCACGACGGGCTGGTTCAGCTTCAGCGCCCCGGTCGAACCGTAGAATTGGGCGTCGCCGAAGGTGAAGACGCCGCCGTCGAGCGCCGCCAGCCAGTAGCCCCTGCCGTCGGGTGTGGCCGCCATCGCAATCACCGGCGCGTTGATACGCCATCCGCCGGTGGACCCGTAGAAGGCGGCATCTCCAAAGCTGAACACCCCACCATCGGCAGCGGCCACCCAGTAACCATTGCCGCTGGGTGTCGATGCCATCGCCACCGCGGGTGAAGCCAGGCTGATGCCGCCGAAGCCTCCGCGGGTCACCGCGCTGCCGTAACCGCTCACTCCGGTGCCGGCAAACAGCGCTGCCGCTGATGGGCCTGCCAGCGCTGACGAGCGTCCAACGAGCGAAGGGGTGAGGAGCGAGGCGGCCATGGCCACGAGGGAAATGGTCAGGGCCATCGCCCGGTTCGGCCGATGGGTCCGCACAACCGACCTCTGGCTAGCTGGCACGTCGGGCAACCCAGATATCGGCCGAAGGCAGGCCGGGACAGACGACCTCGGCGGCGGACCAGCCGGCTCGGTCGAGGGAGTCCAGGAAGTACGACGTGCGGAAGCCGAGCTCGAACCAGCCGTTCTTGCGTATGGCCCAGAGCGACTCGCCGTCGAGGCGGAGGCCCCACGGTGCGTAGTAGTCGTCCTCGATCGGCTCGGCGGCGAACAGGACCCGACCTCCCGGGGCGACGATCCGATGGAGGCTGGTGAGGAGTCTCGAGTGATCCGTGCAGTGGTGGAAGCTCTCGAAGAAGAGGACGGCGTCAAATGAATCGGAGAGCTCGTCGACCATCGAGAAGTCGCCCACCATGGTGTCTACCGTGGCGTTGACTCGTGATGCCCGGGCCTGGATCAGGTCGGCGAACTGCTGGGAGATGTCGATCGCCGTCACGCGGTGGCCCATTTGCGCCAGGGCGACGGTGGTATTGCCCCAACCCGCACCGAACTCGAGCACGCGGCTCCCCGGCGCCAGATCCAAGGTCCGGATGACATGCCCGATGCCCATCAGGTGGTTGCCCACCGTCACGCCACTGGCCGTCGAATACGGGAACGGCACATCCACGAACTTGCCGAGCTCGAAGTCGGTGCTCTCGTTGCTCAGCTGGTACGGCGAGCCGTGCAGCCAGGCATACAGATCCATGACCGCCGTTCGGTATCCCTCCGAATGGGGGTCGGCGGGCAAGTCCAGCTCGAGCTCCATTCGAAACGTGGTGAAGGAGCGGCGCAAGTCGTCATCGGAGACCTCGGCCGCCTTGTCGACCTGTTCCAGCATCTCGTCCAGTTCGTCCAGGGTGCGAACGACCCTCGGGGAGGGCGGAGGCTCATGAGGCAACCAGGGGCGGACCAGCCCCTTGACGCTGTCGGCTGGTCGGGAGACGGTCAGTCGCCGGGGAAGCCGGCTCCATGCCTGCCGTGCTCTTGCCTCGACCCTCGACATTGCCAGGAGCCTACTTGCGCGCCGGGAGCCCTCATGGCCGGTCGAACGGGTTGAGGTTGGTCAGGACATGCGGGCGGAAGCACTGGCGTTCCCTTGCTCGACGGGGGTTGTTGGCTATCCTCGGCCCCATGTCCGTTTCCCATCCGACGCAGGAGCAGGTGGACGCCATCCTCTGGTTCCACTCCATCGACCTTGGTGGCGGCGTGGTGACCAAGGGCCTCTCGCAGCCCCAGATGCCGGAGGACCAATTCCCGTCGTTCGCCGGGCGCAGTGTCCTCGACATCGGCGCCTGGGACGGCTACTACTCCTTCATGGCCGAACGGCTCGGGGCCAGCCGGGTCGTCGCCCTTGACCACTATGCCTGGGGCGTGGACATGGTGGCGCGTGGCGAGTACTGGACCGAGTGCATCGCACGGGGCGAGCTGCCCGACCAGTCCCGCGACGTCACGGACTTCTGGCTCCCCGAGCTGCCGGGCCGACGGGGCTTCGAGTTCGCCGCCGCCGCTCTCGGGTCAAAGGTGGAGCCCCGACTGGCTGATTTCACCACGGTCGACATTTCCGAGCTCGGCGTCTTCGACGTGGTGCTCTATCTCGGAGTTCTCTACCACATGAAGGAGCCCCTCACCTGCCTCGAGCGACTCAGATCGGTCACCAAAGGCGTGGCCGTGATCGAGACCCTGGCGGTGCATCTCCAGCTCCTCGAGCACAGCAGCCTCATGCAGTTCTATGGTGCCGGAGAGCTCAACCATGACTTCGGCAATTGGTACGTTCCGACCATCGACGGGCTCCACGCGCTCTGTCGAGCGGCCGGGTTCTCATCGGTGCAGACCGTCGTGGGCCCTCCGCAGCCACAGGCACCAAAGCCGGAGCCGTTGCGAGCCCGAGTGGGGCGGCGGCTGGCGGGCCTGGAGAGACCCGACGACCTCTCTGCGCCAAGCGAGCTCTATCGCGCCGTGGTGCACGCCTTCGTCTAGCCGCACACTCCTCGGGGCCTGAGGGCCGCCGCCTTCGGCGCACCAGAGGACCGCGTCGCCGCCCGGGCAGACGGGCTCATCCGGACGTCTGGGCGGGCACGGTCGGTCAGTGGTCGATACCCTGAACGGCCATGGGCGCAGAGAGCGACGGCACACTCAGGTTCCCCGAAGGCTTCCTGTGGGGAGCGGCCGGTGCCGCCCACCAGATCGAGGGCGGCAATGCCAACAATGACTGGTGGGACTTCGAGCATGCTCCCGGGTCGCCCTGTGTCGAGTCGAGCGGGGACGCCTGTGACTCGTTCCACCGGTGGAGCGAGGACATCGACCTGGTTGCGGACATGGGTCTCGGCTCGTACCGTTTTTCGCTGGAGTGGAGCCGCATCGAGCCGGCGGAGGGGGAGTTCTCGACCGCGGCGTTGGACCACTACCGACGCATGTGCGCAGCGTGTCACGAGCGCACTATCGTCCCGGTCGTCACCTTCCACCATTTCACGAGCCCGTCGTGGCTGGCGGCTCGCGGCTGCTTCGAGGCGCCGGACGCCCCTGATCGATTCGCCCGGTATGTGGAGCGCGCCGGAGCCCATCTCGGCGACCTGATCGGGTGGGCCTGCACCATCAATGAGCCCAACGTGATCGGGGCCATGGGCTACACCATCGGAGAATACCCACCGGGGGTGAAGGACGACCTGGGCCGCCACCTGGCGGTCAACGAGGCGATGGTCCGTGCCCACCGACTCTCTGTTGACGCGCTCCGGTCAGGTCCCGGCACGTACCCCGTGGGGCTCACCCTGTCGATGGCGGAGATCGTGGCTGACGAGGGCGGTGAGTTCACCCGCGACATGGCAGAGGACATTCTCGAAGACACCTTCTTGCGAGCCACCGTGGGCGATGATTTCGTGGGCGTCCAGGCATACACCCGGATGCATTTCGGGCCGGAGGGGGTCGCACCCGACGACCCGTCGGTGGGGCAGACCCAGATGGGGATCGAGAATTGGCCGCACGCCGTCGGGCATTGTGTGCGGCGCACGGCGGCGTTCACCGGCCTGCCGGTGCTGATCACGGAGAGCGGGATCGCCACCGAGGACGACACCGAGCGCATCGACTACATCGATGCCGTGCTGCGCGACGTCCACGCCTGCATCGACGACGGACTCGATGTGCGCGGCTACTTCGTCTGGAGCCTGCTCGACAACTTCGAGTGGAACATGGGCTACGGGCCCAAACTGGGGCTGCACGCCGTGGACCGGACGACGTTCGAGCGCCGGCCCAAACCAAGTGCGGCGTGGTACGCCGATGTGGCGCGCACCAACCGGCTCGGGAGCGCCGGCCACTGACCGGTCGACGCCCGTTGTCGCGTGCCGGAGGCTCGACCATCTCCGGGGAGCGACCCGCCACCCTCCCTTGCAAGTCAGCTGAGGGTGGCCCGGGGTGGCCTCCGACGGTCGAGGCGCGGTGCGGCGGCCTCGACGCCCCTGGGATCACCGTCGGCGTCGGTAATGATGCGGACGGATCCGAACTGCGCCCCCTCGAGGATCGGGACCATGGCCTCCGGCTGGTCCCCACCCACCTCGACCAGCAGGTGGCCACCGGACCGGAGCCACCGGCGGGACTCGGTTACCGCCCGCCGCACCACCTCGAGCCCGTCGCCGCCGCCGTCCAGGGCTGGTGTCGGCTCGAAGGCCCGCACGTCGCGGGGAAGGTAGGCGATCTCATTGGTCGGCACGTAGGGAAGGACGGCGATGACGACGTCGACCCACCCCTCCCACGAGGCGGGCACGGCTTCGAAGAGGTCACCCTCGGCCACGGTCACGCCGTTTTGCCGGGCGCACCTTGCCGCCACCGGGTCGAGCTCGGTGCCGATGACCGACGCTCCGGGGCGACGATCGAGGAGCACGCAGGCAATGGCTCCGCTCCCGGTGCCGAGGTCGATCGCCCGTCCGTCCGGCGGGAGCAGCGCCGCGGCCCGCTCCGCCAGCGGCTCACTCTGCCACCGCGGGACGTACACGCCGGCGGCCAGCAAGACCGAACGTCCGCAGAAGGCCGCCCTTCCGGTGATCCAGGCCAGCGGCTCGCCCGTCGATCTGCGCCCGACCAGCCCGGCCAGCGTCTGGTCGTCGCCCCGGGCGGCGATGGCGAGCTCCTCCGCCTCCTCGGCGGGGGCGACGCAGCCCGCAGCCGCCAGACGGCGCACGGCCTCCGACATGGCGATTCTCGAGGGTCCGGACACGGTTCGATTGAAACACGGATACGCCACCGGGCCGTTTGCTCTGGCCGTCATACCGCCAAACGTTTGAGCCTTCCTGTCGTCGGCTGAGACGAGTCGGCCCAGATGGGGACAGCGTCGATGGGCCCGGCCGGGTCCCGGGTGGCTCATCCAGCCGATTGCCCGTCCAGCCAATTAGAGGAATGAGAACAAGAACAACTGCGTGGCGTAGGCGACCAACCGGGGCTCCTCGGTTCCCGCGGCCCCACAGTCCCACAGCGCCATGTCGGCTGACGCGTAGCCGTCCCCGGCGAAGCGGGCACGATTGTGGCCCAGTATCCATGGCGACCGGCACACGTCCAGGAGGTGCACGGTGAGATCGATGCTGGGGGCAAACCACGTCCGATCCTGGGGACCGACCCTCTCGTGGACCGCGCCGGGCATGGTGTCCGCCAGCACCACCAGGGCCAGCGGGTCGATGGTCCCGTTCTCGAGGTACGGGGGTTGGTCGAACCGGTACCACATCGCCCGCTCGGCGCGGTCCGGGGTGTAGTCGTCCCACGGGGCATGTCCCAAGGCCGACCTCCCCTCGACCCTTCGCTCCCAGAACTCCATCGGAGTGAAACCGGCCTGGTCGACAGGTCGGGGATCCCGAAACGACGGGCAGTCGTCGGGCCGGGGGACCTCCGACGGTGGAGCCAGGTCGGTGAAGGCGAAGCCAGAGCGCGGGGAGCCGAAGATGGCCGTCGTCAAGTGGCCGTGGCCCCGATCGGGGTTGGAGACCTCGGCCCGGAGATGTGACATCGAACGTCCCCGCCGCAGCAGTTCCACGTCGACGACGACCGGTCCGTGCGCCACCTGGGCGACGAACGTCGTATGGAGCGTCCGCAACACCTGGCTGGGATCACCCAATGCCGCGGCCATGGCCCGAAGGGCAACGGCGCTGACAATGCCGCCCTGGGGCAGCGGGCTCAGATTCCACGAGCTGTCAACGTCGGCTTCGTAGCGACCCTCTCCCACATCGACCACCGTGGTCGTGGCCTGAAAGGGGTTGCTCACGATCCGAGATGGTCGCCGCCCCCCTCCGCCGCTGTCAATCTCGGCCGTCTCACGGGGCGTCGGCGGAGGAATCGGGACGAACCAGGGAGGTCGTGGGAGGCGACCTCGCCGCGGCGACCCCGGGGTTCGAACCGCGTGAGCCCGGCGGCGGCCGGGAGGCGCCACAATCCGTCGTTCTGCCTGGTCAGGCGCTGAACTCCTTCGGCTATGGTCGGTCCGTAACAGCAATTCGACGTCAAGTGTCGGGCGCTCGGCCCGCCCGGACCAGCGAGGCTCCATGAACATCGTCGTCAGCAACGTCAAGGGAGGAGTGGGAAAGACCACGACGACCGTGTACCTGGCCGCGGCTGCCGTCGCCCGGGGTTGGGAGCCGGTCACACTGATCGATGCTGATCGTCAGGCCTCGTCAGCCGAGTGGCTCGAGGAGAGCCCCGTCGAGGGAGTCGATCTGGTCGAAGCTCCCTCGGAGCGCACGGTGGCCCGTGCCATGGCCAATCACGACGGGCTGGTCGTGGTCGATACGCCGCCAGGCGACGAGCGCATCGTGCGGGCCACGCTCGATCGGGCCGATGCCATCGTGATCCCGACCCGGGCCGGTGGCGTCGAGTACTCGCGGGTGGTGGCGACCCTCGACCTCATCGACAAGGGCACCCCCCTCGGCGTCGTCATCTGCGCGGCCCGATTGGGCACCAACGATCTCGAAGAGGCCATTCAGTGGTGGACCGACTCCAAAGTTCCCATCTGGGGGATCATCCCCGAACGGGTCGGGATCGCGGCCGGGCCGGAGGCCAGGCTGTACCGCGAGGGCCTCGACGCCTACGACGGTGTGTTGAGGAAGGCGCTCCGCAAGCGTCCGGGCTGACGCTCAGCTGTCGAGATCGCCGGGGCCGGGAGGCACGTCGACGGCGTGCTCTCTGAGGGCCTCGAGAGGGACGACCTCGAGGGCGCGTTCGTGGGTGGACGCCAGGACGACGTAGGCCGCGGCGCCGTCCCGGTGGGCCCGCAGCCAGTTGACCGCGGTGACGCACCAACGATCGCCGGGCACGAGACCCGGAAAGCGGAACTCCGGTACCGGTGTGGTCAGATCGTTGCCGATCCCTCGCTGGTGTTCGAGGAATTCGGGGGTGACCACGGCACATATGGTGTGGCTGCCCAGGTCCTCGGGGCCGGTGTGGCAACAGCCGTCCCGATAGAAACCGGTGACCGGATCGCCTCCGCACGGCTCCAGCTCGCCGCCGAGCACATTGCGATCGACCATCGAGGCAGTATCGTCCATGGGAGCCTGGTTCTCGAAATTCGCGGGCGGACGGCCGCCGGCCGAACGGGTCGGAATAGCTGAGCCGACCCGGAAAAGAGCTCCCAGAATGTCGATCCGGGCCCGGCGGCATCGTCAATTGGGGGATGCGGGCGTGAACACCACGACCCACGAACCGAGGAGAGCCCAGTGCAATACATGTTGATGATCCACAACGACCCCAGCACCCACCCCACGCCGGGGGACCCGGAATGGGGCCAGCTGATGGCGGACTATGCGGCGTTCAGCGAACAGCTGGGCTCGTACACGGGCGCTCCGCTCAATGACCCCAGCACGGCCACCACCGTGCGGATCCGCAATGGCGAGACCCTGGTCGTCGACGGGCCCTTCGAAGAGACCAAGGAGTGGATGTCCGGCTACTACGTGATCGAGTGCGACAACCTCGATCAGGCCTTGAAGGCGGCCGCCATGGTGCCTTCTGCCAAGTTCGGCTCCGTCGAGGTCCGTCCCGTGGCGGAGATGTAGCGCTGGGCGTTGACCCGGCTCGCCATGGATCAGCCTCTGTGGGCGACGCGCTCGATGCCGCCTACAGGGCTGATCGCGACCGGGTGCTCGCCCGTCTCATCGGCATCCTGCGGGACTTCGACCTGGCCGAGGACGCCCTTCAGGACGCACTGGTGGCAGCGGCGTCGACCTGGCCGGTCCACGGAGTGCCCGTGAACCCGGCCGGATGGCTGGTCACCACGGCCAGGCGCAAGGCCATCGACCGGTTGCGCAGCGGTGCCGCGTCGGAGCGGCGCAACCGGGCGTGGGGGGAGCTGTCGGTGGCCTGGGACATCGGGGACGGCACCCAACCCATCGCCGATGATCGACTGCGCCTGATCTTCACCTGCTGCCATCCCGCGCTCACCCTCGAAGCCCAGGTGGCGCTCACCCTGCGCTCGCTCGGAGGACTGTCCACCGAAGAGGTGGCCAAGGCCTTTCTCATCTCCGAGACGGCCCTGGCCCAGCGGATCGTGCGGGCCAAGCGCAAGATCCGACAGGCGGGGATCGGCTACCGGGTCCCTGCTCCCGACGAACTACCCGACCGGCTGGCGGCCGTGCTGGCGGTGGTCTATCTGATCTTCAACGCCGGCTACCTCCCTCCCTCCGGCACCGATCTGGTCAGGGTGGATCTCTGCGATGAGGCATTGCGCCTGATCGGCGTGGTCATCGACCTCATGCCCGACGGTCCCGAGCCGCTGAGCCTGGCGGCGATGATGCACATCCAGGACGCACGCCGCGACGCCCGGGTCGACCCTCAAGGGGTCCCCCTCACCCTCGAGGAGCAGGACCGCTCGCGATGGGACACCGAGAAGGTGGCCGCGGGACTGGCCCTCTTGGACCGGGCGCGGAGCGTGGATCGACCCGGTCCTTACCAATTGAAGGCGTCCATCAGCGCGATCCATGTCTCTGCACCTCGATCTGACCTCACCGATTGGAATACCATCGTCCGTCTGTATGACGCCTTGCTCCTGTGGGAGCCCACGCCGGTGGTGCAGCTCAATCGCGCCGTGGCCGTGGCCATGGCCGATTCGCCGGCGGCCGGTCTCTCGTTGATGGATGACCCGGCCCTGGCCCGCCCGCTGGCCGAGTACCACCTCTTCCAGGCCACCAGAGCGGACCTGCTCCGCAGGTCGGGACGGCTCGAGGAGGCCGCCGTCGCCTACCGACGAGCTCGCCAGCAGACCAACAATGAGGCGGAACGCCGGTTCATCGATCGGCGCCTGCAGGCTCTCGACGCTCCGGGCGTCCCGGGCGGTATCCCGAAGTCCTGACCGGCGCCGCCGATCAGGTGGCGCGGACGAAATCGACGACCACCCGGGCCAACTCGGGACCCTTGTCCTCTTGGAGGAAATGGCCGCCTCCGGCGATGGTCACGTGGCGTTGCCCGCGGCAGCCGGGGATGCGGGCCTGCAACTGCCGCTCAGCACCGGCTGTGATGGGATCGCCGTCGCTGAAGGCGGTGAGGAACGGCTTGTCGAACGTCTCGAGGACCGACCAGGCCTGGCGGTTGGCGGGCGCCGCCGGGTCGTCGGGGGAAATCGGGACCAGCATCGGGAACTGCCGTGCGCCCTCGGCGAGGGACTGGTCGGGGAACGGTGCATCGTAGGCCGCGATGACCTCCGGGCTCAGCTCCGAGACACAGCCGGCGTTGACGATGGTGCCGGTGGGGAATTCCTCCACCTCTTGGGAGAATTTGAGCCATCCGAGGAACGCCTCCCCGGGCGGGGTGTCACCGGTGGGCAGGAAGGTGTTGGCCGCCACGACCCGGTCGAAGCGCTCCGGGTGCTCGCCTACCAGCCGAAGGCCGATCAGGCCACCCCAGTCCTGGCACACCAGGGTCACCGCGGAGAGGTCGAGCCGGTCGAAGAGGAGCTCACGCATCCACTCCACATGGCGGGCGAAGGTGTACTCGGACCGCGGGGTCGGCTTGTCGGAGCGGCCAAAACCCACCAGGTCGGGCGCCACCGCCCGCAAGCCGGCATCGGCCAGCACGGGAACCATGTGCCGGTAGAGGTAGCTCCACGACGGCTCGCCATGGAGCAGGACGACCGCCTGGCCGTCCGGCGGCCCTTCTTCGAGGTAGTGAGCCCGGAGGGCACCACCGTCCTGATCGGAGAGCTCGGCATAGTGAGGCGCGAACCCGAATCCGGGTAACCCCTCGAAGCGGCTGTCTGGGGTACGAAGCACATCCATCGGACTGGTCACCTTCGGGATCGACGGCCCCAGCCGTGCTGGGCTAATTGACATCAAGTATGCCAATTGATCGGCCGGCGCGCACGTCCGCCTCCCGACGGCGACGTCGTACCATGCAGGGATGAGCGAACAGACGGGTACCGATCCCGCGGAAGAGCCCCTGGTCGGCCTCAAACCCCGCAGCTTCGAGGTGACCGACGGTCCGACCAGGGCCCCGGCCCGGGCGATGCTCCGGGCGGTCGGCATGACCGACGAGGACTGGGACAAGCCCCAGATCGGGGTGGCGTCGTCGTGGAACGAGGTCACCCCGTGCAACCTGCCCCTCGAACGACTGGCCAAGCGGGCCAAGGACGGGGTCCGGGAGGCGGGCGGCTTTCCGCTCGAGTTCATGACCATCGCAGTGTCCGACGGCATCTCCATGGGCCACGAGGGCATGCGCGCCTCATTGGTGAGCCGTGAGGTCATCGCCGACTCGGTGGAGACGGTCATGCACGCCGAACGGTTCGACGGTCTGGTCACTCTGGCCGGGTGCGACAAGTCACTGCCCGGCATGCTCATGGCCGCCGCCCGGCTGAACCTGCCGAGCGTGTTCGTTTACGGAGGCTCCATCCTCCCGGGTCGGGTGGGCGACCGGGCCCTGGACATCACCTCGGTGTTCGAGGCGGTCGGTGCTCACGCCGTCGAGGCACTCACGGACGAGGAGCTGAGCCTGATCGAGCACAATGCCTGTCCCACCGAGGGCTCCTGCGCCGGAATGTTCACGGCCAACACCATGGCCTCGGTGGCGGAGGCCCTGGGAATGTCCCTCCCGGGCAGCTCGTCGCCCCCGGCCGTCGACCGGCGCCGCGACGATGCCGCCTTCCGTTCGGGGGAGGCGGTGGTGGCCCTGCTCCGCGCCGGCATCCGCCCGCGTCAGGTGATGACGAGGCCGGCGTTCGAGAATGCCATTGCCGTGACCATGGCCCTCGGGGGTTCCACCAACGCCGTGCTCCACCTGTTGGCCATCGCCAACGAGGCCCGGGTGGAGTTGGCCCTGGACGACTTCAACCAGGTTGCCGCCCGGGTTCCCCACCTCGCCGACACCAAGCCGCACGGCAAGTACCACATGAGCGACCTCGACCGGATCGGCGGTGTCCCGGTGGTGATGCAGGAGCTCCTCGACGCCGGCCTCCTGCACGGTGACTGCATGACCGTGACCGGGATGACCGTTGCCGACAATCTGGCCGCACTCCACCCACCGGCACCGGACGGCGACGTCGTGCATGTGATCGACGATCCCATCCACGTCCAGGGGGGCATCGCCGTCTTGCGGGGAACGCTGGCTCCCCAGGGCGCCGTGGTCAAGGTGGCCGGGCTCGACCAGCTGAGCTTCGACGGCACGGCCCGGGTGTTCGACGGGGAGGATCTGGCCATGGAAGCCATCCTTGGCGGCTCGATCCAGCCGAACACCGTCATGGTCATCCGCTACGAAGGGCCCAAGGGCGGTCCGGGGATGCGGGAGATGCTGGCGGTGACCGGGGCCATGAAGGGCGTGGGCCGAGGCGGTGACTGCGCGCTGATCACCGATGGCCGGTTCTCCGGCGGGACCCAGGGCTTCTGCATCGGCCACGTGGCCCCGGAGGCGGTCGACGGGGGGCCCATCAGCCTGGTGGCGGACGGAGATCGCATCGTCGTCGATGTGGTCAATCACACGCTCGATCTGATAGTCGACGACGGTGAGCTAGCACGCCGCCGCCGCGGGCTCAAGCACCCCGCTCCCCGCTACACGTCGGGCGTGCTGGCCAAGTACGCCCGACTGGTCACGGGAGCAGATCGGGGCGCCATCACCGAGCCCTGAACCATGGGGCCGCCGGCGGGACGGGGACGGGGTCGGCTTCCACGGGACCGGAAGGGAGCGGTGAACCGTCTTTCGGGACGCGCTTGTCGGGACCACCCGGGCCGTGCCAGACTGTGGGGACCATGCACGTGAGCCCGCCGTACCTTCAGATCGCCCTGGTACTCGTTTCGTAGCGCACACGACGCCTTCTTGCCGTGTGCGCTTTCCGACCTCCCGAACGGGAGGTCGTTTTCATGTCCCGCCACAGGCCACCGGCCCCGAGATCCGGGTCACCCACCAACCGACAACCGGCCATCGCCGACAAGGAGCACCCGATGGAACTCACAGGAGCACAAGCGCTGATCAAGAGCTTGGAGATGCAGCAGGTGGAGGTCATGTTCGGCCTCCCCGGCGGTGCCATCCTGCCTGTCTACGACCCGATCATCGACTCGTCGATCCGGCACATCCTGGTGCGCCACGAGCAGGGCGCCGGCCACATGGCCGAGGGCTACGCCCAGGTCACCGGCCGGCCCGGGGTGGCCATGGTCACCAGCGGACCCGGAGCCACCAACATCGTCACGCCGCTGGCCGACGCCTACATGGACTCGATCCCGCTGGTGGTGGTGACCGGCCAGGTCGCCACCTCGGCCATCGGCACCGACGCCTTCCAGGAGAGTGACATCACCGGCATCACCATGGGGATCACCAAGCACAACTGGCTGATCACGGACGGAGCCGACATCCCCCGGGTGGTGGCCGAGGCGTTTCACGTGGCCACCACCGGCCGTCCCGGCCCGGTGCTGATCGACGTGCCCAAGGACGTGGCCATCAAACCCATGGAGTGGTACCACCCCGGGCCGTCCGATCTCGATCTCCCCGGCTACCACCCGCTGACTGAGGGTGATCCGGTGCTGGTGCGCCAGGCCGTCGAGATGTTGCTGGCCGCCGAGCGGCCGGTGATCTACGCGGGCGGCGGCATCCTCAAGGCCCGCGGCGCCGAGGCCTTGCGAGAGCTGGCGGAGCGGACGGGCATCCCGGTGGTCACCACCCTGATGGCCCGGGGCTGCTTTCCCGACTCGCATCCGCTGTGCCTGGGGATGCCGGGCATGCACGGCAACTACACCGCGGTGACAGCCATGCAGCGCTCGGATCTGTTGATCGCGCTGGGTAGCCGCTTCGATGACCGGGTGACCGGACGGATAGACGCGTTCGCTCCCGAGGCCAAGATCATCCACGTCGACATCGATCCCGCCGAGCTCCACAAGGTGCGACACGCCGACGTCGCCATCGCCGGCGACTGCCGCCTGGTGATCGACGAGATGTTGGTGGCGCTGGCCGACCTCGGGCTGCCCCATTCGGATGCCACCCGCGGCGGCTCGGGAGGGGCGCCCTCCGACGCCGTGTCCGGCGCACCGGCGACGGCAGGCTCGGTGGCCGCGTCGCACCCCCGCGAACGGCTCATCCCCTGGCGCGCCCAGCTCAGCCAGTGGCAGGGGCGGTTCCCGCTGGTCTATGACCAACAGCCCGGTTCGGGGGCCCTCAAGCCCCAGTTCGTGCTGGAGGCGCTGCGGGATGCCACTCCTGACGACACCATCGTGGCCTCGGGGGTGGGCCAGCATCAGATGTTCGCCTCCCAGTGGTGGCAGTTCGACTACCCGTACACCTGGGTCAACTCGGGAGGCCTCGGCACGATGGGATTCGCGGTGCCGGCGGCCATCGGGGCCAAGGTGGGCCGGCCCGACAAGATGGTGTGGGCGGTGGACGGAGACGGCTGCTTCCAGATGACGGCCCAGGAATTGGTGACCGCCAGCTCGGAGCGCATCCCGGTGAAGATCGCCATTCTCAACAATGCCTACCTGGGGATGGTTCGCCAGTGGCAGGAGATGTTCTACGAAGAGCGCTACTCCGAGGTCTACCTGTCGCCGGATCTGCCTGACTACGTGGGTTGGGCCGAGGCCATGGGATGCGTGGGCATCCGCGTCGATTCCACCGAGGAGGTGGCGTCGGCCATCGACAAGGCCAATGACATCGACGACCGCCCGGTGGTGATCGACTTTCGCACCGATGCCTTCGAGAAGGTGTTCCCGATGGTGGCCGCCGGCGCGTCCAACGACGACATCATCGTCGACCCGTCGCTGACCGAAGGAGACGGCAGATGAGCGTCTACGGCACCGACAAGCGCCACCACACCCTCACGGTGCTGGTGGAGAACAAGTCGGGGGTGCTGGCCCGGGTGGCGGGGCTGTTCTCCCGCCGCGGCTACAACATCTTCAGCCTGGCCGTGGCGCCGTCCGACAATGAGCGCTTCAGCAGGATCACCATCGTCGTGGACGTGGAGTCCTCCCCGCTGGAGCAGATCATCAAACAACTCGACAAGCTGATTCCCGTGGTTTCGATCACCGAGCTGGACCCGGAGCGATCGCGGGAGCGGGAGCTGCTGTTGGCCACCGTGGAGGCTGCAGCCGACACCAGGGGCCAGGTCATCCAACTGGTGGGGGTGTTCGAGGGGAAGATCGTGGACGTCGGGCCCGACCGGCTCACGGTGATGCTGGCCGGAGCCCCCACCAAGCTGGACGATTTCGAGGATCTCATCCGGGCCTACGGGATCGTGGAGATGCAGCGATCGGGCCGGGTGGCATTGCCTATGCTGGACCGGTCCGGTGAGCACTTGGCACCGCCCCGTCCGGAGTCCCCGGTGGCGCTCACCACAGAGAAGGCAGGTTGATCACAATGGCCACGCTGTACTACGAGAAGGATGCGGACGCGAGCCTCATCGGGAACCGCAAGGTGGCCGTCATCGGCTACGGCTCACAGGGCCACGCCCACGCTCTCAACCTGTCGGAGAGCGGTGTCGACGTGCGGGTGGGCCTTCGGGACGGATCGTCGTCCAGGCAGAAGGCGGAAGAGGCGGGGCTGAGGGTGCTCTCGGTGGCCGACGCATCCGCCGAGGCCGATGTGATCATGATCCTGTTGCCGGACACCGAACAGGCCGCCGTCTACGAGGCGGAGATCGCCCCCCATCTCAAGGCCGGCGATGCCATCTTCTTTGCCCATGGCTTCAACATCCGGTTCGGTCTGATCACCCCGCCGGCCGAGGTCGACGTGGCCATGGTGGCCCCAAAAGGACCGGGCCATCTGGTCCGCCGTACCTACACCGAAGGGGGAGGGGTGCCGTCACTGGTGGCGGTCTCGGCCGATCCGTCGGGCAAGGCCCACGATCTGGCGCTGTCCTATGCCCATGCCATCGGCGCCACCCGTGCCGGCGTCCTCGACACCACGTTTGCCGAGGAGACGGAGACCGACCTGTTCGGCGAGCAGGTGGTGCTCTGTGGTGGGCTCACCGCACTGGTGCAGGCGGGGTACGAGACCCTGGTCGGGGCCGGCTATCAGCCCGAGTCGGCCTATTTCGAGTGCCTGCACGAGCTCAAGCTGATCGTCGACCTCATGTACGAGCAGGGGATCGGCGGCATGCGGTTCTCCATCTCGGACACCGCTGAGTACGGCGATCTCACCCGGGGCCCCCGGGTCATCAACGAGGCCGTTCGTGACGAGATGGGCCGAATCCTGGGGGAGATCCAGGACGGCACCTTCGCCAAGGAGTGGGTGGCGGAGAACGCCAACGGCCGCCCGAACTTCAAGGCGCTGCGTCAGGCCGGGCTCGACCACCCCATCGAGAAGGTGGGTGCGCAACTCCGCGACATGATGCCGTTCGTGACCGCCGGGAGGCAGAAGATCCAGGAAATCTCCGGCGGCTGACCCGGTGGGCACTGACCGCGCCGAGGAAGGCCGGCTTCGGCGGTCGAATCCATTGGCGGATTCGGGCTCCCGCGCGTTACAGTGCCGAAACCAAGGCGGCTCCGATGGCCTGGCGGCTCCCAGCCAATCCGTTCAGAGGTCGGCAAAATGGAACGCACAAGCACTGATCCGACGTGCCCCGACTGCGGTTCTGTGGATGCACCCCGATTGATCGTCCGCGGGACCGAATCGACCGGCTCCGCCATCGTCGAGCAGAGCGTGATGCTGCAGTGCCGTCGGTGTCACTGGGAATGGTCGGAACGGTCCCTCGACTGGCAAGGAGCGTCCTGACGCCTGACCACGAGGGCGCGGTGACTCACTGACGCACCCCCCGATCTCATTTCGCCGGACCGGCGGGCGATCAGCCGGCGATCGCCCCCACCACATAGTTGATGCAGGCGCAGAGTGACGCCACGTCGTCGGGGTCTACCGAGGGGAACATGGCGATGCGCAACTGGTTGCGGCCCAGCTTGCGGTATGGCTCGGTGTCCACGATCCCGTTGGCCCGGAGGATGGCGGCCACCACGGCGGCATCGACCGAGTCGACCAGGTCGACCGTACCCACCACGTGGCTACGGTCCTGCTCCCTGGTCACGAAGGGCGTGGCAAAGTCTGAATTGTCGGCCCAGGTGTACAGGGTCTCGGAGGACGTGTCGCACCGGCCGGCCGAGAAGTCCATGCCGCCGTGGTCGTTGAACCAGGCAACCTGGTCCTCGAAGAGGAAGATGGTGGCCAGGGCCGGCGTGTTGTAGGTCTGGTCGAGCTTGGAGTTGTCGAGGGCGATGCTCAGGTCCAACGAGGCCGGCACCCAGCGCTTGGTGGCGGAGATGGCCCGGATGCGGTCCTGGGCCGCCGGGGACAGCAGCGCCACCCACAGCCCGCCATCCGAGCCGAAGCACTTCTGGGGGGCGAAGTAGTAGGCATCGAACTGGGCCGGATCCACCCTCAGGCCGCCGGCGCCCGACGTGGCGTCGACCGCCACCAGGCCACCTCCCTCGGTGGGCGCCAGGGCACCGTCCGGGCGGACGATCGGCATCATCACCCCGGTGGACGTCTCGTTGTGGGTGAGGGCATAGAGGTCGATGTCCTCCCGGGCCACCGGATCCGGGTGGGTCCCGACCTCGGAGGCCAGGATCTCGGGATGGCCCAGATGTGGCGCCTCGGCGGCCGCTGACGCGAACTTGGACGAGAACTCGCCGAAGGTCAGATGCTGGCTCCGGCGGTCGATCAGCCCGAAGGTGGCGGCGTCCCAAAAACACGTGGTGCCCCCGTTCCCCAGAGCCACCTCGTACCCGTCTGGCAGCGAGAAGAGCTGTCGCAGCCCGGCCCGGAGGCTGCCCACCACGGACTTGACCGTCTTCTGGCGGTGGCTGGTCCCGAGATAGCCCCCAGCCGCCGCGGCCAGGGCTTCGACGGCGGCGGGCCGGACCTTCGACGGACCGGAGCCGAACCGTCCGTCACCCGGAAGCAGGTTGGAGGGGATGGTGATGTCGGGGGTCTCGGTCACGTATGGAATCATGGCACCATGGCCCATTGGACAGAAAACGGCAGCGCCTGCCGGACCTCCCCGCCCGGTGCCAGGCCATGACCGGGCAACGGATATCGACCCGTATCGCCGCCGTTTCCCCGTCGGCCACCCTGGCCGTCGACGCCAAGGTCAGGCAGCTGAGGGCCCAAGGTGAGAGCGTCATCGGATTCGGCGCCGGCGAACCCGATTTCGCCACGCCCGAGCACATCGTGGCCGCAGCCGAGGTGGCCTGCCGCGATCCGAGATCCCACAAGTACACCCCGACCGCCGGCCTGCCCGAGTTGCGTGAGGCCCTGGCCGCCAAGACCAGACGGGACTCCGGGCTCGAGGTGGCCGCTTCGCAGGTCCTCGTGACCAACGGCGGCAAGCAGGCCATCGCCAACTCCTTCGCCACCCTCTGCGACCCCGGCGACGAGGTCCTCGTGCCCGCTCCCTACTGGACCACCTATCCCGAGGTCATCGCCCTGGCGGGGGGGGTTCCGGTGGTGATCTCGACGGACGAGACGAGCGGCTTCCGGGTTTCCCTCGAGCAGCTCGAGTCGGCCCGGACGCCTCGCACCAAGGTGTTGCTGTTCGTCTCGCCGTCCAACCCCACAGGTGCCGTCTATCCCCGGCACGAGATCGAGGCCATCGGCCGGTGGGCCGTGGAGCACGGCCTGTGGGTGCTCACCGACGAGATCTACGAGCACCTGGTGTACGGGGAGGCTGAGCACCACTCCATGCCGGTGGTGGTGCCCGACCTGGCCGACCACTGCGTGGTCGTCAACGGCGTGGCCAAGACCTACGCCATGACCGGGTGGCGGGTCGGGTGGATGATCGGGCCCACCGACGTGGTGACGGCGGCCGCCAACCTGCAGTCGCAGGAGACCTCCAACGTGGCCAACGTGTCGCAGTTTGCGGCGCTGGCTGCCGTGTCGGGAGACCTGACGGCCGTGGCCGAGATGCGGCGCGCCTTCGACCGGCGACGCCTGACCATCCACACCATGCTCAATGAGATCGAGGGGATCACCTGCATCCTGCCCGAAGGTGCGTTCTACGCCTTCCCGTCGGTAAAAGGTCTCCTGGGACGCGAGGTTCGCGGCCGCAGGTCGACCTCGAGCAGCGAGCTGGCGGAGGTCGCCATCGACGAGGCGAAGGTGGCGGTCGTGCCCGGCGAGGCGTTCGGCTCGCCGGGCTACTTCCGGATGTCCTACGCGCTGGGCGACGACGACCTGGTCGAAGGTGTGTCCCGCCTGGCCAAGCTGTTCAGCGACGCTTCGTGATCCAGGCGGTGCCGGTCGGCGCCCGGATGCCTCGATTCTCTGACCTGCAATAGAAAGGAACGCCATGGGTAGGGTGCTCGTCACGGAGAAGTTGGCCCAGCCGGGCCTGGACCTGATGGCCGAGGCCGGCCACGAGGTCGACGTGCAACTCGGGCTGTCCCCCGTTGAGCTGGTCTCGGCGGTCGTCGGTGCACAGGCCCTAGTCATCCGCTCCGCCACCACCGTGACCGCCGAGGTGCTCGCCGCCGGCGCGGAGCTGGTGGTGGTGGGCCGGGCCGGCATCGGTCTCGACAATGTCGACGTCGCCGCGGCCACCGAACGCGGGGTGATGGTGGTCAATGCGCCCCAGTCGAACATCCTCTCAGCCGCCGAGCAGGCCATGGCCCTGTTGTTGGCCCAGGCGCGCAACATCCCGCAGGCCCACGCCGCCCTGGTGGCCGGCAAGTGGGAGCGATCGAAGTGGGAGGGCGTCGAGCTGCACGGCAAGACCCTCGGCGTGGTCGGGCTGGGCAGGGTGGGGGCCCTGGTGGCGCAGCGGGCGATGGCCTTCGGCATGCGGATCGTGGCCTACGACCCGTTCGTGTCGGCCGACCGGGCCAGGCACATGGGTGTCGAGCTCATGGACCTCGACACGCTCATCGGTGCGTCCGACTTCGTGACCGTCCACCTGCCGAAGAACGCGGAGACCCTCGGGTTGATCGGCAAGGAGCTACTGGCCAAAGCCAAGCCGGGGCTCCGCATCATCAACACCGCCCGCGGCGGCATCGTGGACGAGGAGGCGCTGGCCGAGGCCATCCGATCCGGGCAGGTCCAGGGCGCCGGACTCGACGTGTTCGCCAAGGAGCCGACCACCGAGTCCCCACTCTTCGAGCTGTCCTCGGTGGTGGTGGCCCCCCATCTGGGCGCTTCGACCACCGAGGCCCAGGACAAGGCCGGGGTCACGATCGCCGAGCAGGTCATCCTGGCCCTCAACGGCGACTTCGTGCCCTTCGCCGTCAACGTGGCGGCCACCGACGTCTCCGAGACCGTCAGGCCCTTCATGGGGTTGGCCGAGCAGCTGGGTCGGATCGTCTCCTGCCTGAACGACGGGCTGCCCGACACGTTGGAGATCGAGTACCAAGGGGGACTGGCCGGTGCCGGCACCGGCATCCTCACCCTGTCGGTGCTCAAGGGCCTGTTCGCGGCCGGAACGGCCGAGCCGGTTTCCTACGTCAATGCCCCCCAGCTGGCGGCCGAGCGTGGCCTGGAGGTGCGGGAGACGTCGACGGTGACGGCGCACGACTTCGTCAACCTGATCACGCTGCGCAGTGGCGACCACTCCGTGGCCGGGACCCTCACCGGGCCGCGCACCGAACCGCGGTTGGTGATGATGGACGACCACACGGTGGAGGTGCCCCCCGCCCCCCACATGATCGTGGTCCGCAACGACGACCGCGCCGGCATGATCGGCGTAGTGGGAACCATCCTGGGCGAGGCAGAGGTGTCCATCTCCTCGATGGCGGTCGGACCGTCCGCCACCGGTCACACGGCACTCATGGTGCTGTCGACGGATCAGACGGTGCCCGACCAGGCGCTCGAACTCCTGCGAGCCGCTGCCGGGATCAGCGACGTGCACACCATCGAGTCGTAGGGCAGCACCCATGGAGGCCACCGGGGACGGCTCGCCACGCGGCGCGTTCGCCCCCGGCCAGGTGGTGACCGTGTTCAGGTCCCGTCGGCGGGACAAGTCGGAGGACGCCTATGTCGAAGTGGCCGGGGCCATGGAAGCAGCGGCTCGGGCGGCTCAGGGCTTCATCGATTTCAAGACCTTCGTCGCTGAAGACGGTGAACGAGTCTCGCTGGTCACGTTCGACTCGCCCGCAACGCATTGGGCATGGAGAGACGACCCTCGTCACCGCCGCGCCCAACAGCGGGGCCGCGATGAGTTCTACCTCGAGTACACGGTGCAGGTCGGGGAGTGCACCCATGTGAGCTGCTGGGAGCGTCCACAGGCCTGAAGCGCCAGCGTTCGGGCGACGGCGACTCCGTGCCCAGCGCTAGACGGCGTCAGTCAACGGCTCTCGGGAAGCCGATGCCTTATCGCCCAGCACATCCCCGTGAGCGTCAGCCAGTTGCTGGGCCATCGACGGCAACTCCTTCTGAACATGGTCAATGCCTCTCACGGTCTGCAGCGGAGGTGTCGTGGAAGCCGAGATCTTTTGCGATTCAAATTCATCGCCCATATCTTCGAGGGTCCGGTGAGCCGGTTCGGGAAGGACGATGGTCAAAGCGAACCCCAGGATTGCGGCTACGCCAGCGATGGTCAGCATGCCTCGGAGGCCGACGTGCTTCTGTAGCTGGGGGACCAAGAAGACGCCGACGAATGCACCCAGCTTTCCGATCCCCGCCGCAATGCCGTGTCCTGTGGTTCGCATGCTGACCGGGAACACCTCGGAGGGTAGGACGAACGTCGTCATGTTGGGCCCGAACTCGATGAAGAAGTAGCTGAGCCCAAAGATGGCGAGGAATGGCACGACCATTGTCGTGAGGTGCGCGAATGCGGCCAACGTGAGAAAGGCCGCCGCCATGACACCAAACCCGATGAATTGAAGCCGGCGATGTCCGATGCGATCCATGGTCATGACGGCCACCAGATAGCCGGGCACGGCAAAGACGACGAAGATTCCGAGCGTCCACAGAAGCTTCGTCTCCAACGACGCCGTCGAGTCTACTTCTTTCAGAATCGCAGGCAGGGAGAGCGTATTGCCGTAGTAGGCGTAGTCGAAGAGGAACCATGATCCTGCCGTCCCGAGGAGCAGGACGAGCATTCGGCGGTTCCTGAGGAACTCGCCAAGCCCGAGCCGCTGTGTCGTTTGCGCTACACCGAGGGGAACTTCGACAACGCCATCGGAGTACGTAGCGATCTCCTCGCTGACTTGGTCTGCCTTCCCTTGGACCTGGGACTTGAATCGCGGCGACTCGGGCATCTTGGATCGGAGGTAGATGACGCCGGCGGCAGGGATCGCACCGAGACCCAGCATGATCCGCCAGGTCGACGCGTGGCTGATACCCGAGGACAACAACGCCAGTCCGACCAGCGGACCAACGATCAGGCCCAGCGCCTGCATGGAGAAGACCATGCCAACCAATCGACCTCGGTCCTTTCGATTCGAGTACTCGCTCATGAGGACGGCCGAGACCGGATAGTCACCGCCGATACCGAGGCCCAGGACGAAACGAGCAATGACCAACCAGATGAACCCGGGAGCGACGGCTGAGGCAAGAGCACCCACGATCATGATGGCTGCGACGATTGTGTAGACCTTCTTGCGGCCGAGTAACTGTTCAGGTGGGAACCGGAAGCCAAGCCTGACCATCGAACAGCCGACGT
>JADMIJ010000037.1 GCA_015478655.1 Acidimicrobiales bacterium | reverse complement strand
TCAGCCGCTGGTCAGCGGAACCTTCACCCCATAAGACACCAGCCACCTAGAGCGATTGAGCCGGGGTTGGCGGAGGACGATTCGGACGCTCGGGTCACTGGGCGACCTGGCTCGGGGATTTCTGCTCGCATTGATTGGGGCCTATCTCATCACGACAGCAGCGAGTGGCAACCCTTCGCAGGCCAAGAGCATCGACCAAGCCCTGAAGGCGCTCATACACCATTCGTACGGAGCGATTTTGATTGGGGCTGTGGCGCTGGGACTCCTGTGCTTTGGCATGTACTCCTTCTTCGAAGCAACTATCCGGAGACTCTGAGGTTTGCCGGATGGGTACCCTTCGTTCTGACCTCGAATCCATTCAGGTTGGGCAGCGGTGCAACGTGCCGCTCTGGGTGTGCCGCAGCTTGGGCTCCTCACAGATGTCGACATTCGAGTCGCTCGGTTCGCAGGTCAGAATTAATTCTGGCCCTCAGTCCTTTGACGACCCGCCATCTCCCAAAATGAGGGGGGGGGAGGACCCGTCCCGAGCGCTAGCGGGTGCGCGCCGATCGCCCAGGTGAGTCAGAGGTTTCTCAGAGCCCCTCCGGACGCTGACAGCGCTGACGAGTGGACAATCGTTGCAGGGCCCCGATCCCTAATCGGTGCGGTTATGAGCTGGAGCGGCGTACAACTCCTCGACTTGCGCCCCTTCTACCCAAGCGGGCCGAGCGCCGCCGGGTGCGACGTGGTGACCGTCCGGCGGGCGTTGGGGTACTCCAAGGCCAGTACGACGCTGGACACCCATTCGGACCTCTGGCCCACCGCCTAGGACCAGACACGGGCCGCCGCAGAGGCGACGTTGGCTGAGGGTCGGCGACCGGAGCGCCGATTCTCGTGGACCAAGTGGGGACTACGGCTGAGTCATAGTCGCTCGAACTGGACTTATGACCGTCGTCACACGTTGAAGCGGAACTCCACGACGTCGCCGTCCCGCATCACATAGTCCTTGCCCTCGACCCGGGCCTTGCCGGCGGCCCGCACCGCCGCCATCGATCCCGCCTCGACCAGATCGTCGTAGCTGACGATCTCCGCCTTGATGAATCCCCGCTCGAAGTCGGTGTGGATGGTCCCCGCCGCCTGGGGCGCGGTGGCACCGATCGGGATGGTCCAGGCTCGTGACTCCTTCGGACCGGCGGTCAGGAAGGTCTGGAGCCCGAGGGTCCGAAAGCCGACCTTCACCAGCTGTACCAACCCCGATTGGTCCTGGCCGTAGCCGGACAGGAGCTCGGCCGCGTCGTCGGGGTCGAGGGTGGCCACCTCGGCCTCGATCTGGGCGCACACGACGACCGCCTCGGCCGGAGACACGAGGTCGGCGAGCTGCGACCGGAGGGCGTCGTCCCCGAGCACGCCTTCGTCGACGTTGAACACATAGATGAACGGTTTGGCGCTCAACAGGTGCAGATCGGCGAGCAGCCGGGGGTCGACCTGGCCGGCGGCAGCGGCGGCGGCGATGGTCTGCCCGGCGTCGAGGATCGTACGTGCCTGCTCCGCCGCCCGCAGCACCGGGACGAGCTCGGGCTGTTTGCGGGACTCCTTGGCCAACTTGACCAGCCGGTTCTCCACCGTCTGGAGGTCGGCCAGGATCAGTTCGGTGTTGATGGTCTCGATGTCGTCACCCGGTGAGATCCTTCCGTCCATGTGGATCACGTCAGGGTCGGTGAACACCCGGACCACCTGGCAGATGGCGTCGCTCTCGCGGATGGCAGCCAGGAATTTGTTCCCCAGTCCCTCGCCCTCCGAGGCACCTTTGACGATGCCGGCGATGTCCACGAAGGTGACCATGGCCGGCACGATCTCCTTGCTCTCGAACAGACCGGCCAGTCGGTCGAGTCGGGCATCGGGGACGGCCACCACGCCGATGTTGGGCTCGATGGTGGCGAATGGGTAGTTGGCCGACAGGACCTGGTTGCGGGTGAGAGCGTTGAACAGGGTCGACTTCCCGACGTTGGGGAGACCGACGATGCCGATGGACAGTCCCACGAGTGCTTCCTCCGATGTCGCGGCGGGCGGGGCCCCAAAGGGCGGCGGCCGACGAACGAGACTAGTTGACCGTCCCGCACCCAGACGGCGCCCCACCGCGCCGTAAGCAGCTCAGGCTAACGACCTGACCAGGTATTCACTCATGGTGGAGCTGCGGAGCCGGTTGAGGTCGAGACAGGCCCCGACGCTGGCCATCATCCGGGCCACGTTGGCTTGCAGTTCCTCGGTCGAACGGGCAGTGAAGAAGAGCATGGGGTCGGTGACGTGGCCGGCGGAGGGCCAACCCTCCTCGACGATGCCGTCGACCTCCGGTGCTCCCTCGGACAGGGCGCGGACCACCTCGTTGCGCACATACCGGGTGCGGGGCTGCAACTCGGCCGACACCGGCGACTGGGTCTCGTGCCAGCGCTGGATCCACTCGCGGTAGTCGAGGCCTTCCGGGCGGTGGATCAGGGCCACCGTGAGCACCCCCGGCGAGCGGACCCCGTCCTCCCAGTGGCGGGCTCCGGCATGGGGCGTGGAGCCGTAGTCGTCGTAGAGCGACTCGACCACCAGGTACCCGGCCCACCGGAGCCCGAGGTCGGCGATGGCCGCCTCCACCGGGCCCCTCCGCTGGTAGGTGTCCAGCCACAACGACACCTGCGCCGCATGGGGGTCTTCTCCGTCGGGGGGAGGAGCGGGCGACGGCGCCTCGGCCGCGTCGGCGTCGTGGACATTGATCCCGAGACCCAGGACCCCGGCAGCCAGGAGGCGCGGCGCGGTCACCTCGAGCAGTCGGTCTCGCAGGGCGTCCCCCGATTCGGAGCTGCCGTCACTCCACAGCAGGTAGATCAGCTTCTCCACGGGTGGTCCGACTCAGGCTGGGCGCGACACCGGAGCCGGCACCCGGCAGCCGCCGTCGATGTCGAAGACCTGGTTGAACCGGCCCAGGGCCAGCCACGACCCCACACAGAGGGCGAGGTCGACCAGCTCGTCATCGCTGAAGTGGTCGTGGAGGCGGTCCCAGAATGCGTTATCCATGCCCAGATGGTCCAGGGCGTACCGCTCGGAGAACTCCGCCGCCAACCGTTCCCGCTCGTCGAGCCCTTCCAGATTTCCGTGCACGCCCACGGCGTCGTAGAAGGACTCGGGGATCTCGTCCGGGTCGTCCGACCGGCCCGGCACGTCCCTGGCCGTGCGCCAACCGATGCAGATGGCACACCGGTTGATGCGGGCCATGGTGATGCGGGCGGCCTCGAACTCTCGCAGCGAGAGCGACGACTTCTCGTATACCGCGCTGCTGTACTGGCCGGCCACCTCGGTCAACGGCGGCGCCAGCTCCGTCCACACATAGATCAGCGGGTCCTTCTCAACCGGCACGGTGATGCGTGGCATCGATTCCCCTCTTTTGACGGCGGTTGACGGCCGACCGGGCTCGCAATCGCCGATGAGCAGCCGTCACGACCGGCTGGGGGCCGGAAGCCGACGGACAACCCGCCCGGCCAGGCCGCTCAGGAACTGGATCCACTGGCGCTCCCCCATCAACCAGAGCCACAGTTCCCGTTTGTCGGCGATGACAATGTCGACGAACTCCTCCCGGCTCATGCCGCTGGGCTCCAGTGCCGGTTGCCACCGGCCCCACACCCAGAGCCCGATGCAGATGTCATCGCTGAAGCCCTTCCGCCAATCCTGGCCGTCGAGCAGCGCATCGCGCAGTCCCACCTTGAGGTCCAGAGGCTCGTCGGGAAGTTCCAGTCGGGGACCACCCTCCACCTCGAACACCGTCATGAAGGCCACCCTATCCACATCGCTCGGGGTCCGGGGTAGGGGCCAAGTCGACCTTCAGGACCAGGGACGATGGGAGCGGGACGGGCCCAGAGCCTGGGTTCGAGTCGACCGGCACGTCGGCCCTCAGTGGTCAGCGACGACCGGGGCCCGATCGCTGCCCTCATAGGCCGACACGTGATCGGCGTAGTCGATGAACAGGGGCGCGTCCGGGTCGAAGGGGCGGCGGAGGCTGTCGAAGGCGATGCGCTTGTCGAAGGCGTCCAGCTTGACCAGGGCCTCGGGGTTGTCGAGCTCACGGAAGTCGAGCCGCCCGCGGGCATTGTCGAGGGCCCTCCGTCCTCGCTCCGTGCGGACCAGCACGCTGCTCCAGCCGTCCATGGCCCCGACGCTGCCGACCGAGAGGTCGGCGCTGCGCCCCAGAAAGTCGGCGCACTCGTCGCATCCCTTGAGAGCGGCTCCATGGAAGTTCTTGATGGGCTCATCGACGGCCACCTCACCGTCGCGGTACTCCACGATCATGCGGCCCCTGATCACGTCCACCTTGCTGACCCGCTCGATGTCGATGCCCCGGTCGTCCCGCAGCAGCTGGAGCATCAGGCCCTGGTAGTCGAAGCTCTTGGTGCAGAGCAGGGCGATGGTGAGGACCACGGCGTCGATGCGGTGGGCGCCGGTGGGCCAGCGCCTCGACTGCATGGCCCGGATGCCCTGGATCTCACACGGCGTGCCGACCACGGCGATCCGCGGCTTGGCCGGCAGGTCGTACTTCGAGAGGTCCAGCTCGGCCAGGGCCATGGTCTGGTTGTAGTAACTGCCGGCGGCCTCAATGATCTCCCGGGCCGTGGTGGCCAGGTGGGCCACGCCCTTCCACGGCTCGTCGGGATCGTCGCTCGGCCTGGTCACCAGGGCGCCGTCGATCTCGCCGCCGGCCAGGGCGGCAATGAGCAGGGCGGTCACCACGCCGCCGTCCTGGGCGTGGTCGGGGCGGGCGCCGGCCCGTACGGAGTAGGAGTCCATCACCGCTCCCAGGCCGTCGCCCGGGGGACCGCCGGTGATCTTCCAGTAGTTGTCGGAGGCGTCGGCCCGCACGATGGCGCCGTCGGTCGTCCCCTCCCCTTCGAGGGTCGCCGGAGGCCACAGGGCCTCGTAGCGGAGACCGCCCCTCGGGCAGAAGTCCCAGCACAGGGAGCAGCCGGTGCACATCTTGACCAGCTCGGGAAGCTCGGTGTCCTCGTCGACGCCGATGGAGTTGGACGGACACACGGCCACGCACGTACCGCACTGGATGCACCGATCGGCGTCGATGACCCCGGCCTGCAGCTCCCAGAACCACGTCTTGCCCGGGGGCTCTTCGACCCCGTTCATCTCGTCGCGGATGCGGTAGGCCTTCACCGGGCCGGCTCCCCCTGCTTCGAAGTGATGGTCACCGGGGTGCCGGTCCCCTCGGCAGCCAGGGTCAGGCGCAGGTCGTCGTTGGGCACCCGCCGCGCCCAGTTGTAGAAGGGCTCGTCCGGCCGGCGCTCGGACTGGTAGCGGCGGACCACCCGCAACAGGGCGTCGGGGACGTCGTTGACCGGCCGGGCGTGCTCGATCCAGTCGATGAAGCCGGAGTCGGCCCCCAGCGAGCCGCCCATGCCGATGTCGACCGCCTCCGCCAGGTGGTTGCCGACGTGAGCCACCTCGCCGCGGAACCCGATGTCGGCGATCTGGGGCTGGGCGCAGCTGGCCGAGCAGCCCGAGAAGTGCATGCGGATGATGCCGGCATCCTCGCGGGGGCCCGAGCGCCCTCCCGGAGCCGGCGACGCCCCCACCGGCTCGCCGGCCAGTTGCTCGTCGAGGAACCGCGCCCACTTGACGGCCCGCTCCTTCGTCTCCACGATGGCGTAGCGGCAGAACTCGCTGCCGGTGCAGGCCACCACCCCTCGGGTGAACGGGCCGGGATAGGGCGAGTACTTCTGCATCAGGTCCTCGGACAACATGGCATCGATGCGGCCCTCGGGCACCCCGGTCAGGGTGATGTTCTGGTCGGTGCCGATGCGCACGGTGCCGTCGCCGTAGGCCTCGGCCAGGCGGGCCACCTCGACCAGCTCGAGGCCGTTCATCCGGCCCACCGGGACCGAGCAGCCCACGTAGAACAGCCCGGCCTCCTTCTGGGGATGCACGCCGACGTGGTCGCCCCGGTACCGGCGGGTCAGGTCCTCCCCCGCCGGGACCAGCTCGAAGCGGGCACGCGACGCCAGCTCGGTGCGGAAGCCCTCGGGCCCCAGCTCCTGGACCAGGTAGCGCATGCGGGCCAAACCGCGGTTCTCGCGATTGCCCAACTCCCCGAACAGCTGGGCGATGGCCCGGGTGACCTCGACCGCCTGGTCCTGGCGGACGAACACATCGATGTCCGAAGCCATCCGCTCGCCGTCGGACAGCCCACCCCCGGCCAGCAGGTTGAAGCCGAGGGTGCCGTCCTCGGCCCGGGCCGGCCACAGACCGATGTCGTTGATCTCCGCCTGGGCACAGTCCTCGACGCAGCCGGTCACGGAGATCTTGAACTTGCGGGGCAGGTTGGCGTACTCGCGGTTGCCGGTGAAGAAGCCCGAGACCGCCCGGGCGATGGGCAGGGCGTCGAATGCCTCGTCGGCGTCCACCCCGGAGACCGGGCAGCTCAGCACATTGCGGGAGGAATCGCCACAGGCCTGGACGGTGGTCAGGCCCACGGCGGCCAGCCGGCGCCAGACCCGGGGGATGTCCTCGATGCGGAGCCAGTGGATCTGCACCGTCTGGCGGGTGGTCAAGTCGGCGTAGCGCGACCCGAACACCCGGCTCTCGGTCCCGTCGGGCCCCTCGCCGAAGGCGTCGGCCACCACGCCGATGGCGCGGATCTGGGGCGCGGTGAGGAAGCCTCCCGGGATCTTGATCCTCATCATGAAGGAGTCGCCGCCCTGCTTCTGCGGGTAGATGCCGGCCCACTTCAGCCGCTCGACCTCCCCCGGCACCTTGGCGATGCCGGCCGGTCCCTCCTTGGAGTAGGTGTCGATGATGGCGTCAGCGATCTCCAGTGGATGCCGCTCGAGCTTCCACTGCTCGATCTCGTTGAGCTCGCCCTTGGTCCGGTAGGGATTGATGAAGGGCATGGGACGCTCGGTTCCACGGATGTGGAGCCCGTAGAGCTCGTCCCGGTCCTTGGTCATCTCAAACGTGCAACCCGCACTCGACCTTGTCCGAGTCGGACCAGCGGCCGGAGCGGGGACCCTCGCCGATCTGCACCGGCCTGGTGGTCGGGGCGCAGCCGATCGAGAGGTAGCCCCGGGACAGCAACGGGTGCTGGGGGATCCCATGATCAGCTCCGTAACCGGCGACGTCCTGCTCCGTCCACGTGGCCAACGGGTTGACCTTGACCATGCCCCAGTTCTCGTCGTAGGACACGATGGGCGCGTCACGCCGGGTGGGCGCGTCGACCCGCTTGAGGCCGGTCACCCAGGCCTCTTTTCCGGCCAGGGCCTGCTTGAGCGGGCGCACCTTGCGGAACTCGCAGCACTGGGCCGTCCCGCACGGCCACTGCTCGGCTCCGGGCGCCGGCTTGGTCACTGTCAGGTTCAGGTCGTAGCGGGCCCGGATGGTCTCGACGTACTCCAGCGTCTCGGGGAAGTGGGAGCCGGTGTCCAAGAACACGACCTCGATGGTGGGGTCCACGTTGACAGCGATGTCGATGAGCACGGCGTCCTGGAAGGATGCCGCCATGGCCAGCTTCGGGCCGAAGCGTTCAGCGGCCCAGGCGACGATCAATCCGGCGGGCGCGGACTCGAAGGCGGACGCCTGCTCCTCCATCTCCTCGCACAATTGGGTCAACTCAGACTTGCTGGCCACGATGCTCACTTTCACGACCCTCTCTCTGCTCGCTTCCAGCGGGCTGGGAGTGGGCCCGTCCGGTCCCGCCTCCCGGACCGCAGTCCATGTCCCATCCATCCCGGTCCCCGATCACCACCAGTGAACCCTTGTCACTCCATTCCCATTCCCGGACGACGCCCGATCGGTGGCGACCACACCGCTACCGGCCCTGCGTGTCCGGGTGCTGAACTGCCTGCATGCGATGACCGTCCGTCGCTCGACACAGTCCGACTTCCTTCTCCCAGACTATACATGACTAATCAGATCAAGTTTTAGAACAATCCCGGTCGGAGGTGCAGGAAACCCCCTCGTGGGCCTGGGCGGGCCACAATGGCCACCTGCCTGGCCAGCCCAGATCCCATGAACACGACCCCGGATCCCCAGCCGGACGACCGGCCCCTCGACTACCCCGTCGTGCTCCGCGTGGCCGGTCGGCGGTGCCTGGTCGTGGGCGGGGGCCCGGTGGCCGCCCGCCGGGCATCGGCCCTGGTGGAGGCCGGAGCCCGGGTGACGGTGGTGGCACCCCAGGTCGTCGACACCATCGAGCGGCTGTCCAGGCGGAGGCCCGGCATCGATCGGCGGACCCAGGATCAGCCCGACCCCTCTGCATCGCTCGAGATCGAGCGCCGGCCGTACGAGGCCGGCGAAGCGGGCCGCTACGGCCTGGTGGTCACCGCCACCGGCCGGGCGGAGATCGATGGCCAGGTCGTGGCCGACGCCGTGGCCGCCGGGGTGTTGGTCAACAGCGCCGACGGCCACAGCCCGGGCTCCCTCCAGCTCCCCGCCGTCCATCGCGACGGACCCATCACCGTGGCCGTCTCGACCGGCGGCGCCAGCCCAGCGCTGGCCCGGTGGATCCGCGATCGCATCGTCGCCTCGATCCCAGCCGGGGCTGCCACCATGGCCACGCTGCTCGACGAGGCCCGTCTGGCCATGCGCCAGGGGGGTCGGCCCACCGGGTCCGTCGACTGGGACACCGTCCTCGACCGACAGGTGGCCCCGCTGATCGCCGAGGGCAAGGTCGATGAGGCGCGCTCGGCGCTGTTCCAGGCCTGCCTTCTGCCGGCGCCCGAGTCGCCGCCGGCGCCCGAGTAGCGGCGGGACGTCGGCCTCCCCGGCTCACCGGATCCGCCCCTCGACCGGTCAGGGCTTGGCCACCATGACCACGGTGGCCACGATCAGCACCACGGACAGCACGGACGCCAAGGCCTCCACCCGGAGACACCGGGTCCGCTGATCGGCGTCGACCGACGGATCGGCCACCGCGGCCTGGATTCTCCGCTCCTCGGGCCACAGCGCCATCTCCGCCACGACGGCGACGACGGCCCACAGCGCCAGGCCGATGTTGATCCATCCGTCGGAGAACGACCAGTCGCCGTGGCTCATGGCCATCAGCACGACCCCGAGCACCGGCACCAGAAACAGGGCGCGACCGACCCAGTTCACCCCCGGCCGGTAGTAGCGGCGCACCGATTCGGACGCCGGTCCCGCCCGGCTGAGGGCCCAGGCGTAGGCGCCGGCCACCGCCACCGCACCGAGACCCACGAGGGCGGCCAAGACGTGAGCCAACAGGACGAGGTCATAGGCCGCACCTCTGGCGTGCTCGGCTAGCAGAGAGGCGGGGAGGACGGAGGCCATCGCGGTGATTCTGGCATCCGGCCGAAATGACCGCCCTGGCACCAGTCGGCGTCCCGACATTGCTACGTTGGGGACCGGGCATTCTCCCTCCCTGGGCCATCCGGGTGAGCGGCGGCGTCGAAGACCGGATAGAGGTGGCGACCACTGTGGGTAGACGAAGCAGAGTACGACATAGGGGCAACGCGCACTTCTGATGAATCAGCTCCGACTTGATCCCCTCACCGGCCGCTGGGTGGTGGTCAGCACCGACCGGGCCGTCCGGCCCAAGGCCTTCACGCCGAGGATGGAATCCATCCAGGCCGACACCTCCCGACCCTGTCCCTTCTGTCCCGGCAACGAGGAGACCAACTCCCCGACGCTCGAGACGCTGGCGCCCGATGGCACGTGGCTGGTCCGGGTGGTCCCGAACCTCTATCCCGCTTTCGAGGGCAATGCCCCGTTCGTGGTGACGAATCGGGGCCCCGTCTTCACCCAGGCCACGGCGGGCGGCATCCACGAGGTCGTCGTGCTCTCCCCGGACCACCAGAACTCGTGGTCGATGCTCAGCGACGAGCAGACCACCGTGGTGATGACCGCCATCCGCGATCGGATCGAGGAGCACTCGTCGATCCCCGGGCTGCGCTACAGCCAGGCCATCGTCAATGCCGGGCGCGAGGCGGGTGCCTCCATCGAGCATCCCCACGGCCAGCTGCTCGGCATGTCCTTCGTTCCGAGGGAGCTGGTCGAGGAGCAGGCCGGGTTCGCCCGGTTCGCCGGGCGGTGCCTGCTGTGCACCACCGTGGATGCGGAAGAGAACGTCAACCACCGGGTCGTCTACGCCGACGAGCGCGTCCTGGTGATTTGCCCGTTCTGGAGCGGGGCGCCCTACGAGATGCTGGTGATCCCGCGGGCCCACGGGCCTCACCTCCACCACAGCCCCCAGACCGACATCGTGGCGGTGGGCAAGGCACTGAAGGTGGCACTGGGCAGTCTGCGCGACGTGGTGGGCGACGTCGCCTACAACCTGGTCTTCCATTCGGCGCCGTATCGCGCCCCTGAGCCCTATCACTGGCATGTGCACGTGGTGCCCAAGATCACCACCGTGGCCGGCTTCGAACTCGGGACCGGTGTGCTCATCAACATCGTGAACCCCGAGCAGGCCGCCGAGGAGTTGGTGGTGCGGGTACCGGTCTCCCGCGCCGTCTGACCACTCTCCGGCCGCCCTCGATCATGGCGCCGCCGGCTCGCCGCCCGTCCTCACCCGGGCCGATCGGACCCGTTCAGGCCAGCTCGAAGCACAGGGAGCCGTACGAAGCCACCGTGGCCGGGTAGGGGTCGGCGCCGATCAACGGGAAGGCCACCCGCCCCAGCAGCTCGATGGGCTGGCGCCCCACCCACCGCTCCACGTGCAGCTCAGCCGGCTGGGCCAGGCGGCTGAGGTTGTGCACGCACAGCACCGGGTTGACCGGCCCCCGGCTGGCGTGGTCCGGGGCTGAACGCACGAAGGCCAGCACCGACGGGTTGGCGGAGGGGATGACCTCCAGTTCCCCTGTGCCCAGGACGGGGAACTCGCGGCGCACGGCCAGGATTCGCCGCATCCAATGGAGGAACGAGCTCGGGTTGCGCTGTTGGGCCTCGACGTTGACGGCGGCATAGCCGTAGACCGGGTCCATCAGGGGCGGCAGGTACAACTGGGCGAAATCGGCCCGGCTGAACCCGCCGTTGCGGTCGGGGGTCCATTGCATGGGGGTGCGCACCGAGTCGCGGTCGCCCAGGTAGAGGTTGTCACCCATCTGGATCTCGTCTCCGTAGTACAGGACGGGGCTTCCCGGCAGGGTGAACAACAGGTAGTAGAGGAGCTCGGACAGCCGACGGTCGCGATCGAGCAGGGGGGCGAGACGCCGCCCGATTCCCATGTGCCTCTTCATGCGCGGGTCCTTGGCGTACTCGGCGAAGAGGTAGTCGCGCTCCTCCTCCGTGACCATCTCGAGGGTCAGCTCATCGTGGTTGCGCAAGAAGATGGCCCACTGGCTGGATCCGGGTGCCTCGGGGGTCTGGGCCAGGATCTCGGTGATGGGATAGCTCTGCTCTCGGCGGACGGCCATGAACAGCCGGGGCATCAGGGGGAAATTGAAGCAGAGATGGCACTCGTCATCGTCCCCGAAGTAGTCGGCCACGTCGGAGGGCCACCCGTTGGCTTCGGCCAGAAGGATGCGGCCGGGGTAGTTGGCATCCAACTCGGCCCGCACCCGTCGGATGAAGGCGTGGGTCTCCGGGAGGTTCTCCCCCGGCGTGCCGTCCCGCTGGTAGAGGAAGGGGACGGCATCGAGTCGGAACCCGTCCAGCCCGAGGTCGAGCCAGAAGCGGACCACATCGAGCATGGCGTCGGCCACTTCGGGGTTCTCGTAGTTGAGGTCGGGCTGGTGCGAGTAGAACCGGTGCCAGTAGTACTGATTGCGCTCCTGGTCGTAGGACCAGTTGGAGCGTTCGACATCGACGAAGACCACGCGTGCCTCCGGCCACCGCTGGTCGTCGTCGTTCCACACGTACCAGTCGGCCTTGGGATTGTCACGACTCTGCCGCGACTCCACGAACCAGGGATGCTCATCGCTGGTGTGGTTGATGACCAGGTCGGCGATGACCCGGATCCCCCGGGCGTGGGCCTCGTCGAGCAGCCTCCGCAGGTCCTCGACGGTGCCGCTCTCCGGGTGCACCGAATAGAAGTCGCTGATGTCATAACCGCCGTCTCGGAGTGGGGATGGATAGAACGGGAGCAGCCACAGGCAGTCGACACCCAACCACTGGAGATACTCGAGCTTGGCGATGAGCCCGGGGATGTCGCCGACGCCGTCGTTGTTGCCGTCGAAGAAGCCCCGGATCAGAACCTCATAGAAGACAGCCCGCTGGAACCAGAGAGGATCCTCTTCGGGCCGAAGCAACGGGGCCTGGCGGATACCGAGTTTGGCCAGGCTCCCGAGCGGGGAGAACGGCAAGGACACTCCGGGTAGGCCCGGGTCGGATTCAACAGCCACGTGCGCACGCTACCTGAGCGCCCTGCTTCCGAAGTGCACGCTCGGGATCAGATCAGGAACCGGGTCGGTCGCGGAGCACCTCGGCCAGCAGCCGGTCCGCGGCTTGGTAGGGGTCGATGTCGCCCGCCACCATCGCCGAGTTGATGTCGGCGAAGTGGTCGGTGTCGGCCATGGCATCGATCCGCTCGCCGACCCGGGCCGCAACGATCTGGTGGAACTCGAGCTCGAGTCGGCGTCGTCGCATCCGATCGAGCGTGCCGTGTTCGATCTGGTGGGCCCGGTGCTCGCCGACGGCCGTCCACAGCGCCTCGATCCCCTCCCCCTTCGAAGCCACCGTCTCCACAATCGGCGGACGATACGCTCCCAGCTCGGTGAGGTCCAACATGAGCTCGAGGTCCCGCCGGGTCTGGGCCGTACCCGGGCGGTCGGCCTTGTTGATGACGAACAGGTCTGCGATCTCCAACAGTCCTGCCTTGTTGGCCTGGATGGCATCGCCCCAACCGGGGTTGACCACCACGATGGTGGTGTCGGTGGCCGCCGCCACCTCGACCTCTTGTTGGCCGACACCTACGGTCTCCACCAGGACCAGTGGCATCCCCACCGCCGAGAGCACCCGCACCGCGTCCGGGACCGCCACCGACAGCCCTCCCATGTGGCCGCGTGTGGCCATCGACCGGATGAAGACGCCGTCGTCGAGGGCGTGGCTCTGCATGCGGACCCGATCGCCGAGGATCGCCCCGCCGGAGAACGGAGACGACGGGTCGACGGCCAGCACGGCCACCTTGCCGGCCCCGTCCACTCCCTGTTCCCTCCCGATGGTGATGAGCTGATCGGTCAGGGTCGACTTGCCGGCACCGGGCGCACCGGTGATCCCTACCGAGTAGGTGTCCCCGGGGGTCTTGAAGGCCAGCCCGGCCACCGTTCGGGACGGGTCGCCGCCGCGCTCGACCAACGACAGCAGGCGGGCCAGCGCCACCCGGTCTCCGCCCCGGGCCGCCTCGAACAGCGCTGACGGGTCGGACGTACGGGGGGCGGGCATGGAGTGACGAGCGTAGACGGGAGGGACCGGGGCGTCAGACTCGTGAGACGTGGGCACCGAGCGAGACCAGCTTCCCGTCCAGGTCCTCGTAGCCGCGGTCGACGTGGTGGGCATCGGTGATGAGGGTCTCACCGTCAGCGACCAGGCCGGCCAGCACCAGGGCGGCCCCGGCCCGCACGTCGAAGGCCCGGACCGGTGCGCCGGAGAGCCGGCCCACCCCCCGCACGACCGCATGGTGGCCCTCGGTCCGGATGTCGGCGCCCATCCGGCGCAGCTCCTCGACGTAGCGGAACCGGCCGAAGAACAGGTTCTCGGTCACGATGCCCACACCGTGGGCCACGGTCAGGAGGGTGACCAGCAACGGCTTGTAGTCGGTGGCGAACCCGGGATACGGGAGCGTGGCCACATCGACCGCCTGCAGCGGCTGGGAGCGGTCCCTCACGGCGCGCAGGCCCTCAGGCTCCATCGTGATGTCGATGCCCGAGGCCCCCAGTTTGCGGATCAGCATGTCCATGTGCTCGGGCCGACCGTCCTCGACCACGACTTCACCTCCGGCCAGCCCGGCGGCGACCAGGAAGGTGGCCACCACGAGCCGGTCGGGGATGACGGCGTGGGTGGCGGGGGACAACACGTCGACGCCCTCGACCTCGATGCGCGACGTCCCGGCGCCGGTGATCCTGGCCCCCATCGAGTTGAGGAACTCGGCCAGGTCCTTCACCTCCGGCTCGCGGGCGGCGTTCTCGATGATCGTCGTCCCCTTGGCCAACGTCGCCGCCATCAACACGTTGTCGGTGCCGGTGTGGCTGGGGTACTCGAGGACGACCCGGTTGCCCACCAGCCGTGGCACGGACCCCACCGTCGTCTCCACCCGTCCCTCGACGTAGCCGTGTGACGATTGGAACACGGCACCCATCGACCCGAGGGCGTGCAGATGCATGTCGATGGGTCGGGGCCCGAAATCGTCACCACCGGGCATCGACACCTTGGCGTAGCCGTTGCGAGCCAGCAGCGGTCCGAGCACCACCACCGAGGCCCGCATCTTCTCGACCAACTCGTAGGGCGCCTCGGGGTTCACCGTGGCCGGGGTGGTCACCACCAGTTCGTCCGGTGTCCGTCCCCGCCTCACGTCGACGCCCATGGCGCCCAGCACTTCGCCCATGATGTCCACGTCGGTGATCTGGGGAACATTGGTGAGCACGTGGCGGCCCTCGGCCAGCAGGCAGGCCGCCATCAGCTTCAACACGGAATTCTTCGCCCCACCGGCCCGGACGGTCCCCGAGAGGGGCCCGTTGGGTGTCACGAGGAACCGATTCACCCCTCCAGTATGGTCCCTGCGACACCCCCGCCCCGCTGATGGTGGCGGTCCGCACATGGCTGCCGTGCGCCCGGTGAGCGCCCAACGGCGCCGGAATCGGGGCGGCGATCGGCTGGTGGCTGCGGACCGCCCCGCCGGGTCAGGATCACGGCTCGCTCAAGCCCTCCCTCGTTGTGGCCGGTGCCTCAGCCGCTATCGTCGTGCTCCGTGACCTCTGCACCGCAGGCCCCTGATCGCAACCTGGCCATGGAGCTCGTCCGGGTCACCGAGGCGGCGGCGCTGGCGGCGTCGCGGTGGATGGGACGGGGCGACAAGGAGGGCGCCGACGGGGCCGCGGTCAACGCCATGCGGATCGTGCTCTCGAGCATCGCCATGGACGGGGTGGTGGTGATCGGCGAGGGTGAGAAGGACAATGCCCCCATGCTCTACAACGGGGAGCGCATCGGGGACGGCAGCCCGCCCAAGGCCGACATCGCCGTGGACCCGATCGACGGGACCACCCCCACCGCCCTCGGCCGCGGCGGTGCCCTGGCCGTGATCGCCGTGTCCGAGGAGGGCACCATGTTCGACCCGGGGCCGTGCGTGTACATGGAGAAGCTGGCGGTCGGGCCGCGTGCGGTGGGGACGATCGACATCACCAGGTCGATCGAGGACAACCTGATGGCGGTGGCCAAGGCCAAGGGGACCTCGGTGCGGGACCTGGCCGTGGCCATTCTCGACCGGCCCCGCCACAGTGAGCTCATCGCATCGGTGCGCAGTGCCGGGGCACGGATCCGGCTGATCACCGACGGCGACGTGGCCGGCGCCATCGCCACCTCGTGGCCCGACACCGGCGTGGACATGCTGGTGGGCATCGGCGGGACCCCCGAGGGGGTCATCGCCGCCGCTGCCCTCAAGTCCATGGGTGGGGAGATGCAGGGTCGGCTGTGGCCCCGCGACGACGGTGAACGAGGGGCAGCGGTCGACGCCGGCTACGACGTCGACGCCGTGCTCACCACCGACGACCTGGTCCGGGGGGACAACTGCTTCTTCGCCGCCACCGGCATCACCGACGGCGAGTTGCTCCACGGCGTCCGCTACGACGAGTTCGGCGCCACCAGCCAGTCCCTGGTGACGCGGTCCAAGTCGGGCACCGTCCGACTCATCGAAGCCCGCCACCCCCTACACAAACTTGCCGAGTACAGCGCCATCGAATTCGCCTGACGCCCACGCACCCCGATCAGATGCAGCGCTGAGGGGTCGGGCAGCTGAAGGACCTGTGACCTGCTGCATCGGGATGACCAGGGCGGACTGACCGTCAGGCGCTGGCCGCCGAGGTGGCGTCGACCGTCTCGAGGCGGACCTGAGCCCGGAGGAGAGCGGCTTCGGCGTCGATCAGCTCGGCGTCCGGCTCCTCGTCGTCGGGGGTCCCGGGGCCGCGTCCTCCCGACCCGGTGAGCTCGGCCACCCGGGCCTCGGCCGCGTCCAGCGCGGCCCGGGCCCGCTCGGTGTCGATCTCCTCGGCCAGCTCGGCCACGCCGATCAACAGGGTGACCCGGGTGCCCGACGCGCTCTCCCCGGCCCCGTCGGCGTCGCCCATGGGGACGTGCTGCTCGACCTGGACGAACCCTCCGTGGGCCGCCACCCGCTCCTCGTCGCCCTCGGCGCGCACCACCCTGACCACGCCGGCCTCGACGGATCCGACCAAGGGGGCGTGACCGGCGAGGAAGGTCACGTCTCCCTCGCCCGTCCGCAGGATCACTTCGGCCGCCAGCCCCGAGAGCAGGATGCGCTCCGGAGTGACCAGATCGATGGTGAAGAGGTTGCTGTCAGCCACGGCTCGAGGTGCTCCCGCTCACTCGTTCTCGAGGGCGTGGGCCTTGGCCAGCACCGACTCCGCCCCGCCGACGTTGAGGAACGCCTGCTCGGGAACCTCGTCGAGCTCGCCGTCGACCAGCGCCTCGAACGACTGCACGGTTTCCTCCACGGGAACGGTCACACCCTTGAGCCCGGTGAACACCTCGCCCACGTTGAAGGGCTGGGAGAGGAAGCGCTGGATCTTCCGGGCCCTGGTCACCGTGACCCGGTCCTCCTCCGAGAGCTCGTCGAGACCGAGGATGGCGATGATGTCCTGCAGCTCCTTGTAGCGCTGGAGCACACCCTGCACCCGCCGGGCCACGTCGTAGTGGCGCTCGCCCACGATTTCGGGGGCCAGGATGTTGGAGGTCGAGGACAGCGGGTCCACCGCCGGGTAGATGCCCAGCGACGCGATGTCGCGGGAGAGCTCGGTGGTGGCGTCCAGGTGGGTGAAGGTGGTGAACGGGGCCGGGTCGGTGTAGTCGTCGGCGGGGACGTAGACCGCCTGCAGGGAGGTGATCGACCGGCCGCGGGTGGAGGTGATCCGCTCCTGCAGCTGGCCCATCTCGTCGGCCAGTGTGGGCTGGTAGCCGACGGCCGACGGCATCCTCCCGAGGAGGGTGGACACCTCCGACCCGGCCTGGACGAAGCGGAAGATGTTGTCCACGAACAGCAGCACGTCCTGGTTTTTCACGTCCCGGAAGTACTCGGCCATGGTCAGGGCGGCCAGGGCCACCCGCAACCGGACACCGGGAGGCTCGTCCATCTGGCCGTAGACCAGGGCGGCCTTCTCGATGACCCCCGACTCCTGCATCTCGATCCACAGGTCGGTCCCCTCACGGGTCCGCTCGCCGACGCCGGCGAACACCGAGACGCCGCCGTGGTTGGTGGCGACCCGGTTGATCATCTCCTGGATGAGCACGGTCTTGCCCACGCCGGCCCCGCCGAACAGGCCGATCTTGCCGCCCTGGACGTAGGGCTCGAGGAGGTCGATCACCTTGATGCCGGTCTCGAACATGTTCGCCCGGGGCTCGAGGGTGTCGAAGGCGGGCGCCGGCCGGTGGATCTCCCAGTGGTCCTCGGCCTCCCCGATGGTGTCGGTGTCGAGCGGTTGACCCAGGACATTGAAGACATGGCCGAGCACGGCGTCCCCCACCGGGACCTGCAGGCCGCGCCCGAGATTGCGGACCTCGGCGCCGCGGGTCAGGCCGTCGGTGGCCTTGAGGCAGATGCACCGCACCCGGCCGTCGCCGATCTGCTGGGCGACCTCGGCCACGATCACCTGCTTCTTCCCCTCGAGGTCCACGTCGACCTCGACGGCGCCGTTGATCTCGGGCAGGGCGTGCGGAGGGAACTCCACGTCGATGACGGGCCCGGCGATGGCCACCACCCGACCGGAGGGGAGGGTGTCGGCCTTGGTGGGCGGGGTGGCGGTGGTGGTCATCTGCGTCAGGCTCCCTTGGGTTGTTCAGATATGGCGTGCATGGCCTCGATGATCAGGCCGCCCTCGTCCACTTCGGACCCGGCCCGGAGGGCCTCGGCGCCCCCGACGATCTCCATGATCTCGGTGGTGATGGTGTCCTGGCGGGCCCGGTTCATGATGCGCGAGTACTTCTTGATGAGCTCGCCGGCGTTGTCGGTGGCGGCAGCCATGGCCCGCTGGCGGGCGGTCAGCTCCGAGGCGGAGGCCTCGAGCAGGGCGCCGAAGATCTCCGTCTCGGCGGCTCGCGGGGCCAGCGACTCCAGAAGGATGGCGGCGTCCGGCTCGAACTCGGTGTACCCGGCGGGCCGGTCCGTCTCGCCGGTCGTGGGCGGCGCGGTCGCGACCGGCTCGGCCTCGGGGGCTTCGGCCTCCCGGGGATCGATCAGCGGGAGCAGCTGGCGGACCTCGACGTGCTGGGTCCCCGCCGAGATGAACCGGGTCGACACGATCAACACCTGGTCCACCTCGCCGGAGACGAACGGGGTGAGGACGGCGGCCGCCACCTCCCGGGCGTCGGTGAAGGTCGGGCGTTCGCTCATCCCGAGGAACGACTGCTCGACCGCCTGGCCGCGGTAGCGGAAGTAGCTCTGGGCCTTCTTGCCCACCGAGAACAGTCGGCACTCGTGGCCGGCGTCGGCCTCGCCGACCAGCAGCCGCTCCGTGGCCCGGAGCACCGAGCTGTTGTAGCCACCGCACAGCCCGCGGTCGGCCACCACGGACAGGACGGCAATCTTGGCCACCGACTCGGGGGTGCCGAGCAGACGACCCGCCGCCTCGGGGTCGCCCAGTGCCGTCTCGAGCACGATGCGGGCCATGCCCTGCTGGTAGGGCCGGGCGGCGGCGATGCGGCCCTGGGCGCGCACGATCTGCGACGCGGCGATGAGCTCCATCGCCTTGGTGATCTTCTTCGTCGACTGGATGCTCTTGATCCGCCGACGAAGGATGCGCTCTTGACCGCCGGCCACGGATCAGTCGACCTTGCCGGTGTCGAATGCGTCGGTGAACGACCGCAGCGCCGTCTCCAACTTGTCGCCCTCGGGGAGCTTCCCCGAGGTGCGGATGCCGTCGAGGATGTCGGAGTGGTTGGCCCGGAAGAAGGCCCGGACCTCGGACTCGAACCGCTGCACCTCCGGCACGGGGACATCGTCCACGTAGCCCTCGGAGCCGGCGAAGATCACCAGCACCTGCTCCTCCACCGGGACGGGGGCGTTGAGGCCCTGCTTCAGCAGCTCGGTGAGGCGGTACCCCCGGTCCAGCTGGGCCTGGGACACCTTGTCGAGCTCGGAGCCGAAGGTGGCGAAGGCCTCGAGCTCGCGGAACTGGGCCAGGTCGATCTTGAGGGTGCCGGCCACCGACTTCATGGCCTTGACCTGGGCCGCGCTGCCCACACGGCTGACCGAGATGCCCACGTTGATGGCCGGGCGCACCCCGGCGTAGAAGAGCTCGCTCTCCAAGAAGATCTGGCCGTCGGTGATGGAGATCACGTTGGTCGGGATGTAGGCGGAGATGTCCCCGGCCTTGGTCTCGATGATCGGCAGTGCGGTGAGGGACCCTCCCCCGGCCGCATCGGACAGCTTGGCGGCCCGCTCCAGCAGCCGGCTGTGCAGATAGAAGACGTCGCCGGGATACGCCTCGCGACCCGGGGGACGACGGAGCAGCAGCGACATCTGACGGTAGGCCTCGGCCTGCTTCGAGAGGTCGTCGTAGACGATGAGCGCATGCTCGCCCGCATCCATCCAGTGCTGGCCCATGGCGCAGCCGGCGTAGGGAGCCAGGTACTTGAACGGGGCCGGGGTGCCGGCTCCGGCCAGCACCACCACCGTGTACTCCAGGGCCCCGTACCGCTCGAGGGTGGCCACCGTCTGGGCCACCGACGACTCCTTCTGTCCGATGGCCACGTAGATGCACTTCACCCCCAGGCCCTTCTGGTTGAGGATGGTGTCGACCGCCACCGTGGTCTTGCCGGTCTTGCGGTCGCCGATGATCAGCTCGCGCTGGCCCCGCCCGATGGGCGTCATGGCATCGATGGCCTTGATGCCTGTCTGCAGCGGCTCGCTCACCGGCTGGCGGCGCACGATGCCCGGGGCCTGGACCTCGAGGCGACGGGTCTCGTCGGTGGCGATCGGGCCCTTCCCGTCGAGCGGCTCACCCAGGGCGTCGACCACCCGGCCCAGGAGGGCATCGCCGACCCTGACCGAGAGGATCCGTCCGGTGGCCTTGACCAACTGCTCTTCCTCGAGCCCGTTGTCGTCACCGAGGATCACGGCGCCGATGGTCTCCTCGTCGAGGTTGAGCGCCAGGCCCTCGGTGCCGTCCTCGAACTCCAGGATCTCGTTGACGGCGGCCCCCGGCAAACCGGTGATGCGGGCGATCCCGTCGCCGACCTCGACGATGCGACCGACCTGCTCGGTCCCGACCTCGGGGGTGTACGCCTCGACATGCCGGCGCAGGGCTGCGGTGATCTCGTCGGCGTTGATGGTCAATTCAGCCATCGGCTGGTTCCCTTCCCTCTGGAATGCGGTAGGCGGCCTCGGAAACGAGGACGTGCTCCTTCAATTCGTTCAACCGGTGCCGGGCGGTGCCGTCGACGAGGAGATCGCCGACCTGCACCACCACCCCGCCCAGCAGCTGCGGGTTGATGGTCACCTGCAACTCGACCGGGCCCCCGGTCAGGCGGCCCAGGGCCTGGCCCAGGCTCTCCCGCTGCGCGTCGTCGACCCGGTCGGCCGACTGCACCCGGGCCACCCGCCACCCGCGGGCCCGGGCGGCGTCCTCCACCAGGGCGTCGAGGGTGGGGACGATGTCGCGGGCCCGACCGCCGCGCACGGCGTAGGCCGCCAGTCGACCGGTGGCCGGCAGCACCTGGTCCCCCAGGAGGTCGGCGATCACCTGCTGGCGGAGTGACACGGGGAGGTCCCGGTCACCCAGCGCACTGCGGAGGGCACGATTGCTCTCCACCGTGCGGGCGAACCGGAACAGCTGGTCCTCGATCTCCTCCAGCTCGGGCGTGGTCACGGTCTCGAACACGGCGGCGGCATACCCGGACACCCGGTTCCGCGACCCCAACCGGCCGAGCACCGGCTGATCGTCGGAGTCGCCTGTCCCGTCCGCCCTGGCCGGGCTCCGCTCGGCGGCGATGGCCACCTGGGAGGCGAGCCAGTGGAACGAGGCTTCCACCTCGGAGGCGGGCACCACGGTGACCGCCTGGTGGACGAGCCTCGAGACCTCGGGGCGGACCTTGCCGGCCAGGAGGTCGTCGAGCACCGCCCGCCGCGACGCCACGGGCACCGACCCGTCGTTGACGGCCAGGGTGAGCTCGTTGTTGGCGTCGACCAGCTCGGCCACGGCGCGCAGCCCGGCGGCGGCGTCCCCGAGCGCGCCCGCCCCGGCCAGCGACTCCTCGACGGCGGCCAGATAGCCCTGGAGGGCAGGGTTCACCGACGGCCTCCGGCGGCACCGGCCGCCGCCCCGCTGGTGGTCTCGGCCCGCACGGCGGCGATGGCCTCGTCGATCAGGTCCTGGTGGTCGGCGGCCCGGATCTCGCGACCGACCACCCGCTCGGCCGCGGCCAGCACGATCTCCCCCACCCGGGCGGTGACCTCCTCGACGGCGGCCTGGCGGGCGATGGCCACCTCGGCGTCGGCGGCCTGCATGATGCGGTCGGCGGCCTCTTGGGCGCGTCCTTCCGCCTGGGTCACCGTCCGCTCGGCGGTGAGGGTGGCCTGGGCCACGATCTCACGCGCATGGGCGCGGGCCTCCTCGAGGGCGGCCCGGCGCTGGGCATCGGCCTCCTCGGCGTCGGCCTTGGCCCGGTCCGCCGCCTCCAGCTCGCCCCGGATCTGCTCCTGGCGCTCGGTCAGGAGATTGTTCAGGTACGGCACCACGCTCCTGCCGATGAACCCGAGAACCAGGATGAAGGCGATGAGCACAACGATGAAGGTCCCGTTGGGGATGAGGAAGTTGTTGTTGGCCGCAATGAGCATGGCCGTCATCCTTTGGTCGTCGGTTGGCAGCTACCGGGAGACCCGCAACGGGTCGACCCGTACGAGTGGCCGGTCGTCCTGCGCCCTGCCGGCAGCATGACCGGGCCTACTTCTTGTAGAGCGAGAAGATGAACAGGGCGGTGAAGGCCAGATTGATGAAGTACGCGGCCTCAGCCAGTCCGACCGTCAGGAACATGATCGTGGTCAGCCGACCCTGCGCCTCCGGTTGACGCGCCACACCGGCAATGGTCTGGCTCCCGGCCAGACCGTCACCGATGGCGGCGCCGACCGCGCCCCCACCCAGTGCCAATCCGCCGCCGATCATGGCGCCGGCAATTCTCACTGCGCCAGCAACCGAGGGGTCTACTGCCATTGGTGCTTCTCCTTTGTGAGGTTGTTGATGAGACTTTCAGTGGGCACCGATGCCGCCGCCGGTCATCAGTGGGCCTCTTCCGGGGCCATGGCCGTGTCGAAGTAGAGGATGGTCAACAGGGCGAAGATGAAGGCCTGAATGGCCCCGATGGCCATGTCGAAGAGCTTCCAGACGATGGTTAAGGGGATCGCCAGCACGCCGCCGACGGGAACCGGCCCCAGCCTCCAGATGACCAACGCGGCCAGGAGCGAGAGCATGAGCCCCCCGGCGAACAGGTTGCCGAAGAGCCGGAGGGTGAGGGTCAGCGGCTTGATGATCTCCTCGATGCCGTTCATGAACAGGTTGATCGGGAACAGCTTGGGAGAGAAGGGCTGCTTCAGATAGTGGGCGACGTAGCCGCCCACCCCGCGGTTCCTGATGGCGGCGGCGTTGGTCAGGACGAAGACGTAGAGCGCCATGGCCAACGGGAGGTTGATGTCGCTGGTGGGTGCGGGCAGGAATTCGAACCGGCTCCCGATGCCCAGGACTACGAACAGGTTGCAGGTGAAGATGAAGACGAACAGGGTCAGGGCCAGCGGCACCACCTTGGCGCCCCGGGGCCCGATGGACTCGTCCACCTGCTTCTGGACCGCTCCCACCACCAGCTCCCAGAGGAGCTGGAACTTGCTGGGAACGCCACTGGTGGCCCTTGATCGCAGGAGCATCCCCAGTGCCACCACGACCAGGCCGGCGATGATGGTGGCCCACACGATGTCCACGTTGACCGTGAGACCCAACACCTTGGCCTGGGGGTGCTCCCCCACCGAGATGTCCGAGGCCAACAGCGGCGCGCTGAGCAGGTGGCTGCCGAGGCCGATCACCTCACTCACCTCCCCGGGACTCGTCGGGCGGGTGAAGCGCCGGATGCGCTTCCTTCCGGACGATGTTGTCCTCGACCACATTGGCGTTGATCACGTCGTCCACCGAGGTCATCGGCCCCGCCTTGGCCATGGACCGGGCCACGTTGGCCAGGAGCACCACCTGGAAGACGGCCAGCCCGCCCAGGACGCCGAACCCCAGGCTGGTCGAGACGAACAGCAACCCGATGGTGACCACGGTGATGATCCCCATCCGGCCCAGGGTGTTGAGGGCCAGGGGTCGGCGCTTGTTCTCCTCCTGGCGGGCGCTCACCCGCGCCACCGAGTTGCCGATCATCCGGAAATTGAAGGTGCCGAGGGCCAGGCCGATGCAGGCGCCGACGCCCAGGAGCGGCTGCCCGAAGGAGACGCAGGCGACCAGCGCGGCCACCCCCAAGATCAGGGCCGTCGAAACGGTGCGGCGGGCCACGTCAGGCACGTTGGGCAGGGAGAAGTGGGCGAACACGATGACCCCTACCCCTCCCGCCGGCCGGCACTGCCGAGTGGCAGCCGGTGACGGGTCACAGATACTTGCGGACCCGGGCGACCGTCATAAGCACGGCCACCAGCACACCGAAGGCCAGGCCCAGGAGGGTGAACAGGGGGCTGGTGCCCACCCAGCGGTCGACCAGGTACCCGATGGCACCCCCGGCCACCAGGGCCGCGGCCCCGGCGATGCCCAGGGTCAGGAAGGCGATGGCCCCGGCCCCGAGCGACGGCGGATCCGGTGGGGGCGACCCGTCGTCCGGATCGGGTGGGGGGGTGGTTTCGTCCATGGTCGGGCCGGGCTGCGTCAGGGCGTTTGGGGAGTCGGAGCTTCACGAGTTGTTCCTGAAATCACGCAGTGGTTCGGCTGCGACAGCCGGTCGAGCTGCTGCCCGGATTGATGCCCTGCACAGGGGCGAGGGGCCTGCAATTCACGGCCTGCATCATCGCACCTACCAACCCGTGGCGGCAAAACGTAGGAAACACTCCGTTTACAGTTTGCCGGTGGGGAAGGCCCGGCGGGCCGGGATGCCCGCGGCCGGGGTGACCTCCCCCGCCTCGGCCATGACCCCGCCGGCCTGCACCGGTGTCGCGCCGGGTCGGTCCGGCTCATTGTCGACCGGGCCGTCGGCTGGCAACTCCCCTTCCACCTCGGGCTCGGCCTGCCGCCGGAGGGAGGGGTGGAACAAGGTGTACAGCACCACGCCGAGGGCGAGGGCGCCGAAGGGGATGATGGCGTTCACACTCGAGATATACAGCGGGAACAGGATGAAGCCGGACAACAGGACGGTCCACGCCCACAGGATGAGGACGCTCCGACGATGGCCGTGGCCCAGGCGCAGCAGTCGGTGGTGGAGGTGGCTCTTGTCCGGGGTGGAGAACCCGGTGCGGTTGGCGGTACGGCGCACGAAGGCGAACGCCATGTCGACGATGGGGACGCCGAGGATGAAGAAGGGGATGAACAGGGGGGCGAAGAAGAAGTAGGTCTGGCCGCTCCGGCCGGCCACCCCGCCGACACCCGTCCCCACCGCTCCGCCGACAGCGGCGGCGGAGGACCGGCCTCCGATCAGCATGGTCGACGCCGCCATGAGCAGGCCCAGCAACAGCGCGCCGGCATCCCCCATGAAGATCTTGGCCGGATGGAAGTTGTGCGGGAGGAACCCGAGGCAGATGCCGCAGGTCACCACGGCGATGAGCGGCCCGATGTTGTCGGTGGGCAGGTTGCCCAGGTGCTGGAGGTGCAGCCCGTACACGGCCAGCGCTCCTGAGGCGATGGCCACCACCCCCGCGGCCAGGCCGTCCAGCCCGTCGATGAGGTTCACGGCGTTGGTGATGGCGATGACCCACAGGGCGGTGAGCAGCGGCGTCCATTCGGGGGACAGCTGCACCAACCCGGCCAACGGGACCTTGAACTGGAACCAGGTGACCCCGAGGAAGTACAGGATGGTGGCGGCCAGGACCTCGCCGGCCACCTTGGCCGGGGCGGACATGTCCCGGAAGTCGTCGATGATCCCCACCACGAAGATGGCCGCGGCCCCCAGGATCAGCCCGAGCGGCTCCGACGATCCGCGGAACAGCGGCGACAGGCCTGGGATCGATGCCGCCACCGCCCAGGTGACCAGCATGGCCACGAACATGGCCGCCCCACCCGCCTCAGGGGTGACCCGCTGGTGCACCTTCCGGTCGTCGGGCTGGGCCACATAGCCGATCTGCACGGCGATCCGGCGGGCGGGAAAGGTGAGCACCCAGGCCGAGACCGCCGCCACCGCCAGCACGACCGCATACCAGTTGAGCGGGACCACCGAGCTCACTCGAACCCCGTCGCCCCGCGGGTCACGCTCCGGCCAGCGACGGGTACGGCGGGAAGCCGGAGCACAGTTCGTGGACTTCGGCGCGCACCCGGGCGATGGCGCCGTCGTCATCGCGGCTGCGCAAAGTCCTGCCGATCAGGGCGCCGACCGTCCGCATCTCCGCCGGCCCCATGCCCGCCGTGGTCTGGGCGGCGGAGCCCAGTCGGAGGCCCGAGGTGATGAACGGTGACCGGGGATCGTCGGGGATGGTGTTCCGATTGCAGGTGATGCCGGCCCGATCGAGCACCTCCTGGGCCACCTTGCCGGTGAGCTCGGCGTCGAACGTGCGCAGGTCCACGAGGACCTGGTGGTTCTCGGTGCCGCCGGACACCATGCGGATGCCGGTCTCCTCGAGGGCTTCGCCCAGGGCGGCGGCGTTGGCCACCACCTGGGCGGCGTAGTGGCGGAATTCGGGCCGGGCCGCCTCGGCGAACGCCACCGCCTTGGCCGCGATCACGTGCTCGAGCGGTCCGCCCTGCAGTCCCGGGAACACGGCGCTGTCGACGGCCTTGGCGAACTGGTCCTGGCACACGATGGCGCCGCCCCGGGGCCCGCGCAGCGTCTTGTGGGTGGTGAAGGTCACCACGTCGGCCACCCCGACGGGCGAGGGATGGACGCCGCCGGCGATGAGCCCGGCGGGATGGGCGGCATCGAACATGAACAAGGCGCCCACCGAGTCGGCGATCTCCCGGAACGGGAGGGGGTCGATGATCCGGGAGTAGGCGGTGGACCCGGCCACGACGAGTTTGGGGCGCTCGCGCCGCGCCACGTCGGCCACCTGGTCGAAGTCGATGACCTCGCCGGGCTTGTCCGGGTCTCCGGTGGCCTGCGACACGCCGTAGGAGACGAACCGCCAAATCTTGGACGTGATGCTGGCCGGCGAGCCATGGGTCAGATGGCCGCCGTGGTCGAGGCGCATGGCCAGGATGGTGTCACCCGGCTCCAGCAGGGCCTGGTAGACGGCGAGATTGGCATTGGCCCCGGCGTGGGGTTGGACGTTGGCGTGCTCCGCCCCGAACAAGGCCTTCAACCGGTCGCGGGCCAGGTCCTCGACCTCGTCGATGACCTGGTTCCCGCCGTAGTAGCGCCGGCCGGGATAGCCCTCCGCGTACTTGTTGGTGAGGATCGATCCCGATGCCGCCAGCACCGCCGGCGACGTGAAGTTCTCGGAGGCGATGAGCTGCAGCGTGGTGGATTGACGCTCGGCCTCCTCCCCTAGCAGGCGGCTGACCTCGGAGTCGCCGGCCAGCCACAGGTCGAAGGGGGAAGCGGCGAAGGGGTTGCTCATGGTCTCGACTACCGCCTCTCTCTGTCTGTCTTGCCGTCGGTGAAAACGCCGTCCGCGGGAACGCCGAGGCCGGCTCCGACCGCCCTTCCCGTCGATTCGAACTCGGAGATCTCGTCCAGCCGGTGTTGGTGGCGCCCCCCCTCGAACTCGGTGGAGAGGAAGGTGTCGACCGCATCGATGGCCTCGAGGGCCCCGGTGGTCCTGCCCCCGAGGCAGATGATGTTGGCGTCGTTGTGCCGCCGGGCCAGCCCGGCGGTGGTCACGTCGTAGACCAGGGCGGCGCGTACCCCGACGACCTTGTTGGCGGCGATCCCGATGCCGATGCCGGTCCCGCAGACGCAGATCCCCCGGTCGGCGCGCCCCTCGGCCACCGCCCGGCCCACGGCCAGTCCGTACCCGGGGTAGTCGACGGGGACGTCGGGCGAGCCCGTCCCCAGGTCGGTGACCTGGTGGCCGGCGTCGGCCACGTGGGCGGCCAGGGCGGCCTTGAGCTCGAACCCCGCGTGATCCGAGCCCACCGCGATGCGCACCATACCCCGAGTGTACCGACGGGGAATCGGCGCCGAGGGCCCCACGGTACCCTGGAGCCGCCTTATGCCTCTCGACCCCGCTACCCCAGTCCTGGTGGGCGCCGGCCAGGTGACCAACCGACCGGGCACCGAGGGTGGCGGCCCGTTGACCGACCGCCCCGAGCCGATCGGGCTGATGGTCGAGGCCGTGCGGGCGGCGCTCGAGGACTGCGACGGGGCACCGGTCGGCGGCGCGGCCCCGGCGGGGCGCACGTTGGTGGGCCGCACCCAGTCGTTGCGGGTCGTCAACCCGCTGAGTTGGGAGTACGTGAACCCCGGGGACCTGGTGGCCGAAGCGTTGGGAATCGAGCCGGCCGAGACGCTCGTGACCTCGGTGGGCGGCAACAACCCCCAGAGCATGGTCAGTGCCACCGCCCTGGCCATCGGCCGGGGCGAGCTCGAGGTGGCGGTACTGGTCGGCGCAGACTGCGTCTACACCCGGACCGCGGCCCGGCGGCACCCGGACCGCCCGGTGCTGTCCTGGACGGTGCAGCCGGCGGACACGGAGCGCCCGGTCATGTTCGGAAACGACCGACGGGGCACGACCGACGCCGAAGAGGAGCGGGGGCTCGACCTGCCCATCCACGTCTACCCGCTGTTCGAGAATGCGCTCCGCTCGGAGGCCGGACGCTCACCCGACGAGCACCGCCGGCACATCGGGCAGCTGTGGTCGCGATTCTCCGAGGTGGCCGGGGCCAATCCGCACGCATGGCTCCGCAGCGCCCGCTTCCCTGAGGAGATCACCGCCGTCTCCGACTCCAACCGGATGATCGCCTACCCCTATACCAAGCTCCTGACGGCCAACATGCAGGTGGACCAGGGTGCCGCCCTCATCATGTGCTCGGCCGGCGCGGCCCGGGCCGCCGGGGTCCCGCAGGACCGGTGGATCTTCCCCCTGGCCGGTTCGGACGCCGACGACCATTGGTTCCTGTCGCACCGTGCCGACTTCCACTCCTCGCCAGCCATCCGGCTCGCCGGTGCCTCGGCCTTGACCCTGGCCGGCACGGCCGTGGACGAGATCGCCCACCTCGACCTCTACTCGTGCTTTCCCTCGGCGGTCGAGATCGCCGCCGCCGAGCTCGGCGTGTCACCGGACGACTCGGATCGACCGCTGACCCTGACCGGCGGGCTCACCTTCGGCGGGGGCCCCGGGAGCAACTACGGCACCCACGCGGTGGCCTCGATGGTGGCCGCCCTCCGCGCCGACCCCGGGTCACGCGGCCTGGTGACCGGCCTCGGTTGGTACCTGACCAAGCACAGCGTCGGGGTGTACGGGACCGAGCCGCAGTCCGGGCCGGCGCCGCCCGGCAGCGGTCGCTCGCTGCCCGAAGGAACCGTGGTCGCCGGGGCGGGTGGTTTCGTCTGGGCGGACCCCCAGGCCGCGGTCGGCTCGCTCCCCCAGTGCTCGCCGGACACCGACGCCCAGGGAGAGGTCACCGTCGAGACGTACTCCGTGTCCTACGACCGGGGCGGGTCGCCCGACCGGGCCGTGGTGGCGTGCCGCACCCCCGAGGGACGGCGGGCATGGGCCAAGGTCACCGATCCCGGCTACCTCGATCTCCTGGTCGCCGAGGAGGGGTGCGGTCGGCTGGGCAAGGTCCGACCCGACGGCGAGGTGGATCTCCGCTGAGGCGGGGGCCCTCAGGTCGACGAGGGCTCCATCGACAGCGGCGGCGGTTCCTCGCGGTCGCGGTACCGGTACTTGAAGACGCCATAGGCGATCGGCCCCGCCATCATGGGTAGCCAGTACGACGCCAACCGGTAGGCCAGGGTGGCGAGCACGGCCTCCGCACCGCTGAGGCCGGCCAACACCAGCAGACCGCTGAGGCTGGCCTCCACGATCCCGAGCCCACCAGGGGTGATGGGCACCAGCCCGATCACCCCGGCCACGGCGTAGGCCAGCAGGATGAGTGACGGCCGTGGGTGGCTGCCCACGGCCCGGACGCAGAACAGTAGGGAGAGGTAGTCGAACAAGAGGCGGCCGGCGGACAGCAGGGTGGCCTCCCACCATTGCTGTCCGAGCACGCTGCGGATCAGGTTCCGCTGCTCCAACAGCCGGTCGGGCAACCCGCTGATCGGCTCCCGCTTGCGCAAGAGGCGGTTGCGCAATGTCTGGGCGACCTCCCCGGCCCAGCACAGCGGACATTCGGCCGTCATCACCAGCACGCTGAACCCCACGAACAGGACGAAGCCGATGGCGCCGATGACAGCGGCGTCGACCAGCCCCGAGCTGACCGGCGACCCGAACAGGACGGCGGGGAGCACGAACACCGGGAGGGCCAACAGCCCCCCGATGCCCAGGAAGGAGAAGGCCGTCAACCCCCCCACGGCATCGGTGGCGTCCATGCCGCTGACCGCCAGCATCCGGAACTGCACCGCTGCCCCCGCCGCGGCTCCGCCCGGGACGATGAGCGAGATGGCGTTGCCGGCCAGTTGGGCGGTGATCACCGAGAACCATGCTTTGGTTCGCAATGCGATCCTTTGGAGCGAGAAGGTACAGGCGAAGTGGGCGGCTTCGGCCACCAGCGCGGGGACGAACCACAGCAGGTTGAGGGTGACCAGCTTGGGCCACGAGTGCAGGACGGCGATGACGCTGGGAGCCACCAGGTAGAGCGCCACTCCGGAGATGGTGATGACGATGGACCGCTTGACGACGGCCTTCCACCGGATGGGCCGGTGCTGCTCCTGCTCGAACCGGGCCTCGAACGAACGGGATCGTCCGTCCCCGGACAACGGGACATGCTCGTCCCCCCCGGAGACCGGGACATCAGTCACGCGGTTGCTCTCCGAGCTTCGAGCCGGGCGTGGTCATCGAGCCGCGGGTTCAGCCTTCCGCCACGGCCACTGCGGCAGCCAGCACGAGGTTGGCACCCCGGAGATCACCCTCCAGTCCGGCCTCCATGCGGTTCATCACATAACAGACGGTGAGGCGGGTGTCGAGGTCCATCACGACGAGCGAGCCCCCGTAACCGCCCCAGAAGCAGGCACGGGGACCGATGGGCATCATCTCGGTGCTCAGCCCGTAGCCCATGCCGAAGCGGTAGGGCATCCCGGAGAGGATCAGGTCCATCCCGTTGGACTGCTCGTCGAAGATGGGGTTGCAGCCCCCGGTGGAGAGCAGCCGCACCCCCCTGGCCTCCCCGCCTCCGGCGATGATCGACTGGATGGTGGCCACCGAGCGGGCGTTGCCGTGCCCGTTGGCCGCCGGGATCTCGGCCCGGCGCCACCAGGCGTGGCGGGGAAAGGTTGCGTCCAGCGGGGGGTTGGTCAGGGCCCTGATGGCGAACTCGGTGGGCTGGAGGGCGTCCAGGTCGATGGGCGGCGGCGGGATCACCACCGACACCCGGGGGTCCTCCGCCTCGGGCAGGCCGATGAAGAAGTCGGCCCCGAGGGGCGCCGCCACCTCACTTGCGAACCAGGTTCCGATGGTGACCCCGGTGATGCGCTGCACCACCTCCCCGATCAGATAGCCCTGGGTGACGGCGTGGTAGCCCGAGGCGGTGCCCGGCTCCCACCATGGCTCCTGGGCCGCCAGCATCGACGTGCACCGTTCCCAGTCGGCCAACTGCTCGGGCTCGAGGTGCTCCGTCCATCCGGGCAGGCCGGCGGTGTGGCTCATGAGGTGGCGCACCTCGACGCCTTCCTTCCCCCCGGCGGCGAACTCCGGCCAGTACTTGGCCACCGGCGCGTAGAAGTCGAGCTCTCCCCGATCGGCCAGCATGAGCGCGCACAGGAAGGTCATCGTCTTGGTGGTCGACCACACGTTGGTCAGGGTGTCGCGCTCCCAGGGCGCCGAGTGGGCCTCGTCGACGTAGCCGCCCCAGACGTCGACGACCGGCTCTCCCTCGAGGAACACGGCCACCGACGCCCCGACGTCGGTTCCGGCGTCGAGACTGGAGTCCAGCGTGGTCACCACCCCGTCGAATCGTTGGTCCCACGTGCCCTGGATGTCAGCCATGCCACCGACCTCTCTGTCTCGCCGTTCTCGCCGTTGTCGGCCCCGATCATCCCACGGGCACCGGCTCGGGGCCGAGTCGACCGCCGGTGGACAGTCGAGGCAGCGAAGACCCCTCACACCACCGACGGGCCGTGTCAGGGGACGAGTTCCACCTATTAGCCTGGTGGGCCGTGAGCGACACCTCGGCTGCCCAGCTGACCCCAGCGACCTATGACCGCCTCCAGGCCGAGCTGGAGGACCTGACCACCCGCGGTCGGGTCGAGATCGCCGCCGCCATCGAGTCGGCCCGCGCCCTCGGGGACCTCTCGGAGAACGGCGACTACCACGCGGCCAAGGACGCCCAGGGGAAGATGGAGTCGCGGATCCGGGTGCTCCAGCGCCTCCTGAAGACCGCCACCGTGGTGGACGCCAGCCAGGCTCCCGCCGGCACCGTGGCCGCCGGGTCGGTGGTCACCCTGCGCTACGAGGGCGACGGCGAGGACGAGACCACCGACTTCTTCGTCGGCTCCATCGAGGAGCGGCAGGGCGACCTCACCGTGGTCTCGCCCGGATCCCCGCTGGGCCAGGCCCTCATCGGGCATTCGGCCGGGGACGCGGTGAAGTACGCCGCACCGGGGGGCACCCTCACGGTCGAGATCGTGGCCGTCGGGGCCTGACGCCATGGCCCCCTCACCCACCACGATGTCCCGGAAGGTCTGGGACCGTCACGTCGTGCACCACGGCAGCAACGACGACCCCGATGTCATCTTCATCGACCTCCACCTCATCCACGAGGTCACCTCGCCCCAGGCCTTCGACGGGCTGCGCCTGGCAGGCCGGGGGGTCCACCGACCCGACCTGACCATCGCCACGGCGGACCACAACGTTCCGACCGTCGACATCGACAAGCCGGTCGACGACCCCATCTCGGCCAAGCAGCTCGCCGTGCTGGCGGCCAACTGCTCCGAGTTCGGCATCACGTGCTATCCGATGGGCGACGCCAATCAGGGCATCGTCCACATCATCGGGCCCGAGCAGGGCCTGACCCAACCGGGCATGACCATCGTGTGCGGCGACAGCCACACCTCGACCCACGGGGCGTTCGGCGCCCTGGCCTTCGGGATCGGGACCAGCGAGGTCGAGCACGTGCTGGCCACCCAGACCCTCCCCCAGCGCCGGCCGGCCTCCATGGCCGTGACCGTGGACGGGGACCTGCCCCCCGGGGTGACGGCCAAGGACCTGGTACTGGCCGTCATCGGCCACACGGGGACGGGCGGGGGCAGCGGGCACATCATCGAGTACCGGGGTGCCGCCATCCGGGGCCTCTCGATGGAAGGCCGGATGACGGTGTGCAACATGTCCATCGAAGCGGGCGCCCGGGCCGGAATGATCGCCCCCGACGACACGACGTTCGCCTACCTCGAGGGCCGGGACCATGCCCCGAAAGGTCAGGACTGGGAGGATGCCCTGGCCGCCTGGAGCCAGGTCGCCACCGACCCCGGGGCCGCCTTCGACAAGGAGGTCACCCTCGACGCCTCGTCGCTGGTGCCCTACGTCACGTGGGGCACCAATCCAGCGCAGGTCACCCCCATCGACGGCAGCGTTCCCGATCCCTCCTCCTTCGCCGATGCCGGCGAGCGGGAAGCCGCGGCACGGGCGCTCGACTACATGGGGCTGACGGGCGGGACGGCGCTGCACGACATCGCGGTCGACACCGTCTTCATCGGTTCGTGCACGAACGGTCGCATTGAGGATCTGCGGGCCGCCGCCGACGTCCTCCGGGGCCGCACGGTCAGGACCGGGATGCGGGCGCTGGTGGTCCCCGGATCCCACCGTGTCAAGGCCCAGGCCGAGTCGGAGGGGCTGGACGGTGTCTTCACCGCCGCCGGCTTCGACTGGCGCGAGCCGGGGTGCTCGATGTGCCTGGCCATGAACCCCGACAAGCTGGCCCCCGGCGAGCGGGCCGCCTCGACGTCCAACCGCAACTTCGAGGGGCGACAGGGACGGGGGGGTCGTACCCACCTGGTCTCCCCCGCCGTGGCCGCGGCCACGGCGGTGGCCGGTCACTTCGCCACGCCGGCGGACCTGTCCTGATGCGCGCCGTGCGCGTGATCACGGGACGGGCGGCCCCGCTCGACCGATCCGACGTGGACACCGACCAGATCATCCCCTCTGACTGGTTGAAGCGGGTCGAACGCACAGGATTCGGCGCCGGGCTCTTCAGTGAGTGGCGAGACGACCGCGACTTCGTACTCAACCAGGAGGAGTTCATGGGCGCCGCCATCTTGGTCACCGGTCCCAATTTCGGCACCGGATCGTCACGGGAGCACGCGGTGTGGGCCCTCCAGGACTACGGATTCGAAGCGGTGGTGTCCCCCGGGTTTGCCGACATCTTCCGCAACAACTGCACCAAGGACGGCCTCGTGCCCGTGCAGGTGGACGCCGCCACCGGCCGGGCCCTGCTGGACGCGGTGACCGCCGATCCCACCCTCGAGCTCACCATCGACATCGAGCGGGGAACGCTGGATGCGCCGGCAGCGGGCATCGAGACCGGCTTCCCACTCGACGAGTTCACCCGGGCCCGCCTGCTCAACGGTTGGGACGACATCGGGCTCACCTTGCGCTACGAGGACGACATCCAGGCCTACGAGGCCGTCCGGCCGGCGTGGCTCCCTACGACGCGCTGAGGCGGTTTTGTCCCAGGCGCATCAGGGTTCACCCGGGATGGCGGGCGAGGGGAAATTCCACCGGGTCCCCGGCGCCGACTACCACGAGGGGCAGGGGGGCAGCCGACGTCGGGGGACCCGGTAGAAGAGGAGCTGCCAAGCGTCATCGCTTCGCAACTTCGATCTTGTTGCTCCGAATGTGGAGCGGCGTGTGATTTCAGTCAAGCGCAATGACTCCGCGACAAACGGTACACGAAGGTGGATCGGAAAACGGGTATCTCGGAGCCGTGACGATGGCAACGGTGCTGTACTTCCGAACTCCGTTGGCATTGTTTCGCTCCCGGTGCGAGTGCATGTGTGGATCCCCCAAAGACCCGCCGATCGACCACTGCACCGCCGTGACCTCCGGCGGCTTACTGCACTGCTCCGGCAATGGTAGGCCGACCGGCTCAGCCGGTCAATGAATCCGACCGGAATTGTGCCTGGTCTCGGCCCCTTGCCCCGGAGGTCACTGAATTTGACGAGCCGTCGGCTCTGCCTCACCCCTCCTCATTATTTGCTGCGGCTGGACGACGGCCCCGGGCGACCGCCGACCTACAGTGTTGGCGTCATGGGCATGGTGAGACGGGCGAAGCGTTTGATCCTGTTGGCCGCGGCGGCCAGCGTCGTGATCCGTATCCTCAGGTTCATCGCCCGGAGCGACCGGGCGCCAACTGGGTCGGTCCCCGGCATCGGCGGCGATACCTGGCCACCGGTGCCCATCAAGCCTGCTGGGCGCGGCTGAGCGGGCGCTCAGTCGGTGCAGGTGGCCCCAGGGGTCGGCAGGGTCCCCGCCACCAGGTAGGCCTGGGCGGCGGCACGGACGCACGGACTGTAGAAGGAGGCCACGTGGCTCTGACCCTGCCACGAGAGGAGCACTCCCCCGTTGAGCTCCCTGGCCAGATCCACGGCCCACGTGTACGGGGTGACTGGATCACCGGTCGTCCCCACCACCAGGATCGGGGGGGCGCCCGGGTCCGAGGCCGGGGCCGGGGTCCGGGTGGGCAGGGCCGGCCAGGTGGCGCAGCCGAGGAGTCCCCAGGCCAGCAGGGGCCCGAAGACCGGAGCCGAATTGCCGGCCTGGGCGGCCAGGACCGGATAGCTGGACGGCTGCCGGTCGACGGGGTGGTCGAGGCAGTCGATGGCCTGTTCGGCCTGGGCCCCGTTGCTCGAACCCCCGCTCTGATACCGGCCGCTCATCGAGGTGGCGGCGGATCCGTTTCCGGCTTGGGAGCCGGCCAGTGCGCCGGCCAGCGACGGCCAGGACGAGCGGGAGCCCAGGCCGGCGAGGAGGGCGTTGTACAGCTCGCCGGGCCCGGCCGTCCCCCCGCCCGAACCCGACAGCGGTTGGGCACGGCTGCGCTGGATGAGGTCGAGCAGGGCCGTGGTCGGGTCCCCGGTCGGCCGCCACGGGCATCCGGTGGCTGCGCACCAGGCGAAGAACGACTGCAGCCCCGCCTCGAAGCTGACGGCCTGGTCGATCACGTACTGGTCGGTGGTCAGCGCCGGATCGATGGCTCCATCGAGCACCATGGCCCGCACGTGGGTCGGGAACAGTTCGGCGTAGGTGGCCCCCAGCAGGGTGCCGTAGGAGTGGCCGATGAAGGTCAGCTGGGCGTCGCCCAGCGCCGCTCGCATCCGGTCGAGGTCACGGGCCGTGTCGACTGTCCCCACGTGGGCGAGGAGGCTCCCGCTGCCCTGTTCGCACTGCTTGGCGAAGGCCTGGTCGTTGCTGAGCAGGGCCAGCTGGGCGGCCGGGGTGGTGGGCACCGGGTCGATCAGCTGGCCGGATGACCCAGCTCCGCTCCCACTGGTGCAGGTCACCGGGCTGCTGCGCTCGACACCGCGCGGGTCGAATGAGACGATGTCGAACCGGGCGCGGACATCGGAAGTGAGCGCCGACAGCTCGTTGGGCAGGTCGTCGATACCCGAGCCCCCCGGGCCGCCGGGATTGATGACCAGGGAGCCGATCCGCTCCGACGGCACCCCGGCCGGAGCCCGGGCCACGGCGATCTGCACCGTGGCCGCGGCGGGGTCGGCGTAGTCGAGCGGCGCCGTCACCGAGCCGCACTGGAGACTGCCGCAGGGCGCCCACTGCACCGGGATGACCGGCAGCGGGGGCTGGGTGGTGGTGGTCGATGACGGGGCCGTCGTCGGGCTCAGGTGCACCGCCGGGTCCGGTCCGGCGGGGGTCGATGGCGTCGGGGGCGAGGCGACACTGGCACAGCCGGTCAGGGTCACGGTCAGGGCCGTGACCAGAGCCATCCGACCGACGGCCTGTGGCGCTCGCATCGGGTCCAGCCTCCAGCCGGTCACGCGACCAGTCTGACATCGTGGATCTGCTCCCCTGCTTCCGCTCGGATCGGCCGTCCTGCGGTGTTTGGTGACCGCGAACACTCAGGGCCCGATGGCCGAGCGGACTGTCAACCGGCCGCCCCGGATTGACCGCTCCGCACGGCGGCGACCGCGGTGTTGAAGGTCCCGTTGGCCGAATTCATGACGGCTTTCGACGGTTCGTCGCGCGACCGTTCGAAAGGGAGGTTGGCCGAAGAAGTCTGCGACTACGTCCCCGCCTGGTCTCGTATCATCGCCTTGATCTTCGACAGGGCCCTGGTAGTTCCCTTCGTCTCACGATTCAGAGTCCACCGATTGATTCCGCTGGGATTCTGGGCCTCTTCCTCAAACAAGCGCGCCAAGGCGGCACACGAATGGGTCGTGCTCACAACCAGCCAATTGACATCGGCGAAGGGGCACGGGTGCATCGGAAGCCAGCTCATGACCCGCTGCGACACCGCTCGGAGCTTGTCGCTCGCGTCCAGCACTGCTCCTGGCCCCTTGGACCCTGCTCGTTGGGCCGACATCAATACAGCACGGAGCGCTTCGAGAACCGGGCCTACCTCGGTTCTCCATTCCTCAAATGAAGCCGGGCTTTCGACGCTTGCTCGATCCGTCATGTAGACCACACTCCTCAGTTTCCAGTGTGGCTGTCCACCTCCGAGCCTGATCCCGAGTTCCGACACAGCACTAGGGATACCGACAGTCGGAACGTCGGTCAAGCACCATGGAGCACGCGGAAGGATAGGAGCGCTCAGAGCGCGACATTGAACGCGAACAGTGCATTACGTCGAGGCAGACAGGGCATCAACGAGGATTCAGTCGTTCGGCGAGACCAGCTTCCGTTGGATGATCTGAGGAGCGTCTAGGTCTAGGGGTGAGTCTCGGCCAGGAGCTCGATGCGACGAGCGAGGTTGACGGCATGGTCGCCGAGCCGCTCGTAAAAGCGGGCCAAGAGCGTCACCTGGGCGGCAATGGCGACGGGCATTTCCTCACGAGCCACTTCACGGGTCAAGTCGTCGTGGAAGATGTCCATCTCCTCATCTGCTTTGGCCAGCCGGTCGCTCACCCGATTCCGATCTCCGAAGGCATCGGCGGCCGCTTGCCACATCTCGTTGGCAACCTCAGTCATGAGCTGGACGATGCCACGGCTCCGGGCGCTCATATCTGTTCCCAGATGGTCGACCGCCCTCTGGGCGATGTGCTCAGCCAAGTCGGCACTTCGCTCCAACTCCGGAATGATCAACAGCATGGCCACCAAGTAGCGAAGCTCGTCACCTTGAACGGGTCGCTCCTTGAGTTCCTCCCAAATGAGCAGTTCCACCTCAGCGGTGAGATCGTCCACGTCCTGGTCACCGTCGACGACCGCCTGACCGAGGAGCGCCTCGCCTCCCAGCAGGGCATCGGTGGCCCGCGCCAGAGCTTCAGAGACCAAGGCGAACAACTGAATGACCTTGTGGTCGATGGTATCGATGCCGGTTCTTGGGGATTGCATGGCAGTCAGAGGCTACCCATGACACACAACGTTTACCCAAAACACCAAGAATTGGCGATTTGTTTACCTTTCGTTCACTTTCAGGATGCCTGCTGTCCACTTTGTGACGTCAGAGTGACGGTGGGTCGTTCCTATCGGGCGAAGAAGGGGTTGCAGGTGACATCGAGTTTGTTGGCGGGCACGAGGGGGCCGGGACCTGAGGTTGAGCCGCCCTCGGTGGCTGATCTCCTCAATGAGGCTCCGAGGAGCAAGTTCCATCGACGCACGGTTCTGGTGTCGGGGGTCGGATTCTTCACCGACGCCTACGACCTCTTCGTGATCAGCACGGTTGCGACCATCGTCTCCTCCCAATGGCGACTGAGCACCCTGGAGACAAGTTGGCTCATCGGGTCCGCCATCCTGGGCGCATTCTTCGGGGCGTTCATCTTTGGACGGATCGCCGACGTGTTCGGCCGCGTAACTATTCAGGGCCCCTGACCACCTGATCCACCGCCAGGGAGAACACCGCG
>JADMIJ010000163.1 GCA_015478655.1 Acidimicrobiales bacterium | reverse complement strand
CCGATGCTTCCACACGCAGAGTCTATATCGCGCGGATTAACCTATGGTGGACCCTTAGGTTCGACCTTGGCCAAGGGCGATTGTGGGTGTTGATGGTGCTCGATTCTCAAGGGCGCATCAGAACCGAACAGCTGATCAACGCCGGCAATGAGATCGACCGCGTGTTCTTCTACGACTGGGCGCCTTGACGGGTGTCGTACGATGCCATGACACCGAATCGAAGGTTGAGCGAAGAGGGTGCGATGCGGACAAAGCGGCTTCCCATGGGTGCCCTTGAAAAGGCCGTAATGGATGTGGTGTGGACAGACGGTGGGTGGATGGCACCCGGGGAGGTGCACGCTCTGCTCGCTTCGGAGCGTGGACTCGCCTACACGACAGTCACCACGGTCATGGTGCGCCTGTTCGACAAGGGGCGCCTGGAACGTCGCAAGGACGGCCGGGCCTTCGCTTACCACCCGACATCGACCCGCACCGAATGGGCCGCCGCGCAGATGGACCAGGCTCTGGGTGCGGTCGTCGATCGGAGGTCAACGCTCACACACTTCCTCGATCGGCTAGATGACGCCGATCGAACTCAAATTCGACGAATGCTCATCGCCAAGGAACACTCATGATCCTGATCGTGACCTTGGCCGGCCTCGGGTTCCTCACCATGCCATTGGCCATGCGCCGAATTGGACGCCAGCTCCGGCCAGGGCCATGGAGCGTGCTCTGTGCCCTTGGGCTCCTTGTGGGTGCGACACTCGCCCTCGGTTCGGTACTGCTGATCGCCGCGCCACCGATTTTCGATGCCGTGGGCCTCCACGCTGTAGCACGGACGTGCCAGCAGATGCTAGGGAACCTCTACCCAGGAGGTCTTGTTTCAACGACTCTGGCCGTCGTCGTCGTGCTGTCGGCAGGTGGGCTAGGCGGTAAGGCGCTGATCCAAGCCCATCGGTCCGTACGGCAGGCCAGGGCCGGCTCAAGTGTCTCCACCCGTGTAGGTCGTCACGGTTTGTTCGAGATCCTCGTGGTGCCTGATGACCGAAGGTTTGCCATGAGCGTTCCCGGCGGTCGGTGCGGAGGGCAGATGCTGATCAGCCGTGGGGTAGTCAACGCCCTGTCGCCGTCCGAGCTTGAACTTGTCTGCGCCCACGAAGCCGCTCACCTGAGTCTTGGTCATCGACGCTATCTGGTCTTGGCGCTGTTCGTCGAAGAGGTGTTCTGGTTCTGGCCACCCTCGAAAGGCAGCACCCGTACGCTGCGACTGGCGCTGGAGCGCTGGGCTGATGAAGTCGCGGCCGGTGATTCTTCAGAATCACGAGGGCGACTCCGCGGTGCACTGTTGCTCGTGGCAGGGGTTGCTCCACCGACCTCGTTGGCCGCATTTTCGGCGGTCGATGGCCTCATGGAGCGTCTCAATGCCCTCGAGACCTGCCCCCGACGGACGCATCTCGGGTGGTGGCTACTCGTGCTTGCTCCGGGCATTCTCGTTGGACTTGTTGCTGTTTACGCCAGTAGCCGTTTGGGCCACCAGGCGTATTGCCTGATGACGATGCCCGGGCGCTGCCGCTCCCCATAGACTCGCGCAATCCGGCCGATCGCTCCATTGGCTGGAACAGCGCTCCGCTACTACACTTAGTCGTCGATGTCCCCCTATCTTTTGCCGTTGTTTGCCGTGGTGGCCGGGGTAATTTCGTTCAGTTCACCGTGTTGCATCCCCTTGCTGCCGGGTTACGTGTCCTACATCTCGGCACTTCCGACCTCCACCCTCGGAACCAAGGACGCCCGGACGACGACGTTCCGGGCCTCCTTGGCCTTCGTCGCCGGCTTCGCCCTGGTCTTCACCACGCTCGGCATCGCGTCAGCTTTCTTCGGCTCCTTCGTGCTTCGCTCCTTGCCGACCATCGTTCGGGTCATGGGTGTCGGCATCATTGTGCTGGGTATCTCCATGATGGGGGTTGTGCGTATCCCGTTCCTCATGCGGGAACGTCGCATGGATGTGGCTCGGCTTCCCCGTGGGCCGGGCGGTGCATTCGGTGTTGGCGTCGCCTTCGCCGCGGGCTGGACCCCCTGTATCGGCCCCATTCTTGCGGTCATCCTCGCCGCCGCCGCTGCCACCCGAACCGTGGCCTGGGGAGGGCTCCTTCTCATGTTGTACTCGCTGGGACTCGGATTGCCCTTCATTGCACTCGCCCTTGGGCTCGATCATGCCCGGGGATCGATGGCGTGGCTTCGGCGCCACGGTCGCCATATCGAAGTGGTTGGCGGCGCGCTCATGGTCGGAGTGGGCATCCTGTTTGTGACCGGGACCTGGGAGGCCTGGTTCCGCCCCCTCCAGCGCATCTTCGCTCGCTACGGCTGGCCCCCGGTATAGAGGGACTTCGAGTTGACCGATCTCGCCGCTCCCGAACTGTCCCGATCGTGACCGACCCGACCGAGACTGTTCACGGGGAGCCCGACTCCCAAGAACCTGGGACCATCCGTCGAAATCGTGGGTCGCATCAGGTCCGCTGGATCGCGCTGATTGCTGGTCTCATAGCGGCAGCGATCATTGTCGCCCTAGCCGTTGCACCCCCATCGACCCAGTCTGAGGTCAACAGTCCCTTGGTGGGGCATCAAGCCCCGGCAATCTCTGGGACCCAGATCACCGGCGGCACCTTCGACCTTCGGACCTTGCGAGGTCACTTCGTGGTGATCGACTTCGTTGCCAGCTGGTGCGTCCCATGTCGCACAGAACAGCCACAACTCGTCAAGTTCGCCGAAGAGCAACATAATGGCGCGCTCCTGGTCGGGGTCGTCTTCGAAGATGCGACCTCTGGCATTCGGTCTTTGCTCGGACCATGGGTGGGCCTGTACCCCGTGATCATTGACCCCGGCGGACGAATCGCCCTTGACTATGGCGTCTACAACCCACCGTCCAAGTACGTGATTGATCCGAGTGGGACGGTCGTCGTCAAGATTATCGGGCCGGTCACCGCCGCGCAGCTCGACGCGGTCATTGCGCGAGCGAAGGCCCGCGGCCTGTGACGCCAAGCCCGGCCTCGCCTCCTGCTGCCAGCGAGCCACCCCCCACAGCGGAGGAGGGCCACCGGAACGTCGAACGCAAGTGGCGAAACCCAGGCCCAAGACGACGCCTCGTCGTCGTAGCGTTTGTCCTGTTGCTCACGCTCGTTTCAGTCGCCATTTGGCAGGCGAGGTCAAGCTCGCCCACGTCCATTTCTGAGCCCCTCGTCGGCCGGACGGGACAGCCGGCGGCGGCGTTCACCCTCCCGAGATTGTCGACCCCTGGAAAGACCATCTCGTTGGCGGCTCTTCGTGGAAAACCTCTGGTCGTCAATTTCTGGGCCTCGTGGTGCATCCCATGTCGGACCGAGATGCCCCTGCTCGAGCAGGCCTTCCGATCGGAACACGGAAGGGTGCGCTTTCTAGGGATCGACGCCAACGACACCTCCAGCGCAGCGCGAACCTTCCTCAATCAGGTGCATGTCACCTACCCGGCAGTGTCTGACGCCGACGGAAGCGTTGCCCTTCAATACAAGCTCTTCGGTCTGCCGACCACTGTGTTCATCTCGTCATCAGGAAAGACTATGGGCCGTCACATCGGTGAGCTGCAGGCTGGCACCCTTCGAGCTGCTCTCAAGGAGGCCTTTAATGCGTAGTAACTATTCAGGCCCCGGCGGGCAGCCAGGCGTGACCTTCGAACAGCTGGCGT
>JADMIJ010000036.1 GCA_015478655.1 Acidimicrobiales bacterium | reverse complement strand
CTAGGGGTGTGCCATCGGTGGCGCGTCCACGTCCACCGGGTCCGCAGGCCAGCGGCGGTTGGGTCAGACGATCTCCTCGGATGGCACGAGGAAGTACCTCTGGTAGTCGAGGGCGCGCTCGCGCATGGCCCCGGGGTCGAGCCCGGTGTCGGCGAAGCGGTACCGGCTGCCCGCCCCGCCGCCGTCCCCGGGGTGGCGTTCGAGGAACTCCCTCATGCGGGCCTCGACGTCGGCGGTGAGCTCCCGGCCCAACCGGTCGTAGATGCCGCCGATGACGACGAACGGATCGGCGGTGAAGTCCTCGAACTGGACGTCGATGACCTGGCTGGCCGGGAGGGTCCCGTCGGTCCGGGCGGCCATCGACCGGTCCAGCCCGACGAAGATGTCGTCGGAGTACTGGACAGCCGCCGACGCCACCGAGCTGGCATCGCTGGCCATCCGGCGCAGGTGGGCGGCCAGGGCGCTGATCGAGGCGATGACCTGCAGTGGATCGCGGTGGGTCTGGATGATCACGGCGTCGGGGTACTCGGCCATCAGCGCCGGGAGGTGCCAGAGATGCGCCGGCGACTTGAGCAGCCATCGTTCGGCATCGTGCTGGGACTGCAGATGCTGGAGGAAGGCGCGGTGCCAGCGGTAGGCCGGGGCCATGTCCGCCTCGCGGAGCAGCCACCGGTTGTAGTGCGGGATCTCATACTGGATCGAGAACGTCATGGAACGGAAGTCGCCGGCGGTGATGCGTACGCACTCCTGGGCCAGGCGGGCCCCCATGGGGTGGAAGGCGCTGAACCCGGGGATCAGGACGTCGGCCATCTCCAAGACCGCCTGCGATTCGGCGATCCGGGGGTCGGTCTCGTAGGTGGCGGTGGCCGGTGGGGGACAGGGATTGTCGACCTCCCAGGTAAGGGGGGCGCGGTACGTGGGATCCAGCGCCAGGAGGTCGTAGAGGATGGTCGTGCCGGTGCGCGGCTGGCCGCAGATCACCACCGGCTGGGTGATGGTCCCCCTCGCCACCTCGGGGTGGGAGCTCCTCCATCCGATGATGCCCAATCGGTTGGCCAGGAGGTTGACGATCTCGGTCTCGGCGATGGTGGCACCGACGTCGTTGAGCTGGGCCGTGCTCCCGAGGTCGTCGAGCACCCGGTCGAGGCCCTCCTGCCACGTGGGATCGCCCAGATCGTCAGATGACGCCTTCTCGAAGGCGGCGTCGAGGAGCTGCCGGCGGTCGAATCGGCGAGCCGTCATGGTTGCTCCGCACTCGGGCATCGGCCCGGGCCGATGCCCGTGACCGGGACGATCGAATGGCTCGGGCAGTCCGCCCACGATGTGGACCACCCGTCCTCGACGCCTGCACCCATCGTCCCCCCTTGCTCGAATCGCCCACCTGGGCGCCCAGCCCTATATTCCTACGGTGCCCACGGGCCGGTCGGCTCGATGGATAGCACGGCCGGGTTCGCGGCCGTCGCCGATCGCCACCGCTACGGAAGGATCTTCGTCCTTGTCCTACTTCCAAGCCATCGTGATCGGGCTACTGCAGGGCGTCAGTGAGCTCTTCCCGGTCTCGAGCCTCGGCCACAGCGTGCTGGTTCCAGCCGTCTTCGGATGGCACAACCTGGTCAACGACCAGTCGGCCAGTGAATCGTTCTACCTGGCATTCGTGGTCGGGCTGCACGTCGCCACCGCCGTCGCCCTGGTGATCTACTTCTGGCTGGACTGGATCCGCATCATCAGAGGCTTCGTCCGCACGCTCCGCACCCGCACCATCGAGACGGCCGACGAGCGGATGGCCTGGTTGCTCGTCGTCGCCACCATTCCCGTCGGCCTCACCGGCTTCCTCTTCGAGCACAGCTTCCGCACCCTGTTCGCCAAACCGCAGCTGGCGGGGATCTTCCTGGCCATCAACGGGGCCATCCTGGCGGGGGCGGAACTGCTCCGCCGACGCCGGACCGCAACGGTGGCCGAACCGTCGCCGGCCCCCGGAGCCACCGCCAGTGCCGACCCGGCCGCCAGCACTGTCACCCGGCGGTTGGCCACGCTGAAGCTGACCGACGGCCTGAGCATCGGCGTGGCCCAGATCCTCGCCCTGTTTGCCGGCATCAGCCGCTCCGGGGTGACCATGGCCGCCGGGCTCCTCCGCGGCCTCGACCATGAAGAGTCGGCCAGGTTCTCGTTTCTCCTGGCCACGCCCATCATTCTGGCCGCCGGGATCTTGAAGGTGCCCGATCTGGTCGGACCGTTGGGCAACGGGGTGCGCGGGCAGATCCTGGTCGGGAGCGCGGCCGCCGGGGTTGCCGCCTATCTTTCGGTTCGATTCCTGATCCGGTGGTTCCGGACCCGGACCCTGTGGCCCTTCTCCATCTACTGCCTGGTGGTCGGCATCTCCTCCGCCATCTATTTCGCCTGAGACCAGGCCGTGCTGATCCGCATCCCCAGGGAGAGCGGTCACTTCGACCCCTGAGGGTCAGCCGTGGGCCGCCAGGCGCGGTGTGGCCCGTTTCCCGGGGGCCGTCTGGCCCGCCTCCGCGGGGGCCGTCTGGCCCGCCTCCGCGGGGGCCGGCGACAGGCGTCCGGACTCGGTGAGGCGGGTGCGCGAGCTGACGACGTGACAGTGCTCGATGAGGGCCTCGCCATCGGCTTCGCTCACCGGTGTGATGGTGCCTCCCATCCGCCAACCGTGGCCGTCGGCCGGACGGGACGAGCAGATCGTGTACCGCACCCGAACGGTGTGGACTCCACCGTCGACACCGGGAAGGTCGAGTTGGAGGCCGACCTCCGAGCCCACGTCGATGGGGACGGCGCCGATCACGCCGGCACCACCCGCGGTGAGGTCGACGATCCGCACCAGCGCCCCGTTCAGGACTCCGGCGACCTCGACCGGTACCCGGTAGTGGTGCCGCACCTGGTGGCGGCGGCCCACCTTGATGAGCGCGGTGCCGAGCAGGATGAGCTCCCAGGCCGCGAAGGCCAGTCCGGCCACCAGTGCCAGGCCCCGGAGCGGGGGGAGGGGGAGGAGGCCCGCCAACCCGAGGAGGCGGGCGACGATGGCCAGCACCACCGCGGCCGCCACGACCAGAACCAGGCGCAGCTGGCTGACCGCCGACCACCCGCCTCCGTCGATTCCGTCCTTGGGCGTGACCTTGAACGAGCTCCGGAAGGGACGGACGAGGGCGAAGGCGGCCCGAACGAAGATCCCCGTGGTCAACACCGTGGTGTACGAGCCGTCCCGGAGACTGGCCTCACCCCGGCACAGCATGGCCGAGGCGGCCAGGTCGAGGGCCATCCAGGGGACCCAGAACACACCGAACTGCCACAGGGTGGCGTGGAGGGGGACGCGGGCGGTCACCAGCATCACCACCAGCACCGCCAGCATGGCCAGTCGTTGGAGAGGGACGAAGTAGGCCAGCAGGGAGGCCAGGTAGCTGGCCCGCTGCTTGAGCGTGAGGCCGGCGGCGATCACCGGGTTCTCCGGCGTGCGCAGCACGGCGAGGTTGCCCCGGGCCCACCGGTCACGCTGCAGCAGGAACGACGCCAGGTCGTGGGGAGCCAGACCCTGCACCAGCGTCTCGTGGTGATAGCGGGAGTGCCACCCCTGGCCGTGGAGTCGGATGGTGGTGTGGAAGTCCTCGGCGATGGTCTCGGTGGCGATTCCCCCGATGCCCTCGAGGGCGTGCCGCAGGATCAGGGCGGCCGAGCCGCACCAGAACACGCCGTCATGGCGGTCCTTGCCCGGCATGATCACCTCGAAGAACATGCTCTGGTCGTGGCGCCCCGTCTCGAAGTGCTGGAACGAGTCATGGTTGCCGAAGTCATGCGGGGTCTGGACCACGGCCACGGCCGGGTCGTCGAAATAACCGACAGTGGCATCGAGGATGTCGGGCTGGGGGACGTGGTCGGCATCCAGGATCAGCAGCACCTGCCCGGTGGTGTGCGACAGCGCGTGGTTGATGTTCCCCGCCTTGGCGTGTTCATTGGTCGGCCGGGCGAGATAGCGCACCCCGAATCGCTCAGCCAGCTTCCGGACGTCGGGCCGGCGCCCGTCATCGAGGACCCACGTGGTGTGGGGGTAGGTGATCCGGTCGCATCCCACCAGTGTGGCCCCCAGGACATCGAGTCCCTCGTCGTAGGTGCAGACGAAGACGTCGACGGTCGGCCGCCATCCGATCGCGGGGCGGGTGGGCGTGGGAACCCGCCAGGCCAGGAAGGCGAACGACGCCAGCGCGGCCAGGCCGAACACCTCGCAGGCAAACAGCAGGGCGAAGAGCACCGGTTGGGACCCCTGCCGGGTGTCGATCAGCCGCCACACCAGGTACGTCGTCCCCCACACCAGCGCAACCGCCACCACGACGCGCAGCAGCCGCTCGCCGCCTTCCTCGCTCGACGTCACCTGCTGGGCGTGTGCCGTCATCACCAGAGGTATCGTCCGGTGCGGGGTGTCGCTTGAGTCCGCCCAGGTCGGAGGCGGTGCGGTGGGACGGTGCCGTGGCGGGTCGGGCCGTCGCCGCCGTCACGCCATGGCCTCCACCGGCTCGCGGCCAACCGGACCGGATGACCACCGGGCCGGACGACGAGGGTCAGATGAGGCGGGACAAGATGCGGTGGGTCGCTCAGCGCACCGCGTCGACGATGTCCACGATTACCAAGGCCAGCACCATGGCCCCGACCACCGCGTAGAGCGCGGTGAACGCCCACCGTTGCCGGTGGTTGGCCAACCAGAAGCGACGGATGCCCACGTAGTCGAACGTGAGGGCCACGATCCCGACGGGGATGCCGATGGCGGGGCCCACGCCCCTGGCCACGCCGATGACCGGCAGGACGAACGGGAGCACGACATACGTGAGCAGGCAGCGGAGGGCGGAAAGCAGGATCGAGGCACTGAAGATCCGGTGGGTCTCCGATTCGTCGATGGGAGCGCGGTCGCCCGGGACTCGCAGCAGCCGGCGCATGGCCTCGTCGGCCCTCGAGCTGGGGGGCGGAGAGGTCGGCCGGTTCGGTGCCAGTGCCACTTGATCCACAAACTCATGGTACGTGCTGGCCCGGTGCCCCACCAACCGGCCCGGGCTCCCGATTCGCCTGCCCCTCGCCCCACGAGAGGCCGGTAGCGGCGCCGATCGGGAGACGGAGCGAGCCGCGGAGTGGCCCAAGGGTCGGCCGGCGGAGCGACGTCTCAACCAGCGACGCGGCCTGTATCGTGCCGACAATGGGAACCGAGATGACGTCGAACGCCCCCAGACGACCGCGCTCAGCCCGTTCCCGCCCCCAATCCGACGGTGCTGAACCATCGACCAATCCCATGTGGTCGCCGACCGGGCCCGACGGCACGGTAGCCGCCGGATGGCTCCTGATACCGCTCCGCCTGTTCCTCGGGACCACCTTCCTCTTTGCCGGGCTCCAGAAGCTGGCCAATCCGGAGTTCTTCAAGACCTCGAGCGCCTCGTCGATCCATGCCCAACTGGTCGGTGCCTCCCACTCCAGCCCCATCCACGGGCTGACCAGTCACCTCGTACCGATTGCCTCGACGGTGGGCCTGCTCATCTCGATCGGGGAGGTGGCCATCGGCCTGGGAATCCTGGTCGGCCTGCTGACCCGGGTGGCGGCGGTGGCGGGCATGGCCCTGTCGCTCGGGCTCTTCTTGACCGTGAGCTTCCACGCCTCTCCCTACTTCACCGGTTCGGACATCGTCTTCTTCTTCGCCTGGACCCCCTTCGTGCTGGGCGGAGCCGCAGGCGCTCCCGCGTTCGACACCTGGCTGGCCCAGCGCCAACCGATGACGGCGTCCACAGAGGGGGGGCTGCCGCGGCGGGTGGTGCTCTCCCACGGGGCCCTTGCCGCTCTGGCGGCCGGTGTCGTGTTGGTCGCCGGCGGGCTGGCCGCCCTGCTCGGTCGCGCCGTGGGCGGTACCGCCGCCTCGGCCAGCGGAACCCGGACCCTCACGAGGGGTGGTCCGGGTTCGACCACCACGACCTCCCAGGCCGGAACGGGCGGCTCCACCACCCCCACGACGGGCTCGACATCGGCAGGGACCGCCATCGGATCAGCGTCGAGTGTCCCCATCGGCGGGTCGGCCAGCTTCACCGACCCGTCCAGCGGGGATCCGGCCCTGGTCATCCAGCGGGTCGCCAACGACTTCGTCGCCTTCGACGCCATCTGTCCCCATGCGGGGTGCACGGTTGCCTACCAGGCATCGGCCAGGATCATCGCCTGTCCGTGTCACGGGTCGATGTTCGATCCCCGGACCGGGAACGTCCGGAACGGCCCGGCCACCTCCGGGCTGACGAAGATCAATGTGATCAGGGGATCGAACGGGAATCTCTACGTGACCAATTGACCAACGGCCGGGTCTTGTACGGTGCCGTCATGACACCGGCATTCCGGTTCCGCCGGGCTACCATTGGTTGCCGTCGGTAGCCGAGGGCATCCCATGACCGCAACCACCCCTGTGCCGACCGGCACCTCGCAGCCCGATGCAGTGGACGGGTCCGCCGACCGGACCGACTGGGTGTCGTCGATCCCGTTCATCGGCGTCCACCTGGCTCCCCTGGCCGCACTGTTCGTGGTGGTGACCTGGCAGGACTGGGTGCTCTGCGCCCTGCTCTACCTGACCCGGATGTTCTTCATCACCGCCGGGTACCACCGCTACTTCTCCCATCGCAGTTATCGCATGGGCCGGGTGGCGCAGTTCGTCATGGCGTTCGGTGGCACCACTGCGGTGCAGAAAGGGCCCCTGTGGTGGGCAAGTCACCACCGCCTCCACCACCGCTACACCGATCTGGACGACGACGTGCACTCACCGCGAGACGGTTTTTGGTGGAGCCACGTCGGCTGGATCCTGTCGACCAGGTACAAGGCCACCGATCTCTCGACCATCAAGGACTTCGCCTCCTATCCGGAACTCCGGCTTCTCGAACGTCACTCGTGGATCGGCCCCTGGCTGGTGGCCATCGCCTGCTTCCTCCTCGGAGGGTGGGGGGGCCTGCTGATCGGTTTCTTCCTCTCCACCGTCCTGCTGTGGCACGGGACGTTCCTGGTCAACTCCATGGCCCATCTCATCGGTCGGCGCCGGTACGCCACCCCGGACACCAGCCGGAACTCGATGCTCGTGGCCCTGTTCACCGGGGGAGAGGGTTGGCACAACAATCACCACTACCTGCCGGCCTCGGCCCGTCAGGGATTCCGGTGGTGGGAGCTCGATCCCACCTGGTACGGACTCAAGGCCCTGGCCGCCGTGCACGTGGTCCGGGACCTCAAGGCGCCCCCGGCCCGGCTGCTCGACCAGGCCCGCGTGCGCGACGGCGCCTTCGACATCGGGATGTTCCGCTCGTACTGGGAGCGGGCGGCCAAGGTGACCGGTGAACGGATCGCCGACCTCAGCGCCCGGCCCCTGGCCCCGTCGTCGGAGGCCAGCGATCCCGGTGCACCGCCTTCCGCCTTCGGCCCTGACAAGGGGCTTCCGGTCGAGCCGCTGTCGCATCTGTCGGGGTTGATCTCGCGGGTACTCGAGTCGGCGGACCAGTTGGCTGACACCACCCGCCGGACCCGGAAGGGCGCCAAGGTCCCGAAGGCGGAGTCCGGGGCCACCGACACCGCCCCGGAATGAGCGCCGGGCGGTCGCCGGCGGCCACATTGGCCACCGCCTCGCTGTGGATCGTCGACCTCGACGGCGTGGTGTGGTTGGCCGGTCAGCCCATCGGGGATGTGGCCGCGGCGGTCTCCACCCTGCGAGGACAGGGCATCCGCGTCGTCTTCGCCACCAACAACTCTGCCCCCACGACGACGGAGCTGCTGGCCCGCCTGCAAGGGGCCGGCATCGCATCCGTGGCCGCCGATCTGGCCACATCCGCGGCGGCCGCCGCGTCGCTGGTTGAGCCCGGTCGGTCGGTCACGGTGCTGGCCGAGGGGGGCGTGCTCGAGGCCCTCGAGGCGCGCGGGGTGAAGAGAGTCGACGAAGGGCCGGAGGACGCCGTCATCGTCGGATGGAGCCGGACATTCGATTTCGACATCTTGGCCGCCACGGCGGCCGCGGCACGGCAGTGTGGTCGGCTCATCGGCACCAATGAGGACCCGACCCACCCCACCCCCGCCGGCCTGGTGCCGGGTTCCGGGGCCCTGTTGGCTGCGGTCGCCACCGCCTCCGGGGTGACGCCCGAGATTGCCGGGAAGCCTCACGAGGCGATGGCGGCGTTGATGAAGGAGCGGTTCGGATTCGGCGACAGTGCCGCCTCGGCGGTGATGGTCGGTGACCAACCGCGCACGGACGGCCGGCTGGCCGAACGACTCGGCATTCCCTTTGCGCTCGTCGATTCGGGGGTGACCCCGGCCGGGGCCCGGGGCTTCGACGTGCCGGTGGCCGTTCGGGCCCCGGACTTCGTGTCATTGGTCCGGGACTGCCTGGCCGGCGGGACTTGAAAAAAGTGCTTGCTGCGAGCAAGCACTCCAGGTAGAGTGGACAAATGGCCAACAAGGATCCGTTTCAGAAGTATCTCGACGCCGGCATCGCCTTCACCAACATGACACGGGCCAAGGCCGAGGAGTTGGTGCAGGAGCTGGTGAAGAGCGGCGAGTTCCAGGGCAGCGATGCCAGGGCCTGGGTCGACGATCTGCTCGAGCGCAGCCGCAAGAGCCGGGAGGCCCTGCTGGTCCAGGTCCGGCACGAAGTGTCCCGCCAACTCGAGAGCGTGGGCATCACCAGCCTCGAGGATGTGGCCAAGCAGGTGGCCACGCTCCTCGGCCGCACCGCCGAGGCCGGACGGGCCGCCACCACTGGCAAGAAGGGAGCGGGGAAGAAGTCGACGGCCAAGAAGTCTCCGGCCAAGAAGGCGGCCGGCAAGAAGGCCGGGGCCAAGAAGGCGGCGGCCAAGAAGTCTCCCGCCAAGAAGGCGGCGGCGAAGAAGGCAGTGGCCAAGAAGTCGCCCGCCAAGAAGGCTGCCGTGAAGAAGGCCCCACCGGCCGCCGGTCGGGACAGCGGGTCGGCGGACTGACCCCGTCCGCCCGGCTCCGGCTCGACCGGGCCCTGGTCGAGCGAGGACTCGTCGACAGCCGACCCCGGGCCGCGGCGCTCATCGAGCAGGGTCTGGTCCTCGTGTCCGGCTCGATCGCCGACAAGCCGGCCCGCCTGGTGGCACCGGCCGAGCCGGTCGAGCTGCTCGGGTCCCCGCCCCGCTTCGTCAGCCGGGGCGGTGCCAAACTGGAGGCCGCACTGCTTCGCTTCGGCATTGACCCCGATGGGGCACGGGCACTCGATGCGGGCGCCTCGACCGGGGGGTTCACCGACTGCCTGTTGCAGGCCGGTGCGGCCTCGGTGGTGGCCGTGGACGTGGGCCGGGGCCAACTGCACGAGCGGCTGCGCGCCGACCCTCGGGTGGTCAACTGCGAGCGCACGGATATCCGGGACGTCACCCTGGAGACCGTCGGCGGGCGCCCCGTGGACCTGGTCACCGCCGACCTCTCGTTCATCTCGGTGACCCGCGCCGTCCCGGTCCTGGTGGGTGAGGTCGCCGCCCCGGGGGCGTCGGCGGTGATCCTGGTGAAGCCCCAGTTCGAAGCGGGCCGGGTGGAGGCGTCCCGCGGCAAGGGGATCATCCGCGACCCCGCCATCCACCGGAGGACACTCGGCGAGGTGGCGGGCGCGCTCGGAGCCGCCGGAGCAGTCATCATGGGGGCCATGCCATCACCGATCACCGGGTCCGCCGGAAACATCGAGTTCCTGATCCACGCCGCCACACCCTCGGACGCAGGGGTCGGGTCGAAGGACGCGGCACCGGCACGGGAGGTCTCGGCCCTGTTGGACGCCACCGTGGCCGAAGGCGAAGCCACCGGGTCGAGGCGGTAGGGACCATGGCCCTCATCGCCTTCCATGCCAACTCCCAGCGCCCGGAGGCGACGGCGTTGGGCGAGCGCGCCGCCGCCTGGCTGGCCGAACGGGGCCACCAGTCGGTGTCCGCGCTCCAGCCCGACGGCTCGGTCTCCGCCGACGGAGCCGATCTGCTGGTCAGCCTGGGCGGCGACGGGACGTTGCTCCGCTCCGTGGAGGCGGCCCTGGCCAAGGGGATCCCCGTCCTCGGGGTCAACATCGGGAGGCTCGGCTACCTGACCCAGGTCGAGCCCGGTGGTCTCGAGGAGGCGCTGGCCGGCTTCCTCTCGGGGTCGCACCAGGTGGAGGAGCGGATGACGTTGTCGGTGGTCGTGACCGGGCCCGACGGCGAGCCCGTCGCCCATCGGACCGCACTCAACGAGGCCACGGTGGAGAAGACCGTGCCCGGGCACACGGTGCGCATCGCCGCCTCCATCGACGGCCGGCCCTTCGTCACCTACGCGGCCGACGGCCTCCTGGTCTCCACGCCCACGGGATCGACCGCCTACAACCTGTCGGCTCGCGGGCCCGTGCTCTCACCGCGGCTGCGGGCCATCGTGGTCACCCCGGTCTCACCCCACATGCTCTTCGATCGGGCCCTGGTGCTCGAGCCGAGCGAACAACTCCGGCTCGAGGTCCGCGAGCCCCGCTCGGCCGTGCTGGTCGTCGACGGGGTGACGGTGTCCGTGCTGGCCCCGGGAGCCGCCGTCGAGTGCTCCGAGGGAGACCAACCGGCCCGGCTGGTGACGTTCGGGACCCGCGACTTCCACGCCATCCTCCGGGCCAAGTTCCATCTCGCCGATCGGTAGGGCGAGCGCGTTGCCTCCCAGCCTGGTCGAACTCCGCGTCCGCAATCTCGGGGTCATCGACGACGTCACCGTGTCACTGGGGCCGGGCATGACGGCGTTGACCGGCGAGACCGGCGCCGGCAAGACGCTCCTCGTCGAAGCGCTGGGCTTGCTGCTCGGAGGGCGAGCCGACCCGTCCGTGGTCCGATCCGGCACCGACGAGGCAGTGGTCGAGGGGAGGTTCCTCGTCCCGGTCGGCTCACTTCCCCCCGGGGGCACCGATGTCGGCCTGTCGACGGGCAGTGGCGACGACGCCGACGGCGAGGCGGGGGTCGGGGTCGGGGGTGAGGCCGACACCGAGGTGCTCCTGGCCCGGTCGGTCATGCGGGGTGGCCGGTCCAAGGCGTGGATCGACGGCCGCATGGCGACCATCGGGGCGCTGGGCGAGATCGCCGGGAGGCTGATCGAACTGCACGGCCAGCACCAGCACCGGTCGCTCACCCACACCGAGGCCCAACGCGGTGCCCTCGATGCCTTCGGTCACATCGACCTCAGCGCCCTCGACACGGCCCGCCGCCAGCTGCGCCGGCTCAACCGGGAGTCCGAGGGGTTGGGAGGCGATGCCCGCCAGCGCGCCCGGGAGGTCGACCTCCTTCGGTACGAGATCGAGGAGATCACCGCGGCCGGCATCGAGGACGCCGACGAGGACGATCGGCTGGAGGTCGAAGAGGATCGACTGGCCGCGGCGACGGCCCACCGTCAAGCTGCGGCGGAGGCCCTTTCGGAGGTCTCCGAGTCGGACGAGACCAGCGCGCTCGACCGGCTGGCCGAAGCCTCGCGTGCCCTGGCCGGGCGGGTGCCGCTGGCCTCGATCGAAACCCGCATGCGCTCGATCATGGCCGAGGTCTCCGACCTGGCCGGCGAGCTCCGCACCGTGGTGGAGACCTGGGACGACGACCCCGAACGGCTCGAGGCGATCCGCGGCCGCCGTCAAATGTTCCATCAGCTCGAGCGGAAGTACGGGAGCAACCTCGCCGAGGTGCTCGCCTTCGAATCGAATGCCCGGGCGCGCCTGGCCGACATCGAGCTCGAGGAGGAGCGGGCCTCCGTCCTCGACGGGCAGATCCGATCCGCCCGGGAGATCCTCGAACACGCCGAGTCACAAATCGCCGCCGCCCGGAGAAAGAGCGCCCCCCGCCTGGCCGCCGAGATCGAGGCCACCCTGCACGGCCTGGCCATGCCCTCGGCCCGGTTCTCGGTCACCGTGGACGGGCCCGGGCCCGCCGACCAGGTCGCGTTCTCGCTCGGGGCCAACCCCGGCGAGCCCGTCCAGCCTCTGGCCAAGGTGGCATCCGGGGGAGAGCTGGCGCGCACCATGTTGGCGGTCCGATTGGCCGTCACCGACTCTCCGGGCGTGATGGTCTTCGACGAAGTCGACGCCGGGGTGGGCGGCGCCGCGGCCACCGCCGTCGGTGCCGCGCTGGCCGGTCTCGGGCACCATGCCCAGGTGCTGGTGGTCACCCATCTTGCTCAGGTGGCCGCCCTCGCCGACCACCAGTTGGAGGTGCGGAAGGCCGAGCGGGCGGGGAGAACCCGGTCCGAAGTGTCGGTTCTGGACGTGGAGGGCCGGGTCGTCGAGATCAGCCGGATGCTGTCGGGCCGTCCTGACAGCGCCTCGGCTCGACGCCACGCCCGAGAGTTGTTGGACGGGGTGTCGGAGCCCATCGGGCGGTGACGGGCCAGGGTTTCGAAGGTCGGCCGGGCGGAGGGGTCCGCACGTTGTGCCGCCCGATTCCGCTAGCCTCGACAGGTGCCCGACATGGATGGCCCGCCGGAACTGCTCTCGGAGCAATCGGTGGCCGACGCACCCTTCGAATCCCCTGCGTCACCCTTCGAGTCCCTTCCGGATGATTGGCCCGGTGCCGTGACGCTCGCCGGCTCGGCCGGCCGCCACGGTCTGGTCGGGGGCACCGCCAACGACACCAAGTTCATCTTCTTCACCGGCGGGGTGTCATCCTCGTTGGGGAAGGGGCTCACCGCATCGTCACTGGGTCGACTGCTCAAGTGCCGCGGCCTCCGGGTGACCATGTGCAAGCTCGACCCGTACATCAACGTCGATCCGGGCACCATGAACCCGTTCGAGCACGGGGAGGTCTTCGTCACCGAGGACGGGGGCGAGACAGACCTCGATCTCGGCCACTACGAGCGGTTCATCGACGAGAACCTCCACCGCGACTCCAACGCCACCACCGGCAAGATCTACTCGTCGGTGATTGCCAAGGAGCGCAGGGGCGACTACCTGGGCAAGACGGTGCAGGTCATCCCGCACGTGACCGACGAGATCAAGAAGCGGGTCAAAGGGCTCGGCACCGACGACGTCGACGTGGTGATCGTGGAGATCGGCGGCACCGTGGGCGACATCGAGATCGTCCCGTTCATCGAGGCCATCCGCCAATTCCGTCGGGACGTGGGCCGGGACAACGTGTGCTACGTGCACCTGACCCTGGTGCCCTACCTCGGTCCCTCGGGCGAGCAGAAGACCAAACCGACACAGCACTCGGTCACCGAACTGCGCAGCCGCGGCATCCAGCCCGACGTCATCGTGTGCCGGTCGGACCGGATGATCTCCGACGACCTCAAGCGCAAGATCTCCCTGCTGTGCGACGTGCCCATCGAGGCCGTGGTGTCCGCAGTCGACGCCGCCAACATCTACCAGATCCCCCTGGTCCTCCACGAAGAGGGGCTCGATCGCTACATCCTCCGGTTGCTGGGCTACGACGAAGCCTCCCATCCGATCGATCTGAGCGGGTGGGAGCACCTGGTCAAGCAGGTCGACGCGGCCGTCCGGCCGGTGCGCATCGGCATCATCGGCAAGTACGTCGACCTTCCCGATGCCTACCTGTCGGTTGTCGAGTCGCTCCGCCATGCCGGGTTCCACCACGGGGCGAAGGTCCAGATCGAATGGATCCAGGCCGCCAACGTCCCCGACCTCCTGGATCACGACGGCCTGCGGGCCTTCGACGGCCTGGTCATACCCGGCGGCTTCGGCGAACGCGGCATCGAGGGCAAGATCGCCGCCGCCCACTACGCCCGCGAACACGACCTGCCCCTGTTGGGACTGTGCCTCGGGCTCCAGGTGATGATCATCGACACGGCCCGGTCGCTGGCCAAGCTCGAGGATGCCAACTCCCGTGAGTTCGACGCCGCCACGCCGCACCCGGTGGTGGATCTGATGGACGACCAGAACGACGTGGTCGACAAGGGCGGCACCATGCGCCTCGGCTCCTACAGTGCCCGATTGCTTCCCGGGTCCCAGGTGGCCAAGGCCTACGGCACCGAGGTGGTGTCGGAGCGCCATCGACACCGCTACGAGGTCAACCCCCGCTACCGCGCCCGCCTCGAAGACGTCGGCCTGGTGTGCTCGGGCATCTCGCCCGACGGCCGTCTGGTCGAGTTCATCGAGCTCCCCGGTCACCCTTTCTGGGTTGGCACCCAGGCCCACCCCGAATTCAAGAGTCGTCCCGATCAACCCCACCCGCTCTTCCGCGAGCTGGTGGAAGCGGCCCTGGACCGGGCCGAGGGTCGGGATCCCCGCCTGCCCGTCATCGATGCCGACGGCTGAGGCCGGCCAACCGGGGCACGTCAGCGAGCGGCCCCGGTTCGAGATGGTTGATGAGACTGTGCTCCACCGGGGATGGATCATCTCCCTGACCAAGGCCACGTATCTCGATCCCGACGGGATGTCCTTCGAGCGGGACGTCGTGCGCCATCCCGGAGCGGTCGCCGTGGTGGCGGTCACCGATGCCGGCGCGGTGGTCATGGTCCATCAGTACCGGCCGGCCCTGGACCAGTGGCTCCTCGAGATCCCCGCCGGCACCTGTGACGTGGACGGTGAAGCCGACGAGGTGACCGCCCGGCGCGAGCTGGCCGAGGAAGTGGGGTACTCCGCCCGCCACCTGCAGGTGCTGACCCGGTGTGCGATCACGCCGGGGTTCTGCGACGAGCTCTCGGCCATCTTCCTGGCCACTGGGCTCAGCCCGGTGGCGGTCGACCGGCACGGGATCGAGGAGCGCTACATGGAGATCGAAGAAGTGCCACTCTCCCGGTTCGATTCACTGGTCGACGACGGGACCATCATCGACGCTTCGACCATCCTGGGCGTGGGCCTGGCCCAGCGACACCTGGCCGCCGGCCGGTGACCGGCCCGCGGTGAGCCCACCACTCTCGAACGGTGCCGAGGAGTACCTGTCGTGGCTGGCGGTGGAGAAGGGGAGGTCGCGCAACACCCTGGTGGCCTACCGCCGGGACATCGCGGTGTGGGAGTCCTGGGCGGCCGAAGCCGGGATCGACCCCGTCAACGCCGGCACCGAGGCCATCGAGCTCCATCTGAGCGAGCTGCGGGCCCAGGGCCGCAACCCGGCCTCGATGGCCCGGTCCACGACCGCCCTGCGCGGCCTGTTCCGCTTCCTCTTGAGCGAGGACGTCATCACCGGAGACCCGACGGCCGACGTGCGCTCCCCGCGTCTGCCTCGTCGCCTCCCCAAGGCCCTGGAGGAGGCTGAGGTCCTGGACCTGCTCGACTCGGTCAGCGGAACGGGGCCCAGCGATGTCCGCGATCGCGCCCTCCTCGAGCTCCTGTACGGCACCGGGGCCAGGATCTCCGAGGTTGTGGGTCTGTCCCTCATCGACCTGCAGGGGGACGACGGCCTGCTCCGGGTGTTCGGGAAGGGGGCGAAGGAGCGGCTGGTCCCGCTGGGCGGGCCCGCCCACATGGCCCTGGACCGTTGGCTCTCGATCTCGGGCCGGCCCCTGCTGGCCCCCGAGCGGTGGGCCCGGCGGAGCGACGCCGAAGCCGTGTTCATCAATACGAGAGGGGGGAGGCTCAGCCGACAGGGGGCCTGGTCGATCGTGCGCCACCACGCCGAACGGGCCGGCCTGGGCCCGCTGGTCAGCCCCCACGTGCTCCGCCACTCGTGCGCCAGCCACATGCTGGCCCACGGCGCCGACATCCGGGTCGTCCAGGAGCTGCTGGGCCACGTCTCCATCGCCACGACGCAGATCTACACCAAGCTCAGCCAGGACCACCTGCGCACCTCCTACGAACGGGCCCACCCGCGGGCTGCACTGTCCCAGCTCAAGTAGGATCTCGTCCGTGCCGAGCGATGCCCCCACAATCGACTACCGCCAACTCCTCGAGAACGAGAGGCGGCAGCTCCAGTCCGAATTGTCCGAGCTCGGGTTCGGCGACGGCGGGGGACTGGACTACGACCCCAACTTCGCCGACTCCAGCCAGGTGACCGCCGAGCGGGGCGAGGCCGGCGTACTTGCCGGTCAGCTGCAGGAGACGCTCACGGAGGTGGCCCGGGCCCTGATCCGCCTCGAGGACGGCAGCTACGGCCGCTGCGAGGAGTGCGGTGTGACCATCGAGCCGGCCCGGTTGGAAGCCATGCCCGCCACCAGGTTCTGCATCAACCACGCCAACCGGCCCTGATCGGACCCGGGCGCTGATGGCCTACGGGGGCTACGGAGGCGGATCCGGGAGTCCCCGCCGTCCGCGGCGGCGGTTCCAGCTCGACCAGCGGACCACGATCATCGTGGTCATCGCCGTGGCCATCATCGCCATCCTGCTGCGCACCCACAAGATCAGCCGGTTCGAGATCATCTACTTCTGCGTGCTGATCCCGTCGATCATCCTTCACGAGATCTCCCACGGCGTGGTGGCCCTCGCCTTCGGCGACGACACGGCCAAGCGGGCCGGGCGGCTCAACCTCAACCCCATCCGTCATGTCGACCCGGTGGGAACGCTGCTGGTCCCGGCCGTCCTCTCGCTGTCGGGGATCGGGGCCTACGGGTGGGCCAAACCGGTGCCGGTCTCGACCAACCGGCTGCGCAGCCCTCGGAACCACACCGTGGTGGTGTCACTGGTCGGACCGGTTACCAACTTCGTGCTGGCCGGGTTGGTGGGTCTCGCCTACGTACTGGTCACACCCCAGGCGATCAGGCAGATCGTTTCGACGGGTGGGTTCTACCCGCCAGGCCTGCTGAGCCAGATCCTCTTCCTGGCCGGCATCGCCAACATCGTGCTGGGCGTGTTCAACCTCATCCCGTCCCCGCCCTTGGACGGTGCGGCGGTGCTCGAGCGGTTGCTGCCGGCGCGCGTGCTGCCCGAGTACTACCGGCTCCAGCCGGCGCTCATGTTCCTCCCGTTCGTCCTCATTCTGTTCTTCCACAACCAATGGGCACAGCTGATCGGCCACGTCATCAACTGGTGGTCGGGCCTGCTGGTTTGAGGCGGGATCCCAGCGACCAGTCTGAGGTCCGCGCCATCGGGAGGAGCGCCATCGGGAGGAGCGCCACCGGCTGGGTGCGCCGCCATCCCGGCCTGGTGGTCGTGCTGCTCGTCCCCGTCGTCGTCTTCGCGGCTCCGCAGCTGACCGGCTCGACCTTCCTCGACGGCGACAACTTCCTCCAGAACTTTCCCATGCGGGCCCAGGTCGGTCTCGATCTCCGGCATCACACACTCCCGCTGTGGAATCCCTACCTGTTCAGCGGGACGCCCCTCCTCGGAGGCTTCAACGCCGGGGCGGCCTATCCCACCACCTGGCTCATGGCCGTGCTCCCCATCTTCACGGCATGGACGCTCAACCTGGCCATCGCCTACGACGTGGCCATCGTCGGCATGTACGCCTTCTTGAGGCGTCAGGCCATCAGTTCGACCGCCGCCACCTTCGGAGCCGCCGCCTTCGCCTTCTCGGGGTACATGACCGCCCAGCTCGTGCACATCGATCTCATCGCGGCGGCGGCGTGGCTGCCGTGGATGCTGGTGGCCGTCCATGCCGTCACCGACGGCCGCCCCGACCGGTCGCCGACCGCGATCCCGGGGTTGCGCCGTCGCCCGACCCGATTCTGGATCGGACTGCTGGCGCTCGCCGTGGGCATGTCCATCCTCACCGGGGGAACCGAGGCCATCATCGACAGCGGGATCCTCGCGGCCGTCTTCCTGATCGGTCGGCTGGTCACGATGGGCTACATTCAGCGGTCCCGTCTCACCGCCCTCGCCACCGCGGTGGGCGCCCTGGCCGTCGGGGCGGCCCCCGGCGTGGCCCTCGGTGCGGCCCAGCTGGTGCCCGGCCTGGCCTTCCAGTCGCAGTCGCAACGCGCCGCCACCACCTACACGTTCTTCTCGACCGGCTCGCTGCCCGCCCGCCTGCTCACCCTGGTGGCCGCTCCGTTCCTCCTGGGCACCGGGCGCGGCCAGCCCGGGTACGCCGGGCCCTACAACTTCCAGGAGGTGACCAGCTTCGTCGGGGTCCTGGCCCTCATCGCCGCCTGCTCCCTGGTGGTCCGACGCTGGCGCCGGCGGCCCGAGGCGCGCCACTGGTGGGTCTGGTACGTGGTGTTGGCCCTCGGGGCGCTGTCGGCGCTCGGGGCCCAGACGCCCTTCGGCCACGTGCTCTTCCTCTTCCCCGTGATCAGGAGTGAGCGTCTGCTCAATCGCAATCTGCTCCTCGTCGACTTCTCCCTAGTGGTCCTGTTCGCCTGGTGGGTGCACCTGCTCCTGCAGGACAGGGCGGACGGTGCCACCACCGACTCCGGTGTGGGCGACCCCCCCATGCCCCTCGGGCACCGTTGGCAGCCCGGCCGGAGGGCGGAGCTGATCGCCACGTGTGCCCCCGCCGCCGTCATCGTCGTGCTGTGCCTCTTCCTGTGGATCGACGGGCCCTTGCTCGAGCGCCTGCTCCAGACCCAGTTCCCGATCGACCGCACGGCGCGCTGGCAGGACGCCGGGCTGGTGACCCTGGGTGCCCTCATCGCCGTGGGGGCCACCTGGCTCGTCCTGGCCGAACGCCGCTTCTCACGCGCCCGCCTCCGCCAACTGTTGGCCCTGGTGCTGGTGGCCGACCTGATCCTCTTCAACGGCTTCGTCATCCACCCGCCGATCACCCAGTCACTGGCCCGCGGCCAGGGCTCCCTGGCTCCGTCGCTGACGGCTGCGGTGGGCGACGGGCGGTTCATCATCTACAACCCCGACCAGTTCTACGACAACGACCTCTACGAACTGGCCCAGACCGATCTCAACATCTTCAACCGCCTGGGCAGCGGGCAGGGCTACACGGCGCTCACCGATGCGAGTTACGTCAACGCCACCGGGGCCCACTACCAAGAGGACCTGAATCCGGCCACCCTGGCCGGCACGACCTGGGACCAGCTCAACGTGCGCACGCTGTTGACGCTGCCCTCGTACTTCGTGACCCCGATCACCACGGCCGGGCCATCGGGGGGTACAGCACCCGCCCCGGCGACTTCCACGCCGTTCCCACTCGACCTGAACCTGTACAACTCCGCTCCCACCCCCGAGCCACCACCGGTGACCCTCCGGCCGGGGCAGTCGCACCGCTGGTACTTCGGGGGCCTGCTGACCGTCGCCACCTGGGCCGTGCGCGTCCCCGGCGGGACGCCATCGGGCTGGAGGGTCGGCGTGCTGACCGCCACCGGGGCCATCCAATGGCTCCCGCCCGCTGATGTCACCGCCACCGGGTCGGCGGCCAACCGATCGCTCCGGGTGGCACCGCCCACACCGGTCCGGGGCGCCGGGCTGGTGATCCAGAACGAAGCCGGCGCAGCGGCGACGGTGGGCGTGCCGACGGCGCACACCGCCGAGGCCGGCGACGTGGTCCTGCGCGGCCGCATGCAGTACGGAGTGACCTGGCCGCACTGGAGGTTCTCCGGCACCATCGGGTCCTTCGGTGTCTTCCAGAACGCCGACCCCCTCGGTTGGGCGTGGGCCGGGGCCGCAGGGGGCGCAGCCGCGTCCGGCACGTCCGTGACGACGGCGGCCCCAGGGTCGGACGGCAACCAACAGATCGCCGTCCACGCCGTGGCGGCCACGACCCTCGAGCGCAGCGTGGCCTGGAGCCCCGGGTGGCGGGCCACCATCCGGCGGACCGGGCCGGCCATGCCGGGGAGCACGTCGGCATCGGCGACATCGACCGTGGCCGTGCAGCGCGACGGGGTCATCCAACGGGTGGCCATCCCCACGGCCGGGGACTACCTGGTCAGCTTCAGCTACGCGCCGGCGTCGGTGACCGCGGGCCTGATCGTCTCGGCCGTGGCCGCCGTGGCCTTCCTGATCTGGGCCGGTTGGGAACTGGTGATCGCCCGGCGTCGGCGGCGCCGTCTCAACCCGGAGTGAGCAGCCCGATGGCGCCGGCAGCCCGCTCGTAGGTGGCCGACGCCGTGATGCCGGCCTTCGCCGCCCCCAGTGACAGCAGGGCGGTGACCGCTCCCGGGTCCCCGGCCAGGGCCGCCCGCCGCTCCCGCAGCGGACGGAGCAGCTCCACCAGTGCCTCGGCCACGTCCTTTTTGAGGTCCCCGTACCGCTGGTAGGAGCCGGCCACCTCGGCCGGGGTGCGCCCCGTGGAGACGGCCAGCAGCTCCAACAGGTTGGACAGGCCCGGTTTGGCCCCCGGGTCGTAGCGGACCTCGCCGTCGGTGTCGGTCACCGCCTTTTGGACCTTGCGCACGATGTCCGGACCCTCGTCGAACAGCATGACGGTGCCCAGGGGCGAGTTGACCGATTTGGACATCTTGTTCTCCGGGTGCTGGAGGTCCATGACCCGGGCGGCCAGCTTGGGGATGGCCGCCTCCGGAACCACGAACGTGTCGCCGTACCGGCGGTTGAACCGGTTGGCCAGCTCACGGGCCAGCTCGACGTGTTGTCGTTGGTCGTCGCCCACCGGCACGCGCTCGGCGTCGTAGAGGAGGATGTCGGCGCTCTGGAGGACCGGGTAGGTGAACAGGCCGGCCCGGACCGAGTCCCGGCCCGCGCTCTTGTCCTTGAACTGGGTCATCCGGCGCAGCTCGCCCATGGTCGCCGTGCACTCGAGCAACCAGGCCAGCCGGGTGTGCTCGGCCACGTGGCTCTGGACGAACAGGGTGCACCGCTCGGGGTCGAGGCCGGAGGCCAGCAGGTCCAGGGCCGTCTCGTACGTCCTCGAGCGGAGCTCCTCCGGGTCGATGTCGAGGGTGAGGGCGTGCAGGTCGACGATGCAGTAGATGGCGTCGTACTCGTACTGGTCGGCCACCCAGTTGCGGACCGCACCGAGATAATTCCCCAGGTGGAGATCGCCGCTGGGCTGCAGACCGGATAGGACTCGGAGCATGGGGGGTCATCGTAGGTCGCCCTCGGAGGTGCACGAGAGTGGCGGCTCCAGCCGGTATCGTCGGAGACCATGGTCGCCAGCGTGTCCACCCCCGTGTTCGAGGGTCCCATCGACCTGCTGCTCCAACTGGTCAACGGCCACGAGGTGGACGTCTATGACATCCCGCTGGCCTCGGTGGTGGACGCCTTCGTGGCCGAGGTGGCCGGATGGGAGTCGGTGGACCTGCAGACGCTGTCGGAGTTCTTGATGATCGCCGCCGTGCTCATCGAGCTCAAGTCGCGTCGGCTGCTCCCCGGCCGGGACGACGTGGATCCCGATGAGGAGCTGGTCGGATGGGAGGAGCGGGACCTCCTCCTGGCCCGGCTGCTCGAGTGCCAGGCCTATGCCGCCGCCGCCGACGGATTCGCCGCCCTCTTCGAGCGGGCGGCGCGGTCGGTTCCCCGCACCGCCGGTCTCGACCTCGACTTCGTGGTCGACGCACCCGACCTCCTCGAAGGGGTCACTCCCGAGCAGGTTGCCGGCGCCTATCTGCGGGCCACCGCGGAGCGCCCGGTGCCCACGGTCGACCTGTATCACGTGACCGTCGACACGGTGACGGTGGCCGATGCCGTCGCCGAGCTCGAGTGGCGGTTGGAGGGGATGGGCCGGTCCACCTTCCGCCACCTGACCGGCCATCTGACCTCACGGATCGAGATCATCGTCCGCTTCCTGGCCCTCCTCGAGCTGTGCAAGCGGGGGCGGGTCTCCCTCGACCAGGGCCACACGTTCGGGGACCTCGAGGTGGAGTGGATGGCCGACGCGCCGGTGCCCGTGTCGGTGGGGGCCGGCCTCTACGACGAGTACGAGGGCTGAGGATGGCCCTCTCGCCCGAGGCCCGCGCCATCGAAGCGGTGCTCATCGTGGCGGTCGAGCCGGTGACGGCGGGCCTGCTGGCCGAGCTGCTCGAGGTGCCGGTCGAGCAGGTCGACCCGCTGTGCGATGAGTTGGCGGAGTCGTGCCGGGCGGAGGGTCGGGGATTCGAGGTCGTCAGGATCGCGGGCGGATTCCGCATCCAGAGCCACCCGGACCTGGCCCCGTATGTGGAGCGGTTCGCCAATGTCGGCGTCTCGTCCCGGCTGTCCGCCGCCGCCCTGGAGACGCTGGCCATCGTGGCCTACCGGCAGCCGGTGTCGCGGGCCCAGATCGCCGCTCTGCGCGGGGTGAACGTCGACGGCGTGGTCCGCCTGCTCGAGCATCGCGGCTACATCGCCACGGTGGGGCGGGCGGCGGGCCCCGGTCAGGCGTCCCTCTACGCCACCACCGACGCCTTCCTCGAACGCCTCGGCCTCGACCGGCTCGACCAGCTGCCGCCGGTGGAGGACCTGCTTCCGGGGCCCGAGACCCTCGACGACCTGGAGGAGCAGATGCGCCCGGTCGCCGATGGCTGAGGGGCCGTCGCCGCTCTCCTCCGGGGTCCGTTTGCAAAAGGTCATGGCCCGCACCGGAGTGGGCTCGCGCCGGGTGTGCGAGGAGCTGATCGTAGACGGGCGGGTCACGGTCAACGGCGTGGTCCCGGTGCTGGGGCGCCGGGTGGACCCCGACGTGGACCGGGTCGAGCTGGACGGCGTGCCCCTGCCTGTCCGGCCCGGGCTAATCCACTACCTGGTGAACAAGCCGGCCGGGGTGGTCAGCACCGCCGAGGACACCCACGGCCGCCCGACCGTGTTGGGCCTGGTGCCCGAGGAGCCCCGGGTGTTCCCGGTCGGCCGCCTGGACATGGACTCCGAGGGCCTGCTGGTCGTCACCAACGATGGCGAGCTCACCCACCGGCTCACCCATCCCTCCTTCGGGGTCCCCAAGGAATACCTGGTCGAGGTGCAGGGGGAGCCCACGGCGGGGAGCGTCCGGCAGCTGCGCCAGGGGGTGGACCTGGACGACGGGCCCACGGCCGCGGCCCGGGTGGCGGTGGTGGCGCCCTCCCTCCTACGGATCGTCATCCACGAGGGCCGCAACCGGCAGGTCCGCCGGATGTGCGAAGCCGTGGGCCACCCGGTGGTCCGCCTGGTCAGGATCCGGATCGGCCCGCTGGCCGATCCCTCGCTGAGCCCGGGGTCGTATCGGACCCTCTCCTTCGACGAGGTACGGGGACTGGCCGCCGCGGCCGTCCCGGTGGAGCCGGCAGAGGGCCCTGGGCCACCCGATTCGCCGGATGGCACCGCGGGTTCTCCCGAGCCCGCTGAGTAACATGCCTGGCTGATGCCCCCCACCGTCCGAGCCGTACGCGGCGCCACCACGGTCGACGCCGACACGTCCGACGCCATCACCGAGCGGGTGGTGGCCCTGCTCAGCCAGATCCTCGAGCGGAACGACCTGGCCGAGGAGGACATCATCTCGATCCTGTTCACCGCCACCGAGGACATCGTCTCCACCTTTCCGGCCACCGCCGCCCGTTCCATGGGGCTGGGCGCCGTCCCACTCATCTGCGCCCGCGAATTGGCTGTCGTCGGGTCCGTGCCCCGGTGCATCAGGGTGATGCTCCATGTCACCACCGAGCGCCGCAGGGACCAGATCCACCACGTCTACCTCGAGGGCGCCCAGGGACTCCGTGACGATCTCCCCGACTGACGACACCGGCGCCGGGCGGCCCGAATCGGCGACGCCGGAGGGTGAGCGGATGCGCCTACCCGGACGGGCCATGATCTTCGGGACGGGGCTCATGGGCGCCTCGATCGGGATGGCACTGCGGGAACGCGGCTGGCAGGTGGGTGGCGTGGACACCGCCGACGGAGTTGCGGCCCGGGCCGTGGAGCTCGGCGCCCTCAACGACGAGGGCATCGACCACCGGGCCGATCTGGTCGTGGTGGCCACGCCGGTCCATGCCGCCCCGCAGATCATCGCCGGCATCATGGGCTCCACCGACTGGAAGCCCGGCGTGGTCGTCACCGACGTCGGCAGCGTCAAGGGGCCGCTGGTGTCGGCCATCGACCACCCCTCCTTCGTCGGCGGACATCCGATGGCCGGCTCCGAACAGGTGGGGGTGGAGGGCGCCTCCGGGGACCTGTTCGTCGGGGCTACCTGGGTCCTGACGCCCACGGAGGTCACCGACCCCGCCGCCTACGCCCTGCTCCGGAGCGTCCTCGCCGACCTCGGGGCCAATGTGGTGGCGCTGGACCCGGCCCGGCACGATGCGCTGGTGGCGGTGGTGTCCCATGTGCCCCATCTGACCGCGGCCACCCTGATGGACTTGGCCGCCGGCATGGGCCAGGAGCACGCCGCCCTCCTGCAGCTGGCGGCCGGTGGGTTCCGCGACATGACCCGGATCGCGGCCGGACAGCCCTCGATCTGGCCCGACATCTGCGACGACAACGCCGAGGCCATCGTCTCGACCCTCGACCTGCTCATCGACGCCCTGGGGGCCATGCGCCGGCGGGTGGCCGAGCGCGACCACGAGTCGCTGCTCGAGATCCTGGGACGGGCGGCGTCGGCCCGCCGCACCCTGAGCGAGCGGGCACCCCAGCCCGAAGAGCTGGTCGAGGTGCGCATCCCGGTGCCCGACCGGACCGGTGCCATCGCCGAGGTCACCGTGCTGGCCGCCGAGCTGGGCATCAACATCGTCGACCTCGAGATCGCCCACTCCGTCGAGGGCGACCGAGGGGTGCTGGTGCTGGTGGTCGACACCCTCTCGGCCCCCACGCTGCTGGCCACCCTGTCCGACCGTGGCTACCGCGCCTCGAGCACCCCGGTGGGAACCTCCGGTTGAGCGCGGACACGCCCACCCCGGACCCCTCGAACAGCGGCGGCGAGAGCTACACGGTGCAAAGCGGCGCGCCGCTGGTCGGAACCCTCGCCGTGCCCGGGGACAAGTCCATCTCGCACCGGTCCCTGCTGCTGGCCGCCCTGGCCGAGGGAACCTCGACCATCTCCGGCCTGTCGCACGGCGACGACGTGGCCGGCACCAGGCTGGCCGTCGTGGCCCTGGGCGCCGAGGTCGAGGCCGATGGTCCCACGGTGATCGTCCACGGTGGACGATCGCGGCTGCACGCCCCCGACCGCCCCATCGACCTGGGCAACTCCGGCACCGGCATGCGCCTGTTGGCCGGGGTGGCCGCCACCCTGCCCGGTGCCACCACCCTGACCGGAGACGACTCGCTCCGGAGCCGCCCCATGGATCGGGTGGCCGAGCCCCTGGGCCTGATGGGGGCGAGGGTGAGCGGGGAGGGCGAGCGCTGCCTGCCTCCCATCCGGATCGACGGCGGGGCCCTGCAGGGCATCGACTACACACCGCCCATGGCCAGTGCCCAGGTGAAGTCCGCCATCCTGCTGGCCGCGCTGGGGGCGGAGGGGGAGACCGTGGTCCGCGAGCCGGTGGCGACCAGGGCGCACACCGAGGAGATGCTGGCGGCCGCCGGTGCGGCCATCACCTTCGAGCGGGTGGGCGGCGGGAGGGTGGTGCGGGTCCGGCGGAGCACCCTCGAGGCGGGATCCTTCACCGTGCCGGGCGACCCGTCCCAGGCCGCCTTCTGGGTGGTCGGGGGTGTGGTGGTGCCCGGCAGCCTGGTCACCGTGGCCGACATCCAGCTGGGCATCGAGCGGCTCGGCTATCTGGGCGTGCTCCGGCGGATGGGCGCCACCATCGAGATCGAGGAGTCCGGCAACGGGACCGGGTCGGTGACCAGCTACACCTGTGCCCTGCACGGCACGGTGGTCGAGGCCGCCGAGATCCCGTCGCTCGACGAGGTCCCGATCCTGGCCGTGGCCGCGGCCGTGGCCCTCGGGTCCACCCGCTTCCGGGGCGTCGGCGAACTGCGGGTGAAGGAATCCGACCGCCTCGCCGGCACGGTGGAGCTGGTCCGGGCCTTCGGCGCCGAGGCCGAGGTGGAAGGCGACGACCTCGCAATCGAGGGAACGGGGGCGCCGCTCCAGCCGGGCCAGGTGGACGCCCGAGGCGACCATCGCATGGCCATGGCCGCGGCCATCGCCGCCACGGCGTGCCGTCCCGGCTCGGTGACCACCATCACCGGGTGGGAGTCGGTGGCCACCAGCTATCCCGGCTTCGTCGACGACCTCGAGCGGCTGCGAGGAGCTCCCGGGGCCCCAGGATGAGCGCCCACGGCACCCGCACCCGGGCCCATCCGGTCATCGCCATCGACGGGCCGGCCGGATCCGGCAAGTCCACCGTGTCGCGCGCCCTGTCGGAACGCCTCGGCGTGGACCGCCTGGACACAGGGGCCATGTACCGGGCGGTGGCCTGGGCCGCCCTCGAACGGGGGATCGAACCGACGGATCGGTCCGCGGTGGCCGAACTGGCCCGGGCCCTGACCATCGGCATCGGCGAGCGGGTCGAGGCGGACGGAACGGACATCACCGAGGCCATCCGGGGCCCCCGGGTGAGCCGGGCGGTGTCGGCGGTGGCGGCCAACCCCGAGGTCCGCACCGTGCTGGTCCAGCGCCAGCGCCAGTGGGTCGCCGAGCGGGGCGGGGGGATCGTCGAGGGACGGGACATCGGTTCGGTCGTCTTCCCCCACGCCGACGTCAAGATCTACCTGACCGCATCGGTCGACGAGCGCGCCCGCCGCAGGCCGGAGGAGGGTGCGGACGCCGTGGCCCGCCGTGACAGGCTGGACAGCACCCGGACAGCATCCCCGCTGGGGGTGGCCGACGGCGCCCGGGTCATCGACACCACCGATCGGCCGGTGGAGGACATCGTGGAAGAGGTGGTGGCGTGGCTGTGAGCGGAGGCGGGGGAGCGGGGGTCGAGGACCGGTCCGAGGGGATCGCAGTCCGAGTCGACACCGGGTTCACCCCCATCTACCGCTTCCTCCGGGCGCTGGTCCACGGGCTCAACCGGCTCCTGTTCCGAACCACCGTGACCGGTGCCGACCAGGTTCCCGCCGTCGGTCCCGTGATCATCGCGCCCGTGCACCGCTCGTTCATCGACTTCTTCGTGGCGTCGGAGGTCACGAGCCGCAAGCTCCACTACATGGCCAAGGACAGCCTGTGGAAGAACCGATGGTTGGCCAGGATCCTCCCTCCCATCGGTGCCTTCCCCGTCCATCGCGAGTCGGCCGATCGGGAGGCGCTGCGTCGGGCCCAACACGTGCTCGACGCCGGTGAGGTGCTGATCCTCTTCCCGGAGGGGGAGCGCCGGTCGGGACCGGTCATCGAGGACCTCCACGAGGGCGTGGCCTTCCTGGCCGCCCGGACCGGGGCCACGGTCATCCCGGTGGGCATCGGTGGCTCGGCGTCGGTCATGCCCAAGGGCACCCGGATCCCGCGTCCCCGGCACATCCACCTCATCGTGGGCGAGCCCATTCCGCCCCCGGCACGCACGGGTGGCGGGCGGATCTCCCGCACCCGAACCCATCAGCTCACCGAGGGGCTGGCCGCATCCCTCCAGGATCTCTACGACCGCTCGGTGGCGACGGTGGGTCGCTACTGACGCACCCCGTTGCCGTTCGGCGCCGGTGGCCGCGGCCGTCAGCGGCGGCGTCGGTTGCCCCAGGTCACCCGACACCACGTGGTGGCGATCACCCGGGCGTACTGGACCCCGAACACCAGGTTGCCGCCCTTCTTCGAGACCCCCGACGCCCGCGGGTGCCAGACGGTGGGCCGCTCGGCGATCCTCCAGCCTCTGCTGGCCGCGGTGATCAGCACTTCGGAGGTCTGATACTGGTTCTGCACCAGGCGGGGCAGGATGTCGTCGAGCAACTCGACCTTGAAGGCGCGGTAGCCGTTGGACGAGTCGGACAGCTTCTGGGACAGGATGGAATTGACCACCCAGGCGTAGACCTTGACGCCGGCACGCCGGAACCGGTCGGTCGTCTGGTCGACGCCGAGCCGCCGCGAGGCGATGACGAAATCGGCGGTGTCATCGAGCAAGGGCTGCACCATGGTCGCCATCTCGGCGGGGTCGTTCTGGCCATCGGCGTCGAGGGTGACGACGTAGCGGGCCCCGTGGGCCGCCGCCAGCTCATAGCCGAGGTGGAGCGCGGCGCCCTGGCCCAGGTTGACCGGCAGCACGCAGGTGTAGGCACCTGAGTCGAGGGCGATCTGCGCCGTGTTGTCCGTCCCTCCGTCCACCACGACGAGGGTCGACACCTCGAGGTCACCGATCAGGGTCGGCACGACCTTGAGGACGTCGCCGACGTTGTCCTGTTCGTCATAGGCGGCGACCAGGGCCACCACCGGACCGACTCCGAGGTGGGGGTAGCGCTCGTCGAAGTCGGCCCGCGCCCGGTCCACGGCGAACTGGAGGAGCGCGGCGTTGCGCCGCCGTCCGCGGGAGTCAGGGAGGGTGAGCCAGCGAGACCGCTGGGTTGGCGCCACTACAGGACGTGTGGGTTGCCGAAGATGGCCCGCACCTTGGGTTCGAAGTGCGAGAGCGGCTCGGTGGGGTAGTCAGGGTCGAAACTGTTCTGGTCCCACTGGTCGGCGAACTGCTCCGCCAGCTCGTACCAGGGTTCCCCCCGGTAGCGGTCGCGCATGTTGGGGTCCATCTTGAAGTGCTGGTAGTAGTGCCGACCCTGGAAATCCTGGTGGACGAGAATCGTCTCGGTGACCTCGGGGCGCACGTAGGGCCGCAGGATCTCGGCGGCGATGCGCGGGTGGTTGGGCACCGATACCGCCTTGCCGATGTCGTGGCACAGGGCAGCCACCACCAGCTCGTCGTCGGCACCGTCCCGTTCGGCCCGGGTAGCCGTCTGCAGGCAATGGGTCAGCTGGTCGACGGCGAACCCGTCGACCACGTCGACCAGGGACTCGAGCATGGCGAGCACACGGTCGGCCACCCGGCCCTGGTTCTTCATGGTCTCGCCACCGATCACCGACCACTGTTCCTCGGTCGAGACATCCATGCTGGTGAACGAAGTTGTCATGGTGACAGTCTCGCGCCAAAACCCCTGGCGGTCACGGCGGCTACCCGGCCAGCCGCTCGAGCACATCAGCGGCCACGATGGTTCGATCCCCGCCCAGCACCCGGTTGTCCGGGTCGCCCCCGGCCGGGCCCGACCCATCGGGCGCTCCCGCAGGGGAGCCGTTGAGCAGCGAGAGCGCAACCTCGAGCCCGCGCAGCAGTTCGCGCAGCTCCGGTGGGGGAGGGAAGTACTCCTCCTCGACAGTGACCGGGCACCCCTCCACCCCGTCGACGGGGTCGAGGCGCGCCACCACGGCCTGAACCAGCGATTCGGGAGCCGAGGCGCCGGCGGTGACCCCGACCGTGCCGGACAGGTCGCCGGGCAGCTCGGAGGCGTCGTTGACCCGGACCACCCGGGGGCAGCCGAAGGCCACTGCCACCTGCTCGAGGGCCACGGTGTTGGAGGAGTTCTCCGAGCCGATGACGACCATGGCGTCGACCCTGCCGGCCAGGGCCTTGAGGGCCGCCTGCCGGTTGGTGGTGGCGAAGCAGAGATCGCTCCGGTTGGGCATCCACAGATCGGGGAAGCGCTCCCGGGCCCGGTCGACGATGCCCGACCACTCGTCGTGGCTCAGTGTCGTCTGGGCCAGCAGCGCCACCAACGGCGCTTCGCCGTCCCCGGAGTTGCCGTCCTCGACGTCGTCGAGGGCGTCCACGTCCTCGACCCGCTCCAGCAGCCGCACCGACGTGGGCGCTACGGCCATGGTCCCGACGGCCTCCTCGTGGCCGTGGTGGCCGACGTAGAGCACGGTGTAGCCCTTGCGGGCCCGGACCTTGAGCTCATGGTGGACCTTGGTCACCAGCGGGCAGACCGCGTCGACCACCACCCGGCCCCGGGCCCGGGCGGCGAGGACGACCTCGGGCGCCGACCCGTGGGCGGAGAGCATCAGGGGCGCACCGGCGGGCACGTCCTCCACGTCGTCGACGAACATCACTCCCTGGGCCCGAAACTGGTCGACCACGTGCTGGTTGTGGACGATCTCGTGATAGCAGTAGACCGGGGGCTCGAAGACCCGCACCATCCAGGCCAGGGCCTTGATGGCCTTCTCCACACCGGCGCAGAAACCCCGGGGCTCAGCCAGGAGCACTCGGTCGACCGTCACAGAGACAGGCTACCGGGGTGATCGGCGTCGTCCGCACCGGTGACGACGTCAAGCGGACGAAGGGGACCAGGTACCCTGGTGGTATGTCGGCGCCCCGGGTGACGACGGCACCAAAGGTCGTCGCCGTCACCGAATTGTCACCGGCAGACCTGTCCGGGCTGCGGCCCGGGGACGAGCTCCTCCTCCTCAACGGGCGGTCGCCGCGTGACGTCATCGAGTACAGCCTTCTGGTCGATGAGCCCGATCTGGACCTCGTCGTCCGCCGTCGCGGCCACGATGATCCCATCAGCCTCCGCGTGGCCAAGGAGCCCGGCGAGCCCCTCGGCGCCGAGGTCTCCTCCGCCGTCTTCGACCGGGTCCGGACGTGCGACAACCACTGCGAGTTCTGCTTCATCCACCAGCTGCCCCGGGGGATGCGCCGCAGCCTCTCCCTGAAGGACGACGACTACCGGCTGTCGTTCCTCTACGGGAACTTCACCACCTTGACCCGGTTCACCGAAATGGACCTCGAACGCGTCCTCACCGAACGGCTCAGCCCCCTGTTCGTGTCCATCCACGCCACCGATCCGGACGTCCGGGCCGACATGCTGCGGAATCAGCGAGGGGCCACCAGCCTCAGGTGGCTCACGGCCCTGCTCGATGGCGGGATCGAGGTCCATGGTCAGGTGGTCGTGTGCCCCGGTCGCAACGACGGGGACGTCCTGCACGACACCCTGGCCGGCGTCCTCGACCGCTATCCGGCCCTGGCCACCGTGGCCTGCGTCCCCCTCGGGGTCAGCCGCTTCTCCCACGAGAGCGCCATGCGACCGCACACCCCGCAAGAGGCGGGCGTGGTCTGCGATGCCGTGGCCGAGTGGCAGGAGACCTTCCTCACCGCCATCGGGCGACGGATGGTCTTCGCCGCCGACGAGTACTACCTCATGGCCGGCCGGCCCTTTCCTCCGGCCCGCACCTACGAGGGATTCCCTCAGCACGAGAACGGCCTGGGCATGGCCCGAGCCTTCGAGGCCGCCTTCGGTGGCGACGAACGGGCGGCCCTCGGCGTCCGGCCCGGCTTCTTCGCCGCCGTGGACGGCGCACCGGCGGCGGGCTACCGGGCACCGCGGGCATTGGCCACCTCGCCGTCACCGCCGACGCGTGCACCCATCGCCATCCTCACCGGAGAATACGGAGCGCGGGTGCTCGGCCCCCTCGTCGACTCCCTGGCCCGGGACGACATCCGGTTGGTGCCCGTCGTCAACCACTTCTTCGGGGGCAACATCGGGGTGTCGGGTCTCCTCACCGGTGCCGATCTGACCGGGGTGCTGGAGGTTCAGCCCGCGGGGCACCGCTACCTGCTGCCCGACTCGTGCCTGTCCGAGGGCCGATTCCTCGACGACCTCACCGTTGCCGACCTGCCCCGGACCGTGGAGGTGGTCCCGACCGACGGCCTCTCCCTGCGCAACGCCCTCGAGGGGGCGCCGGTGCCGGACGCGGTCAGCCAGCGCGTCCCGGTGGCCCTGGGCGCCACCCGATGACCACCACTGCTCCCGACGACAAGGTCACGACGAGCGAGCGGCCGCTGGTCGTCATCGCCGGCCGTCCCAACGTCGGCAAGTCGACCCTGGTCAACCGCATCGTCGGACGCCGGGCGGCAGTGGTCGAGGAGCGGCCCGGGGTGACCCGTGACCGCAAGGAGCTCGAGGCCGAGTGGTGCGGGCACCGGTTCACCGTGGTCGACACGGGCGGATGGCTGTCGAGCAACGACCCCCTCGATGCCCAGGTCACCGCGCAGGCGGAGCGGGCCATAGCCGACGCCGCCGTGGTCCTGCTGGTGGTGGATGTGACGGTGGGGGTCATCGATGAGGACCTGGCGGTGGCCCGGGTGCTCAAGCGATCGGGCCGGCCGGTGCGGGTGGTGGTCAACAAGGTGGACTCGTCCCAGCGAGAGGCCGACGCCTGGGATGCCATGGGCCTCGGACTGGGCCCGCCGTGGCCGGTCAGCGCCCTGCACGGGCGGGGGACGGGTGACCTGCTCGACGATGTCGTCAGTCTGTTGCCCACCCACGGTGTGTCCGTTGCCGCGGGCCGACCGGCGGCCTCGCCCGAGGGCACGGTCATCGGGGAACATGGAGCTGAGAGCGCCGGACCCGAAATGGACGGCGTGGCGCCGGACCAGGGGGCCGGAGGCCAGGTTCCCAGGGTGGCCCTCGTGGGTCGACCCAACGTCGGGAAGTCGACGCTGTTCAACCGCCTGGTAGGGGACGAGCGATCGATCACCCATGATGCCCCGGGGACCACCCGCGACGCAGTGGACACTGTGGTGGAGACCCCCGAAGGAACCGTGTGCTTCATCGACACGGCGGGAATGCGCCGCAAGTCGCGCACGGAACGGGGGACTGAGTACTTCTCGGTGTTGCGGGCGCTCGACGCACTCGATCGGGCTGACATCGCCCTCCTGATCATCGACGCCACGGCGGGAGTCACCCACCAGGACCAGCGGCTGGCCGAACGGGTGGGGGCGGCAGGCTGCCCCACCGTGGTGGTGCTCAACAAGTGGGAGCTCATTCCCACCGAGGACCGGAAGGGCATCCTGGTCGACATCGGGGACCGGCTGGCCTTCCTGGGCGAGGCGCCCGTCCTGAAGGTGAGCGCACTGTCGGGGCTGGGTGTGCACCAGATCCTTCCGGCCGTGGCCGCGGCGGAAACCGCCTACCACTCACGGATCCCGACCGGCGAGCTCAACCGCGCCCTCAAATCGATCCAGATGGCCCACCCCCCGGTGGGGGCCAAGATCCAGTACGCCGTGCAGGGCGCCAACGACCCGCCCACGTTCACCCTGTTCACCAACGGTCGACTCCAGCCCACCTACCTCCGCTACGTGGAGCGTGGCCTCCGTGAGCGCTTCGAACTGGGCCCGACCCCCATCAAACTGAGGGTCCGGGCCAAGGGCGCCAACGGGAGTGGGGGTCGGCGGCGGTGAGGCCCCGTCCAGGTACCGCCGGTGACTGGCGCCCCGGCGCTGCTCGGCCGGGGGGGACGGGTTCCACCGACCGGGGACGGCTGAGTCGTGCCCTGGTGTGAGCAGTGTGACCGGCGCATCGAGACCGACGAGCTCACCGCTGACGGCGTCTGTCCCCAGTGCGGAACCGAGCCGCTGGAGCATCGCCGGTCACCCTGGTACTTCAAGTTCATGCTGGTGGCCAGCATCATCTACCTGGGGTATCGGGCCTTCCAAGGGGTCACCTGGGTTGTCCACCACCTCTGAGCAGGCATCCAGCCACACCCGGTAGTGGGCCACCACCCTCCGTGCACGCCCGGGGTCACCCACACCCTTTTTGACATCACGGATGACACGACATGTGGTAGCAAGGTCGAGTCTGTGTCATCAAGGTGAACTCGGGGGACCCGCACATGCGTAAACGATCGATCCTGGCCCTGGTCAGCCCCATGGTCATTGCCGCCAGCCTGGCGACGGCGGGGCTGGTGGCTCCCGGGGTGAGCGCGGCGGCCAAGCCGGCCCTACCGTATTATCTGGCTCTGGGCGACTCGTACTCGGTCGGGGACCAGCCCGGCATGGGTGCGACGGCGGGATACACCGGCTACGTGGCCAAGAAGGAGAAGCTCCAGCTCGAGAACTTCGGATGCGGTGGCGCCACCACCACCTCCATTCTCGCCGCCAACGGCTGCACCGAGTCCGGATTCGGTCCTCCCGCGGCCTTTGACGCAGTGGCCCATCCCACCACCACCCAAGAGCAGGCGGCGGTCGCCTTCATCGCCGATCCCTCCCACCACGGCAAGGTGGCCCTCATCACCGTCTCCATCGGCGGCAACGACGTGACGGGCTGCAGAAGTGCGGGAAGCCTCACCCTGATCCTCGCCTGCGTCAACACTGCTGACACGGCCATCACCGCCAACGTCGGCTCGTTGGTCTCCGACCTGAATACCGCCCTGACGGCAGCGGGGGACACCGCCAAGATCGTGGGACTGACCTATCCGGACGTGATCCTGGGCGACTGGGTGTTCCCAAGCAATGCGACCAACCAGAGCCTGGCCGCCCTTTCGGTCACCGCCTTCGACGCCCTCATCAACCCGGCCCTCAGCGCGGCCTACGGGGCGGCCAACTTCGTCAACGTCACCCAGGCCCCGTACAAGAAGGCCGTTGCCGGCGATGACTCGGACGCCGCCTCCCTCGGCCTGCCGCCCGTCAACCTGCCGCCGTACGGGAAGATACCGCCCGCCGTGTGGGAGATCTGCAAGCTGACCTACTTCTGCTCCCTGGGCAACATCCACGCCAACACCAAGGGCTATCAATTCATCGGTCAGCTGGTGGTGGCGCACCTGCCCTGATCAGGCACTGGCGGAGCCAATGCCCGTCGCATCTCAAGTCAGGCTGTGCAGCTAGGAGCTCTGGCTATTAACTCTGTCGGAGTGGCGCGTTCGTCCGGCCCAGCAATGGCAGCCTGATGTCTAATTCTTTACGGTGAACGCGACAGCCGAACTCCGAGTGCTGTGGCCCGCGCTGTTGTAGCCCACGCTCACCACGGTGTAATTGCCGTTCGCCACGGTCTTCGTGTCCCACTTTGCCACCCATCCGATGAGTGTCGTTACTCCAGTCGCTATCTTCGCGTCGTGCAGGGTACCTCCGGTCGCGAGGAATTCAACCGCCGCCACCGTCGTTAAGCTAATTGCCTTTGCATCAAGACCCGTCACGCCCGAGAGAGTGGCACCGTTGGTCGGAGCGATGAGGCTCGTCGCCGGCTCAGGGCCGCTATCGCTCCGGCTGAGTGAGTGGATTCCAAGAACCGTGCCAACCAGACCCAACAGCAATCCCGAGATAGCAACGGCGGTGACAAGCAGACGCCCTCGGTCTCGTTCCATGGTCCTCCTTGCCGGTTGGAGCTGTCCGGGAGATCATAGAGTTCGGTTCGCTCCATGGTGAGATAGAAGGCCGAGCCCGAAGGGAATCCGACCTTCAAGGAGCTCCTCCTAGGCATCACTACGGACCAGCGCTGCGAGAAGGTCGAATGAACGGATAGCCCGAACCCGAGGGAGTGCCAGACTTGAGTAGGCTCTCGCAGGTCGCTCGACGAGGTCTTGTTAGCAAGAGGTCGGTGGGCGCCCATCGGACCAGCATCCTGCAGCTCGCTACAGGTCGCTGACCAGGGACGGGCTGTGGCGCAGCTTGGTTAGCGCGCTTGACTGGGGGTCAAGAGGTCCCGGGTTCAAATCCCGGCAGCCCGACGCACCGCTAGCTAGTAGTAAAGCAACGAGAACGTTGGGGGCGGGAGTTTCGGTCGGCTCGTTGCTAAATGGTCGTGACTACTCGTCCTCCCGACAACCTGTTCTCCATGGCTCTCATCGGAGAGGAGATGGGATTCGTGGTATACCCGGGGCAGCTGCCAGTTTGGCCGACGAGCTGAGGCGAGGTTCAGTCCGTTGCCTTCGACAGCTCGGGCAGAACGGGGTCGCCATGGGATCGTGGGTGAAGGATCAGACTATTCCGGAGTGATTGCTGCAGGCCAGGACAATCCCGGTCCGGTGGTACTGGGAGCCGCCGACTATTCGCCAGCGGTGTCGCTGCAGCGGTGGTCTTCGCCATGATCCCGACTATCGGGCTCACCCCGACCCCGGCTTTTGCCGCCACAACAACCATCAACGGCTGCACCATCGTCGCCCACCCCGACCAAACCCACTTCACCAACTGTCCGGGCGCCGATCTGTTAGGCGCCAACCTGGCGGGGGTCAACCTCTCCTTCGCCAACCTGTCTAACGCTGACATCGGCAATTGCACCAAGCCCCCGCCACTACCGCTAGTGTGTACCGCCGGCACGCTGACGGGCGCCGACCTGAAGTACGCCGACCTGTCTGGCGCCTCCCTGTTGGGGGTCGACCTCTCCTCCGCCAATCTACGTCAGGCGAATCTGTCGGGTGCGGCGCTGACCTTCTGCTTGCCTCCGGGGTTCGGCGGGTGCCACGTTGCCCAGTTCACAGGTGCCAAACTGACTGATGCGAACCTGTCACATGCCAGCACATCCTCGTGTCTCAGCATCGATTTCGGGATCCCCGTGGGGGTGGTTTCCTTTTGCGGTGGCGTGACCATGTCGGACGCCAAGCTGACCGGCGCCAACTTGACCGGGGATGACTTGTCCTTCGCCGTCCTATCCAATGACAATCTCTTGGGCGCTACCTTCACCAGCGTGACTTTCAGCGAATGCCCGCCTGCAACAAAGCCCCAGAACCAGCGATGCAGTGCAGCTGACCTTGCCGGCACCAAGCTTCGGTCTGTGGATCTGTCAGGCATGCTACTGAATGGCGTTGCGTTCGGTGGTGCCGACCTGCGGGGTGCCAATCTGTCCAATGCCAACTTGTCCCCCCTCGGGGACGCGATGATTGCGACAAGCTTGAGCGACGCGAATTTGGGACACGCTGACCTTCAGGGCGCCACGGGTGGCACAACCGCCTCCACCTCTGGAGTGGCCTGGAACAACACAATCTGTCCGGACGGCACGAACAGCAGCAGAGACGGCCGTACATGCGTTGGTCACGGTTTCTAGGACGTGAGCTACGGGTTCACGATCGCAACTGCAGTTCAAGAATCTTCGCCTGGGACGCAGGTTAGTTGAACGGCTTCATCTCATCGCCCGGACCATCGCTACCTCCGGGCGGTCTTCTGAGCTGACCTTAACTTCGCGTCTTTCGCTCACGTCCCACCTGGTCCGAAGTCGCTCCGCACAACGCAAAGTCTCAGATACCTGGGGGTCAAGAGGTCCCGGGTTAAAATCCCGGCAGCCCGACCACATGCGGTCGACCCCATTGGGTGGACCGTATTGGGTGGACCGTTTTCTACGCTGTGACCGCGGGTCGTGACCTCGAGGCGGACCTCGTCAGGGAACTCTGTCAGCTTTAGACCTCGTCATGGAACTTGGCGGGGACGCAGTCCCGACAGAACCGGCGGATCTTCTCGACGTCGAGCTCGGAGAGGACACTGGCCACCCCACAAAGCTAACGATCTCCGCCAGCCAGGGGCCTGGTTTCGAGCGTCACGTCGGGTCCCCTCTGTGAGGGCGCGGCCGCTCCATCAGTCGGAAGCAGCGCCACCGAGGTCTCCGATAGATAGCGGCGCTCGGGCATCGGGCTGGGCGAAGGTCGTCTGAATGGCGCAATCACCAGGTCGGTGCTGTTCACCTTCACCCGGATGAGCCAGCACGCTCCGCGTGTGCGTGCTGCAGTTCCTTCCTCCGACGCCCGATGGCCTCAGCCATGAGGACAAGGGGGGGAGCGCACAGCACGACGAGGCACACTTCGAAGGGGTCACGGAACCGGATCAATCCGTAAGCCAGGGCGCTGACCAGAGTCAGAACGCCGGCCGGCACCAGCAGGAACCAGTGTCGGATCCGGCGCCGGCGCAGGACGATGACCCCGGCCACGCCCAAAGGAAGGAACAAATAGAACACACTCAGCCCAGCCACAGAGGCCGGGACCGGTCGCCCCTCGTTGGCCTCGACGCGCGCCTCCTGAATCGGCTGATAGAGGTCCCACAGTCGACCGACCCTGGCCAGCACGACGACAGGCAAGCGCGTCCAATGGTGTTCCGCATACTGGATGCCCAGGTGCGTACCCCGTGCGGACTGAACCGACTCGTCGCCGGTGGAACCGACTCCGTCTGCACATTGGAGGCTCCACAGACCGAGCCCTGCGCCGCTGTACACCGCGGAACAATTGGAGCCGAGAAGCACCAACCCGTTACCAGTGGACAGGTACGTGCGATCCTGGAATGTGGCCAGGTTGCGGCCCACCCACGGGGCCAGCACCAGAACGACGACGAGCAGACTTGCGCCGAGGAGGACCCACCGTCGCCTGAGAGTCACCAGGTGGGCGGTGAGAACGGCCGGTACCAAAAGTGCCGGGACGAAAAGGATGAGCTCGGCGCGAACCAAAGCCTCCGCGCCGCAGGCCATACCGAGCAGCGCAGCGTTGGGCAGATTGGGTGCTCTCAGCATGCGCACCACCGCCAGCAGGATCAGGGCCATCAGCAGCATCGCCAGGGCTTCCGACATGACGATGCCGCTGGGGATCCAAAAATTGGGAGCTACCGCGGTCAGTCCGGCGGCCGTCAACCCGACCCAGGGGCCGGCCACGGCTCGTCCGAGCAGGCCGACGAAGAGGATCACGGCGGCGCCGACCACCGACATGACGAGCCGCTGGTTGGTGGTGCCTGCGTGGAGACCAATGACGAAGTTCACTGAACCCAGCACCAGCGAAGTCAGAGGCGGATGGGCTGCGGTCGGTGCCGTCCCGAACGGTGTGCGGAAGAAGGTCCCTTGCTTTAGTCCGTTGGCAGTGACGCCATACCAGAACGAGTCGTAGATGGTTCGGTTGTCGTACCGCGTCACCGTCATGACATAGACGACGCGAATGGCGAGGCCTCCTGCCACAATGCCGCAGAGCCATCTCCAGAACCGAGCCGGAGCCAATGTCCCGCCGATAGAGGGGGCGACTACCGAATCATCCTCTTCCGGCGGTGCGGCATCAGTGGGTACCGATGAAACGGCGGCATGCACTCCGAGAGTATGGCCACATCTGCTCCTGTGGTTCCATGCCGGACTCCTTCGTCGTCCAAGTCCAGTCAGGCGTTGGAAGACTCCCAGGATCGGGCAACGGAACCACCGGGAACGGATCACCCAGTTGTTGGGTACCGTCGTCCCCAGGAGGACTCGGTCCGACACCGGTTGTGCGGCAGAGGTCTAGCAAGGGGGAAGAGCCCTCCGGACAGGCCGGGCCCGCAGACCGGGATGCGCCAGAAGAGGCCGATTCCAGCATCGTGGCCAGACTCCGGCGCCTTGGCGTCGAGCCGCTTTACGTGCACCCGCCGTTCTGTTATACGTACGGGAGTCAGAAGGTCCGGATGGGGCGGAATCGGGAGAGTGTTGATGTCGAGCGGATCGCGTTTATGGCGTGTGGCGGTATGTGCCAGCACCATTGCAGGAGCATTGGTAACCCGTCCTCTTCACGCCGCCATTCATCGGTGGCCTGATGCCGTCATTCCGGT
>JADMIJ010000035.1 GCA_015478655.1 Acidimicrobiales bacterium | reverse complement strand
TGTCACTGGCAAAACCAGCGGTCAGCTGGTCCCATGTCGCTGGCAAACGACAGGCAGGCGCTCGGTGGCTGGGCTCGTAAGCAACGAGCCTGGTCAGAAGGTTCTTCGAATTCATTTGTCTCACTTGGGCTCGTTTTCCCTTGTTCTTCTATGGAGACACTCATCCAAGGAGGCCCGTGAGACACCGACACGTCCGATGTCGTCGCCAGCCGGCGACAACCCAGCGCCGTCAAGCCCAACCGCCCCCACGACTCCCCGGCCGGAGAGCTGCTTGCCCTCGCCTGAGGCGAGGGCACTCGCGGATCGCTCCATCTCCGATCCGCGAGCGTCGCCGTTGCGAAGCCGCCGGCCAGGGCGAGAATCGGGCAACCCGGGAGGACCCCGACTGGTGGGGAAGAGTGGCAATCAAGGTGCTTCGCCTGTTCGGCGGAAGAAGGTCATGAATCGAGGCGACGGCACGATGGCAGCGAAGGTGGCCTCCCTCGGTGACATTGACCATGACATCCTCGGGCTGCTGCAAGCGCATCGGGTGCTGACGACGCCCCAGCTGATCGCACTGATCGGCCGTCCCGAACGGACCATCGACTATCGCCTCACCCGGCTGCGTAACCACTCGCTGGTGGAACGGACCCGTCCATATGCGGCGTCGGGCTCGGCGCCCTTCTACTGGTGGCTGACCCGGGCCGCCGCCCGGATCGTCGAGGGCACCTCCCCCGCCCCGGGCAAAGGCACGCCGAACCCCCTGTTCCTCCGGCACACGGCGGCCATCGCCGGCCTCTACGTGGCGCTCGGCGACGTCGGCCCGAGCGTCGGGCTCCATCGCACCCGCTGGCACCGGGACGAGGACGGCTGGGAGGACTGGTCGAGCTACCAGGGCACCGGCCGTCTCCGCCCCGACGCCTATGCCGAGCTGCAGCTCGACCTGGATGGAACGGCGGGGGTGGCCGGCGCCTTCTTCGAGATCGACTTCGCCACCATGGACCAGGCCCGCCTGCGGGCCAAGGCGGCCCGGCACCGCCGCTACTGCCGGGAGACCATCTGGTGGGACCGCCACCCGTGCTGTCCGGCGCTGCTGCTGGTGACGACCTCCGAGGCCCGGGTGAACCGCTTCCTCGCCGGCGTCGAGAAGGACCGGCCCCGCCCCTCCGGCTACGAGCGGGAGAACGCAGCCCACTACGACGAGCTGGTAGCGGCCTGCGCGGCGGTCGCTTCGCCGGAGGAGGCCGTCGCTGCCCCGATGTGGCGCTCGGCGGTTGGAGATGCCCCGATGACGCTCTCGGCCCTGCTCGCGCCCGAGGTGCGCCAGTACCGCCGAGTGGTGGCCCGCGTCGAGACGGCCCGTCGCCAACAAGCGGAGCGGCGCCGCCACTCCCTCGTGCACGGCCTCGATCGCGACTGGCAGGCCCTAGCCCAGCGCATTGGCGACGACGAAGCCGCGGCCGTGATCCGCTACCTCTTCGACGGGCCACTCCACACCAGCAACGCCCGGGAGCAGTGGGGCCTCGACCACCTGGAGCTGGTGGAGGCCACCCTCGAATGGTGGGGAACAGCGAAGACCGAAGCTAGCGGGACGCCGCCGGACGTCCTCCTCGCCGCCTGGCGCCGCCTCTACCGGGAGTGCTGGATCGCCCAGGCCGACTGGCTGCTCGGGGAGCACGAGTCCGTCCGCCTCGCTGACCCTCGTCTGTGCCGTCCCGCTGCCGCGCTGGCCGCTGGTGCCCTGGTGGACGATCGGGCTCTCAGGCCGAACTCGCCCGTTGACGGGCGCGTCGCCATTGACGAGGCGATGGCGGAGCACGAAGGCCGCCGATCGGCCGCCCGGGCAGCCCGCCTCCGGGCCCTCCCGCGGCACCGGCGCCTCCGGACCGACCATGCCGAACTCGACGCCGACTACGACGCCGGCCACCTTCTCGTCTGTCCGAGCTGCGCCCTGCCCCGAAATGATGACCAGCCCGCCGGTCGAAGGATCCCGACCCCGACCTGCCGGTGCTGTGGCGGGGTGCTCGTGCCGCTCGTCGAAGCCCCTGAACTGCCGCCGCCCCTCGAGGAGTCGCTCCGACGCATCGCTGCTCGCCGCACCGAGCTCCAGAGCCGCCGATGAGCCAGCCCATCGACAAGGTTCGACCCGGCGGGCACGGAACAGGCCGCAGCGATGGCGCACAGCAAAAGCCGCCCTCGGGTGCGAGGGTGCCCCGCCATCCGCGAGGTTCGGTGCGCCGCGCGGCACCCAGTGCGACAGATGCCGTGCAGGGCGTGACCCGACTACCGCACCGTCCGCGACGTGACCGACACGGCGGTCAGGGAGGGCCTCCGCGGTCGCGAACTACCAGCGTGGCGTTACCCCGCCAGCCGCGAGGTCGGAGTGAAGAGCAAAGGCCGGTGCCATCGCCCGAGGCGCTCCGCCCCTATGCCCGGGCTCTGGTCGCCCTGGCACGGGAGGTCCGGGCCGAGGGAGTTGCCTTTCCCGGCCAACGGAGGTCACATGGACCAACTGACCGAGGAGGTGGCCGGTGCGCTGTGTGATCTACCTACGAGTGTCGACCAAGGATCAGGCCGAGAAGGACCTGACCGAAGATGGCTTCTCGATCGCCGCTCAGCGCGAGGCCTGCGGGCGCCGGATCCGCGACGAGGGCTGGGAGCTGATCGACGAGTACGTCGACAAGGGCGAATCCGCCCGCTCGGCCGATCGGCTCCAGCTTCGAGCGATGCTCGCTCGGATCACAGAGGACGGCGACATCGAGGCGGTCGTCGTCCACAAGGTCGACCGATTGGCCCGGAACATGGAGGACCACATCGCCATCCGGGCGGCATTGCGCCGACGCGGCGTCACGCTGGTCTCGGTGACCGAGAACCTGGACGAGACCGCCTCGGGCCGCCTAGTCGAGGGCATCCACGCTCTGATGGCCGAGTTCTACTCGGCCAACTTGGCGACCGAGGTCCGGAAGGGCATGGGCCAGAAAGCGAAGCTCGGCGGCTACCCCCACAAGGCCCCACTGGGCTACCTCAACATCCGGGAGCCGATCGGCGGCCGCCAGGTGGCCCACATCGTCCCCGATCCGGAGCGGGCGCCACTGGTCCGGACGGCGTTCGAGTTGTACGCCTCCGGCGACTGGACCATGGAGCGTCTGGCCGAGGAGATGGCACACCGGGGCCTGCGCAATCGGGGTCGGGGTGGCCACTACCGCGCCAAGGCGCTCACCGTCTCGGGACTCGCCAGCCTGCTCGCCCATCGCGCCTATGTCGGGATCGTCGAATGGGACGGCGTCGAGTACCCCGCCAGTCACGAGCCGCTCGTCGACCGAACCACGTTCGACACCGTGCAAGAGCTGCTCGCCGCCCGCTCGATGCGGGGCACCCGGGAGCGCCGGCACCACCACTACCTGAAGGGCCTCCTGGTTTGTGGGGTGTGTCGGCGGCGGCTCTCGATCCAGTACTCGAAAGGGACCTACACCTACTTCTACTGTTTGGGCCAGAAGGATCGGCGCAATGGCACCGGCTGTCGGGAACGCTACGTGGCCGCCGACCAGCTCGAAGCCGAGGTCGAGGACCTCTACGGCCGCATCGAGGTTCCCGCCGACTGGGCCGACGGCCTCCGGGAGGCGATCGCCACCGAGGTGGCCACCCGGCACGTAGACACCACCGCCGAAAGCGAGCTGCTCGCCCAACGACACGAACATGCCGAGGCCGAGCGTTGCAAGCTCATGGAGGCCTACTACGTCAACGCCATCGACGTCGTGATGCTCAGGCGAGAACAAGAGCGCATCGGCGCCGAGCTGCGAACCATCGAATCCCGCCAAGCCGTCCTCGATGCCAGCCTCGATGACTGGCAGGAGGTCATGGACCTGGCATTGCGGTTCTCGACTCGCTGCGCTACCGCCTACCGGCGCGGAGGCGACCGGACGAGGAAGTTGTTCAACGCCGCTGTCCTCGACGAGGTCCACGTGCGCAACGGTCACGTCGTCGAGGTGGCCTACAAAGAACCCTTCGATTTGCTCTTTTCTGAGCCCAAGTTCGAATACGACGATGTGGTGGGCGCTAGAGGACTCGAACCTCCGACCTCAGCCGTGTGAAGGCTGCGCTCTAACCAACTGAGCTAAACGCCCGGGACGGACCACGACAACAAACAACGCGATTGAGCAGGTGGACATGGTAGCGCCTGTCGTGGAGCGCGAGAGCGCCGCCCAACCGACCTCAATCTCCCGACGAGGGAGGGAAGGGAGCCGGCGCGTCGAACCCGATGGCCTCCTCCAGGGCCGCAGCCGACCGCAGCACGACAATGTCGGCGTGCTGAGGACCGACCAGCTGCAGCCCGACGGGCAGACCCGACGAGGTGAGTCCGGCGCAAATCGAAGCAGCCGGCGAACGGGTCATGTTGAACGGATAGGTGAACTTGACCCAGTTGAAGTCGGCCGTCCCGTTGATCATCCCCGCGCCGTCCAGCGAACGGAGCGGGGGTGCCGCGGCCACGGTAGGCGTCATCAAGAGGCGGACGTCGTGGAACAGGTCGACCAACCGCAAGTTGAGGGCATGGCAGGCATCCTCGGCTCGGACCACGTCCAAGGCACTTGTCGACGCGGCCGCGTCGATCACTGCGGCCAAAATCGGGTCCACGCCTTGCCACGCCCTGCTCCCCCGCACCTCGGCGTGCGTCCTCAGGTTGTAGGCGCCGGTCAATGCGAGCCAATCGCCGACCGGGTCTGCGTCGAACACGGTGTCGATCTCCACCACCTCGGTGCCCAACGATGCCATGGTCTCGACCGCACGCTGGCAGATGTCCAGCACCTCGGCGTCGACTTCGGCGTACCCGAGCGTGGGGGACCACGCCACCCGACGGGGCGGCTTCGGGTTGTCGAGCGCGGCGATCCAGGACGCCTCGGGCCTGGGGAGCGACCTCAGGTCGCTCGGATCCGGCCCGACGGCCACGTCCAGGGCAGCGACCACATCCGCCAGGGTGCGGGCCAACGGGCCCTTGGTCGAGAGGTGGTGCCAGTCCGGCGCCACCGGCCCACCGCTCGGGACTCGACCGAGCGACGGCTTCATGCCGGACAGGCCGCAGCACGAGGACGGGATTCGGATCGATCCCCCACCGTCCGATCCCGTGGCCAGAGGCACCATCCCCGACGCAATCGCCGCCGCGCTCCCACCCGAGGAGCCGCCCGGAGTGTGATCGAGGCTCCACGGATTGAGGGTCTGCCCGAAGGCCCGATTGTCGGTGACGGCCTTCCAGCCCAACTCCGGTGTGTTGGTCTTCCCTACCACCACGCATCCGGCCGCAACCAGCCGGGCCACCAACGGCGAGTCGGATGCTGCCGTGGGACCCTCGGCAAATGCCTTCGATCCATGGGTGGTCACGTAGCCGGCGGCGTCCTCGAGATCCTTGACGCCGAGGGGGATGCCGGCCAGCGGCCCGGGATCAACGCCCGACGCCACCTTGGCATCCACATCGGCGGCACTGGCGCGGGCCCGCTCGGGGTCAACGGCAACAAAGGCGTTGAGCGTCGGGTTGTGTGCCGCGATCTGCCCCAACGCGTGGTCCACAAGCGAACTGGCCGACAACTGGCCGTTTCGCACCTGTCGGGCCAGCCCTACGACCGACTCGTTCCGCAAGTCCATGCTCTCGACCGTACTGGCGAGACCTGCAGGCCACAACCGGCCGTCTCCGAGTCACTGTCGACGATCAGTTCGACAGCGCGTGCTGTCGACAAGCAGGCTGGAGCCATGAGTGGACAGACCATCGAAGCTGCGGTTCTCGATCATGTGGCACACGCCGTACCCCGATGGCAGGACGTCTGGACCCGCTATGCCGTCGAGCTCGGGGCCGAGTGGAGCTCGGGAGGACCGGGCCCCGGCTTTGCCCCCGGTCAGCTCGGCTTCGCCAATGGGGCGCGCGTCGAAGTCCTCATGCCCTACGACATCCAGGTCAATGACTTCCTCGACCGGTTCATGGCCAAATCCGGGCCGGGCCCCCACCACCTGACCTTCAAGGTGCCCGACCTGAGCGAAGCAATCGACACGGCGCGACGGGTCGGCCTCGAGCCGATCGGCATCGATCTGAGCGATCCGGAGTGGTTCGAGGCCTTCCTCCATCCCAAGGAGGCGACCGGCGTGGTCGTGCAGCTGGCACAGGCGCCCAACGCGTGGAGCAGTCCTCCCCCCGATGACTACCCGACCGACCGACGGCGGCGCGGCGACGGGTCAGGACCGGTGGCCGCGGCGTCGTTGCTACGAGTCACGCATGCCGTCAGCGACTTCGACGCCGCCAACGCCCTCTTCGTCGGCTTGTTGGGGGGAACCGTGATCGACGAGGGCCAGGGCTCCCACCATCGCTGGGCCGATCTGGCCTGGGGCAGTCCCCTGGGCCTCCGCCTCGTCTCACCGACCGATCCCTCGCCACCGGGGGAGCTGGTCCAGTGGCTGGGCGGGCGCACGGGTCGGGTCCACCACCTCGAGTTGACGGTCGAGGAGCCCGACGGGCTGCCCGACGCGGAGCCGGTGGGCCCATCCCGGTCGTGGATCGAGGCCCACGCCGGTCCGCACTGGGTGATCGAACCCGAGGACAACTGGGGACTGCGTCTGATCCTTCGGGCGACCTGATCGACAAAGCGAGCGGTCGGCAGGCCGTCCTCTGACGGCTCCGGAGTCGGCGCCGGACCCGCCCGTCCCGACCGATAGCCTTTGCCCGATGGCCCCCTCGTCCGACGACCGATACCTGGGAGATGAGGACGCCGACGTCGACGGGGAGGCACCGCCGTACCGGCCGGCCGCCAAGCGGCGTCTGTCCGAGCGACTTCGTGGCGGTGCGCGGCGCGGCGATGCCAAGCCCGCCGATGTCGACCCGGGCCGGGCCACTGTCTCGACCAAGCGGTCCATCGACCGACTGGACGAGCGGGAGAGACGGTTCTCGTTCGGCGCTGCCGGGGGTGCCGCCCTCTTTGGGGTGATCGTCTACCTCTCCGAGACCAACTCACACAAGGCCCTGGCCAAGGGTCAGGTCTCGCCTCAGACCTCACTGGCGATCGGGCTGGCTTCGGCGGCACTTCTGTTCATCGCCACATTCATCGGGCGCCGGGCGGCCGTGGGATTCGTGGCGCTGTTCACCTTCCTCGCCTTCAGCTCCAATTTCGTCCTCGGGCTCCCGTTCCTCGCCTTGGCCGCCTGGCTCCTTCACCGGTCGTGGAAGGTCCAGCGAGCGGCAGCAGCCGAAGCCCGGTCGGCGCGAGCCGAATCGGGCCCGTCGACATCACGCGCCGCCGTCACCTCGGCCAGGGCGTCCCGCAACTCACCATCGAAGGCCAGCCGCAACAAGGGCCCGACGGGTCCGGAGGCCAACAAGCGCTACACCCCGAAGCGCCCGCCGCCCCCGGCACCGAAGCCCTCCCGCCGAGAGCGCAAGGCGGCCGGGGCCTCCGATTGAGACGGATTAGCCAGGCCCGGTGACCAGCGCGGACCGCAACAGCTCGAGGATCTCGTTGCGCCGGCGGACCAGCGACCGAGCCGTCGGCTCTTCGCCAAAGGCCCGCAGGACCTCCACCTCGGTGAGCATGCCGATGACCGTGGAGTAAATAGCCAGCAGCAACAGCCGTGGCTCGTGGCGTCGCATGTGACCGGCGTCCATCTCGGCCTCGAGGAAATCAGAGGCCCGCAGCACCAAGGGCTCCAGGGCAACGACCAGACGGGTGGCCGCCGGGGTCCCGAGTCGGCCCATCTCCCGCACCAGGCCCAACAACTCAGGCCGGCGGGCAGCCAACCGGAACACCGAGCGCACCACGGCGTCGACGCGGGACCAGCCGCCGCCCGCGGTGGTCAGCGAGTCCTCCAGGGCAGCCGACAGCTCGACGGCGCTGCGATCGATGACCGCCTCGAGGAGCACCTCCTTCGAGGGGAACCAGTAGAGGATGGTCTGCTTGCGGATCTCGAGGCCGGCGGCCAGGACGTCGAGCGATGAGGCCTCATAGCCCCGGGAAGCGAACGAGACGAGGGCCGCATCGAGGATCCGCTCGGACGTGCTCGTGCCCGAGGCGCCCGGACGACGCTGGCGCGTCGTGGCCCGGGGCCGGGTCCGGTCCCGCCCTGAGGGCTCCGATCCATCGGTGCTCGACTTGTTCACTTACCATATGGTAGACAGATCTGGTGACCCGTGTCCGCCAGGCTCTGGCCGGCAAGCAGTTCTTCATCACCGGTTCCACCGGCTTTCTGGGAACGGCGCTGGTCGAGCGGGTCCTCCGGTCGGTTCCTGACAGCCGGGTGGTCCTGCTCATCCGGCCCGGGCGACGGGCCACCGCCATGCAGCGGGCCACCAGGGAGATCCTCAAGAACGACTGCTTCGATCGTCTGCGCCAGCAGTGCGGAGACCGGTTCGACACCGAGGTGGCGTCGCGGGTGTCGGCGGTGGCCGGCGACGTCGCCACCGACGGCCTCGGGCTCGACGACGACGGCCTGCAGAAGCTGTCGGAGTCCGACGTCGTGGTCCACTCGGCTGCCGCGGTGAGCTTCGATTCGCCGCTCGACTCGGCGGTGGAGGTCAATCTGCTCGGGCCGTCACGGGTGGCTGCCGCGGTGGTCACGGCCACCCAGCGCGCCGCCAATCAGGGGAGGGTGGGCCCGGTCCACTTCATCCCGGTCTCGACGGCCTATGTGGCCGGCACCCACCAGGGTGAGGCACGAGAGGAGCTCCTGGGCGGCAGTCGTTTCAGTATCGAGGTCGACTGGCGCACCGAGGTCGACGCCGCCCGGCGCCAGCGGGGCGACACCGACGCCGAATCCCGCCGACCCGAGCGGCTGGCCCAGTTCTCCAAGGATGCCCGCGGCGAACTGGGCGGCGCCGGGTTGCATCTCCTGGCGGAACGGGCCGAGCGCCTGCGCGAGGACTGGGTGAAGAAGCAGATGGTCAGGGTGGGCCAGGCCCGGGCACAGTCCCTCGGATGGCCCGACGCCTACCCGTACACCAAGGCTCTGGGCGAACGGGCCCTGGTGTCCCAGTTCGGCGACACCGTTCCCATGACCATCGTGCGGCCGTCGATCATCGAGTCGGCCCTGGCCGAGCCCCGGCCCGGTTGGATCCGTGGCTTCCGCATGGCCGAGCCCATCATCGTCTCCTATGCCCGCGGGCTGCTCCGGGAGTTCCCCGGTGTGCCCGAAGGGGTGACCGATGTGATCCCGGTGGATCTGGTGGTGGCCGCCATCATCGCCGTGGCCGGCGAGGCACTGCTCGACACCGGTGAGGCGTACCGGGGGCCGAGCGTCTACCACGTGGCCTCCGGTGTCCGGAACCCGTTCCGCTACGGTCGGCTGGTCGAGCTGGTGCAGTCCTGGTTCACCGAGCACCCGCTCTACGACAGCGACGGGCAGCCCATCGTGGTGCCGGCCTGGTCCTTCCCCGGGCGGGGCCGGGTCCAGCGCCAGCTCTCCCGAGCCAGCAAGGCCATGGACCTGGCCGAGAAGGTGGTGGGATCACTCCCCATCCGCGGACGACAGGCCGCCTGGATGGCCGCCCTCGAGGAGCAGCACCTGCTGGCCGACCGGGCCCTGGGCTACGTCGAGCTCTACGGTGCCTACACCGAGACCGAGGCCCGCTACCGGGTCGACCGCCTGATGGCCCTGTGGGACCGCATGGACGCCGACGACCGCGAGGTCTTCTGCCTCGACCCAGCCGCCGTGGACTGGGACTCCTACGTCCGAGACATCCACCTGCCCTCGATCATCGAGCACGCACGGGTCCGCACGGCGCCGGGCAAGTCGCACCAGCCCACCCGCTCGGAGCGGTCCCGCCGGGCCATCCTCTCCCCCGACCGGCACCTGGCGTCCTTCGACCTCGAGAACACCCTGATCGCCTCCAACGTGGTGGACTCCTACGCCTGGCTGGCCTCGCGTCACCTTCCCGCCACCGAACGGGCCGCCTTCGTGGCCGACCTCCTACGGGAGGCGCCGGCGCTGCTCGTCCTGGACCGCCGCGACCGGGGTGACTTCCTCCGGTCCTTCTATCGCCGTTACGAGGGCGCACCGGCCGACCGGCTTCGCGACGACGGGTGGGAGCTCTTCCATCACCTCCTGCTGGCCAAGTCGTTCCCGGCCGGCTTCGCACGCGTGCGCCAGCACCGCGCCCTCGGCCACCGGACGATCCTCATCACCGGAGCGCTCGACCTGGTCGTCGAGCCCATGCGGCCGCTGTTCGACGACATCGTCTGCGCCCATCTCGGCGAGGTCGACGGCAAGTTCACGGGTCGGCTCGAGGAGCTGCCACCGATCGGCGAGGCGCGAGCCCTGCTCCTGGCCGACTACGCCGAGGCGGAGGGCCTCCAGCTGGAGGAGTCGATGGCCTACGCCGACTCGGCCAGCGACCTGCCCATGCTCGAAGCCGTGGGGTTTCCCGTAGCGGTGAACCCCGAGGCCAAGCTGGCCGCCATCGCCCGACGGCGAGGATGGCACGTCGAGCACTGGCACAAGGCCGACGGAGGGGCGCAACCGGTCCTGCCGCTCGGCCCGGTCGACCGACGCGGCTCGCTCGGACGCGGGCGCACCAGCGCGGCCGCGCTGTCGGGAGCAGCGCGGCGCACGGCTGCAGGTCCCAGCCGATGAAGGCACTCGTCTTCGAGCGGAACCTGCCCAGATTCGCGGCCTCCCGAGTGGCTTCGGCCTTCGGATCCGGGCGTGGTGCCGGCATCGGACCGCTGCAGCTGCTGGAGGCGACGCCGCCCGCCCTGCCCGGGGACGACTGGTTCTACCTGCGGCCGCTGCTGTCCGGCATCTGCGGGTCCGATCTGGCCACCTTGGACGGGCGGAGCTCCCGCTACTTCGAGGACATGGTCAGCTTCCCGTTCGTCCCCGGGCACGAGGTGGTGGGCATCCTCGAAAAAGGGGGCGTCGACCACGCCGGGCGGACGCTCGCTGCGGGGACCCGGGCCGTCATCGAGCCCGTGCTGGGTTGCGCCCCTCGGCACATCCACCCGCCGTGTGCGCAGTGCTCCCAGGGCCACACCGGGCTGTGCGGCAACGTCGCCTTCGGCGACCTCGAGCCCGGCCTCCAGACCGGGTTCTGCACCGACACCGGCGGCGGCTGGTCGAACGCCGACCTGGTCGCCCATGCTTCCCAGCTCCATTCGGTACCCGACGGGTTCTCGGACGAAGACGCTGTCGTGATCGAGCCCACGGCCTGTGCGGTGCACGCCGCCCTTTCCGCCGGGGTCGAGCCCGACGACGTGGTGGCGGTGATCGGGGCCGGGACCCTCGGCCTGGCCACCGTGAGCGCCCTCGACTGCGTCGTGCGGCCCCAGACCGCGTGCACGGTCATGGTCGGGGCCAAGCACGCCCACCAGCGCCGGATGGCCGAGGCGCTGGGCGCCGACACCGTGGTGGACCCCGACCAGCTGGCCCGGTCCGTGCGCCGCCGGTCCGGCTCCCTGGTGCTGGCCGGCCGCCTGACCGATGGCGCCGACGTGGTGTTCGACTGCGTCGGAACGGCGGCGTCGATCACGCAGGCGTTGGCCATGACCCGTCCCCGGGGCCGTGTGGTGCTGGTCGGGATGCCGGGCCGGGTGGCGGTCGACCTGGCGCCCCTCTGGCATCGCGAGCTGACCCTGGTCGGCGCCTACGCCTACGGGGTCGAGACACCCACGACCTCGGACGCGCCGGCGGCGCCCACCGAGCCCGGGCGGACCTTCCAGCTGGCCATCGATGTCGTGGCCACGGCCGGACTCGGGTCCCTGGTCACGGCCACCTACCCGCTCGAGCGGTACCAGGAGGCCATCGCCCACGCCGGGGCCGCCGGGCGCCGCGGCGCGGTCAAGGTGGCATTCGACCTTCGCACCCGGAAAGGAAGCACCCGATGAGCCCCAGGCCGGGATTTGTCCTCGACGTCGACCGCTCGACCCCTCCCACCCTCTTCTGGCACGGGGAGCGATTCAGCCTGGAACGGCTGCCGGAGGGCAGCCGGGTCATCTACGCGCCCGAGCCCATCGATCCCCTGAAGGACCCCTCGGTGGCCATCCGGGCGGCGCTCAACAGCCCGGTGGGCGACACGGAACCGTTGCCGGCGCTCCTCCGTCCCGGGATGAAGCTGACCATCGCCTTCGACGACATCTCCCTACCCCTGCCACCCATGGAGCGACCGGACAACCGCCAGATGGTCATCGAGCAGGTGCTCGACATGGCCGCCGACGCCGGGGTCGACGACGTCGCCCTCATCGTGGCGCTGGCGCTCCACCGGCGCATGACCGAAGCGGAGCTCCGCCACGCCATCGGCGACCGCATCTACGACGCCTTCGCCCCCAACGGCCTCCTGACCCAACACGATGCTGAAGACCCGGAGGCGCTGGTCCACCTGGGCCAGACGGATCAGGGCGAGGACGTCGAGATCAACCGCCGGGCCGCCGAGAGCGACCTGCTGATCTACGTCAACATCAATCTGGTGACCATGGACGGGGGCCACAAGAGCGTGGCCACCGGTCTGGCCAGCTACCGGAGCCTGCGGCACCACCACAATCCGCAAACCATGCAGAAGAGCCGGTCGTTCATGGACCAGCACCGCTCAGAGCTGCACACCTCCAATTGGCGCATGGGCCAGCTCATCGCCGACCGCGGGGTCAAGGTGTTCCAGATCGAGACCACCCTGAACAACGACACCTTTCCCCCGTCCTTCCAGTTCCTCCAGAAGCGGGAGTGGGAGTGGGGCGCCAAGGACCGTCTCGGCTACCTGGCTGCGTCGAAGGCGCTCGATCGCACGCCCACCCGTTACGCCCGCCAGATCTTCCACTCGGTCAAGGCGCCCCACCGGATGACATCCGTCCAGGCCGGTGAGGTGGAGGCCGTGCACAAGCTCACCACCGACAACGTCTGGGCCCAACAAGGCGTCCCGGTGGTCGGACAGACCGACATCCTGACCATGGGCCTGCCCTATATCAGCCCCTACAACGTGAACTCGATCCTCAACCCGATCCTCGTGGCGTGTCTCGGACTGGGCTACCTCTTCAACATGTACCGGGGCAAGCCGCTGGTCCGCGAAGGAGGGGTGCTGATCATGACCCATCCCACGCCCTGGGAGTTCAACCCCGTCCACCACCCGAGCTACATCGACTTCTTCGAGCAGGTGCTGAGCGAGACCACCGACCCCATCGAGGTGGCCGACCGCTTCGAGGAGTCCTACGCCACCGACCCCTGGTACATCCATCTGTACCGCACCGGGCACGCCTATCACGGAGTACATCCCTTCTACATGTGGTACTGGTGCGCCCACGCCCTGCAGCACCTGGGCGGCGTCATCATCGTGGGCGGCGATCAGGACGCGGTACACCGCCTCGGCTTCCGAGCCGCGTCCACCCTGAGCGACGGCCTCGAGATGGCCCGGGACGTTGTCGGCCCCTCCCCGACCCTCACCCACCTCCATGCGCCGCCGATCCTGATGGCGGACGTGCAGTGACCTCGGGGAACGGTTGGTCGAGCTCGTTGCGCTCGACCCGCACGGTCCGCACGGATGCCTCTCTCGGCGCCAAGGGCGCCGTCGGCTCGTCGGACGGCCCAGGCCGGTCACTGCGCCGTCTGGCCCCGTCCGCGCTGGCCTCGAGGCTGGGCCGGGCCCGGTTCCCGGTGGCCTCCCCCAGTTGGCCCGAAACGGTGCCCCGGCCGGCTCCGACCTCCGACCTCGGCATCCACTACGACACCGCCTGGTCCCGCAAGTATCCGGTACGCCTGGCCCGGGCCATGGTCCTGGACAACGTGACGCGCCCCTTGGCGCGACTCGTGGCCTCGCCGTTGGTTCGAGGGGACGAGTCTCTCACCGGGCTCGAGGCGCCGGTCATCTTCGCCGCCAACCACGCCAGCCACGCCGACACTCCGCTCCTGCTGAGCTGCCTCCCCCTCCGCTTCCGCCACCGCACCGTGGTGGCGGCAGCCGCCGATTACTTCTTCGATCGCCGATGGAAGGCCGATGCCTGGTCGTTCCTCCTGGCCGCCATCCCCATCGAGCGGACCAAGGTGAATCGGAGCTCCGCCGACCTCGCCGCCGGCCTCTTGGCCGACGACTGGAACCTGGTGATCTTCCCCGAGGGGGGTCGATCGCCGGACGGTTGGGCGCAGGCCTTCCGCGGGGGTGCGGCCTACCTGGCCGCGCGCACCGGCCGCCCGGTGGTGCCGGTGCACCTCGACGGCACTCGGCACATCCTCCCCAAGGGGCGCCACGGGCTGCACCGGACCCGCACGACCGTGACCTTCGGCACCCCGTTGTGGCCTGACGAAGGCGAGGATGCCCGTCGGTTCGGCGTGCGCATCGAGGCCGCCGTGGCCACGATGGCCAACGAGGCCAGTTCCGACTGGTGGACGGCCCGCAAGGAGGCCGCAGCCGGCACCACCCCGCCACTCCAGGGACCCGAAGCCGCGCCTTGGCGTCGTTCGTGGACGCTCTCCTCCGCTCCCGAGCGGAGGGAGACCGACGCCGGGGTCGACTGGCCGCGGCAGAGTAGCTGACGGCGACCCTACGTGCCCGGTAGCCGGACCGGGCGCTACTGGACACCCGGCCAGGGCCCGAGAGCGGCGGGCCTCGGCGGGCGATGCTCCTCAGGGACGGAGGCCGCGGAACCAACGGACGACGCGGGACCTGCCCGACCGTTCGACTGCGGCCATGCGCTCGCCGCGAAGGGCAAGCTCGTCGGTATCATCCAACGGTTCGAGTGCCACCGGCCCGTCCGACGTGGACAGGGCCCACCCCAACAGGAGATCGGCCAGGCTCGTGTTCCGCGCCAGTACCGGGCCGTGCAGGTAGGTGCCGAACACGCGGCCTGACCATGCCCCTTCGGTCCCGTCTCCCCCACCGTTCCCCACGCCCGTGACCACCTGGGCCACGGGACGCGCCTCGGGCCCGACGGTCGTGACCCCGCTGTGGTTCTCGAACCCGATGAGCGGGGGCAGCGGTTGGTCGGCGGCTCGTCGCGGGGCGGAGGGAGTGGGCACAGCCACCAGATCCCCGACGGCGCGGCGGCCCGTGCCCTTGTGGGTGGTGACGTCGAGTAGCTCGAGGCCGGCATGGGACCGGTCGGCGCTGTCCGGGAAGCTGTGTCCGAGCAGTTGGAATCCGGCGCATACGCCGAGCACCACGGCACCGTTGTCCGCCGCCCGCTGCAGGGTGCCTTCGGCCCGGAGCGCCTTGGCGGCCGTGATACCCGGTCCGTCCTCGCCGCCGCCGATGCAGTAGATGTCCGCGGTGGGAAGCGGCCGCCCCGAGTTGGCCTGGACGAGTCGGACACCGACGCCGCGCCAGGACGCACGGCGCGCCAGCACCAGGCCGTTGCCTCCGTCGCCATAGGTTCCCAGGAGGTCGGGATAGACCACGGCGATGGTGAGCGACGAGTCGGCGCCCGGGTTGCTCAAATCCGTTTCCTGAAGTCGGCGAAGGCGGTGTAGTTGCCGAGGAAGTCGATACCCCCATCGGCACCCGGCACGGAATCGACGCCGCCCCGGCTGCCCATGTCGATGGCCCGATCGACGGCGGCCAGCGGATCCGGCACCACCTTGCACGGTACTTCCGCGTAGTGGAGCCGCACGGCCAGGTCGAGGCGACGGTCCCCGGTGGCCGTCACCGAGCGACCTGCCAAGCGGTCGAAGGGGACATCCCACAGCCAACTGGTGTCGAGCCCGTCGGCGATCCGGGCGTTGATCGAGAGCACGACCGGGCTGTCGGGGGGCCTGGACTCGTCGAGCAGGTCGAAGATGGCAACCCAACCGGCCGGGTTCTTGGCCAGCAGGAGGCGCACCGGATGGCCGTTGCGCATGGAGGAGGCAAACCGCCCCTGCACCTGGTCGAGGGTGGCAATCCGGTCCAGGACGGCAGGCAATGACAGTCGTGGGCCGGGACCACCCGGAGCCCCGTCGTCGGTCATGCACGGTGCGGCGACGGCCACCATGGCGGCGTTGGCCCGGTTGAATTGCCCCGGCAAGCCGATGGCCAAGGAGTGGCGGGACCCGTCCGCCGTGACCAGAACGGATCCCTCGATCCAGGCGTCGCACGGGGGACGGGCAAAGTCGCACCCGTCGCACGCCCAGGACCCTTGGTCCCCGAAGACGATCCGGCCGCCACACGCCGGGCACCCCACCGCGTCGTTGTGCCACACCTGTCCGGCCCCCACCCAGCGCACTTCGGGCGCGGCCAAGGCGGCCCACGCCACCATGGGGTCGTCAGCGTTCGCCACCACCACCGTCCCGGGCCCGGTCCGGCCCGACGGCGAGCGCAACCCGTCCATGGCCGCCCGCCACCGCTCAGCCAGCATCCGCACCTCGGAGATCCGGTCCAGTTGGTCTCGTGACAGGTTGAGCAGGACCACCACCCTCGGATGAGTGTCCTCGATGACTCGGCCAAGATATCCCTCGTCGACCTCCAGGACGGCAGTCGGCGACCCGAATGACTCGACCATGGCGGCCACATGCCCGGCCGGCATGTTGGCCCCGGTGTCGTTGGAGGCGATCGGTTGGCCACCCTCATCGGACAGGGCAGCGACCAGCATCCGGGTCGTCGTGGTCTTTCCGTTGGTCCCGCTGACCAGTGCCACGCGCCTGCCGTTGGCCAGGGTGGCGAGCAGCGCCGGGTCGAGAGCCAGCCCCACCCTCCCTCCGGCCACGGTGCCACTCCCCCGCCCGAGGGCTCGCGACAACCAGTTGGAGAGCTGGAGGGCCTTCACCGCCACCGAGGCGCGCGCCGGCAGCACCTGCGGCGGCGAGGATGTCGGAGCGGTCACGCCGGGGGCTGGGTGCGGGCCAAGTCCGTAGCGGTGGGGATCCGCTCCAGGTGCGCCTCCTCGGGCAGGAGCCCGGAGATCGCCGACATCAGCGTCGTGGTGTCGGCCACAGGATCCTCGAGCCCCAAAGGAACCGGCGAGCCGATGCTGACCGTCACCTTGGGGGGATGTTGCAACGCCGTCATGTTGGGGATCCTCGATGAGCGGGGCCAGACCTGCTCGGTCCCCCACAGGCCGATCGGAATGACCGGGGCACCGGTCTGGTCGGCCAGCCGGGCCGTTCCGGTCCGTCCCTTCAGGACCGGCTCGAAGAACTCCGCGCCCCGAGGAATGGTCCCCTGGGGAAGCACGATGACCACTTCGCCCGCCCGCAACGAGGCCGCGGCCAGACGCATCGGATCCGACGACTTGCTACCCCGCTCCACCGGGATGCCACCCAGGGCCCGGGCCAGGCGGCCGACGACCGGTGCGTCGAACACCTCCTGCTTGGCCAGGAAGCGAACCGGGCGACCGAGGCGGGCCGCCACCAGTCCGATGGCGGCGACGTCGAAATAGCTCCGGTGGTTCGAGGCGAGCAGCACCGGGCCGGTGGCGGGGATGTTCTCCATTCCGGTGATGGTGAACCGCGCGTACGGGAAGCACTCGGGCCGGAAGAGCAGTCGGGCCAGGTGGTAGGGCTCGAGGCCGACGATGGAGGGGATGCCCGGCGGTCGGTCCCAATGCTCGAGCGGCCACCGTCTGAGCAGGGCGACGGCCGCCAGCCGGGGATCGGCGTTGAGGGGGTGGGGGTGCCCGACGGCCAGGAGCAGCGGCAGGTCGAACACGCTGTCCGAGTAGGCATGGGAGGCGGCGAGCGAGATGCCATGGTCGGCCGCCCACCTGGCCACCGCAGTCCGCTTTCCCACCCCCCAGACGAAGCCACCGTCGATCCGCCCCGTGTATCTCCCTCCCTCCTCGGCGTAGCGGGTGGAAATGACCGCATCGAATCCGAGGGCACTCGCCAGCGGTTCCACCATGTCCATCGGCGAGGTCGTGGCCAGCACCAACTCCAACCCCTTGGCCTTGTGGGCCGCCAGGGCCTCGAGGGCCCACGGCTGGACCAGGTCCACCAGGGACTCCACCGCCCGCTTGCCGGCCCGTCGGGTGGCATCGGCGGACCGGTTCCGCATGACCATGGCCGCGGCCCGGGCCAATCCGATGAAGGGCACCGTTTCGCCGAAGCGGTCGTAGAAGCCGTACACGAGGCGATCGCCGGGCAGGTGACGCCCCGGGGACAGCACGCCCTCGGCCTCCATGGCCTGCTGGAACACCGGTCCACTGGCCGACCGGAGCAGCGTGCGATCGAGATCGACGAACACAGCACCGGTAGCAGTCGACATACCCGTACGCTACCGCCGACCGGTACGCCGGAGTAGCGGCGAATTTGCGCCGACGTCGCATCTGATGCCGGAGGATCCGGGGCCTGCGCACGAAATGAACCCCGTACGCGGCAAAGGGACCGCCAGGGGGGGATAGGCAGTCCCTTTGCACTGACACAACGAGGATTAGGAGGGGGATTCCTTACATCCTGTGGTCTCCGTTTATCGTATAACAACCGCGAGCAATCAGTCAAGCAGCTTATATTGATAGCTGCTATCGTGAATAGCGATGGAGCTGCGTCATCTACAGGCCCTGACCGCCATCAGCGACCATGGCACCTTCTCGGCGGCGGCCGAGCACCTGAACACGGTGCAGTCCAATATCTCGGCGCATGTGGCCCGCCTCGAGCGTGAGCTGGGCACCCCGCTGATCGATCGGGCCAATGGGCGCCTGACCGAGGAGGGAACCGTTGTGGTGGCCCGGGCCCGTCGCATCCTCTCCGAGCTCGATGCCCTGGTGTCCGATGTCGCCGCCTGCAAGGACGAGGTGACGGGCACGGTACGGGTGGGGATGATCGGGACCACGGCGCGTTGGCTGGTCCCCCGGTTGATGGACATGGCCGCCAAGCGCCATCCCAAGCTGCGCCTGCTGGTCGTCGAGGGCAACACCACCGGGCTCGAGCCCCAGTTGGCTTCTGGTCAGCTCGATCTGGCCGTCCTCCATCTGCCGGTCACCGGCCGGGACCTGGTGGCACGGCTCCTCTTCGAAGAGGACCTGGTGCTGGTGGTGCCACATGGCCATCCCATGGCCCACCAGCTCCGCCCCGTCATGCTGGAGGACCTCGCCGACATGGAGTTGCTCCTCCCACTGCCCGGGACCGCCTTCCGGGACGAGCTGGACGCGGTGGCCCGGCCCCTCGGCATCACCCTGCTTCCGGCCGCAGAGATCGACGGGCTCCGCCTGATCGCGTCGCTGACCTTCGAGGGCTACGGCCCGGCCATCCTGCCGGCGACGGCCATTCCCTCATTCCTGCGGGCGCAGTTCCATCCGCTCTCGATCCAGGGGATCCCCCGCCGCCGGGTCGGGGTGGCCCAACGCAGTCGGGGACTTCCCTCGGCGCCCACCCGCGCCCTCAACGAGCTGCTGAAGACCGTGGTGGGGACGGCGGACGACCGGCCCGACGGGGTCCACGTCGCCGACTGAGCCGTTCCACATGGTGGCCGCCGGGTTCACAATTCGGGGACCATGGGCTCCCTCCACATGCGCCAGATGGGTGGGCTCCCCAGTTCGGAGTGGTGCTCGTCGATGACCTCGAAGCCGAACCGGGCATAGAGCGAGACGTTGCGCTCCTTGGACGATTCCAGATAGGCCGGCGAGCCCTCTTCGTCGACCCGGGCCAGGACCTTACGGAGGAGCGCCGATCCGATGCCCTGGCCCTGCCGTGCCGGCTCGGTGCCCAGCGTGGCCAGATACCAGTGCCGTTCCTTCGGATGCAGGGACTCGATCTCGAACAACAACCGCATGGCCCTGACCATCCTCGAGCTGGCCAAATATGGCGCCGTCGGCAGCAATTGCAACAGCTCGCGCACGGGGTGGCGGGTCCGGTCAGGCGGGGCCCACACCGCCGCTCCACCCAGGTCGGCGGTGGTGTACACGTACCCGAGCGGTAGGTACTGTCGCCGCATCTGACTGGTGAAGAAGGAGTGGAGCCCCCGCTGCCGCCGCCGCTCGCCGGCGAACATGAAGTTGGCCACCGGGTCGTCGGCGAAGGAGCGGACCAACATGCCGGCCAGTGCCGGCACGTCGGAGGCGACCACCGGGCGAACGGTCGGTTGGCCAGGTCGAGGCTCCACGCCGAGATGGTAGCCGGGGGTGGTCAATGCGCCGGGTGCGGTCCATTGCGCCGGGCGGTCGTCCATTCATCGGAGGTCGTCCCTTCATCGGCCGTCGGTTCAATTCATCATGGGGTCCGGAGGGAACCCCCCGACCACGGCCAGGGCGCCTCCTTGGCGACGGAGCACACGTCGCCACAGACCCTCGGGATCGGCGGAGATGGGGTCGCGTGCCTCGGCGGTCATCACGTACCACGACCCTTCGGCGATCTCCTCCTCGAGTTGTCCCGAATCCCACCCGGCATACCCCGAGAACAGTCGGGCACCGACGATGGACTCGGCCATCTCGGCCGGATCGGTGGCCAGGTCGACCGTGCCCACGGGGTGCTCGGCGTCCACCAGGAGCCTCCATCCGACCAGCTCGAGCGCGGCGCCGGCCGCCACGTCGCGGGAGGTCAACCGGACCAGCCCGATGAGTGCGTTGCGGGCCACGGGGCCACCGGTGAACAGTTCGGCCGGAGGCGTGGCCATGGGTTGCCACTGGGGCAGCAACTCCCCCACCGCCACGCCGCCCGGTCGGTCGATGACCACGCCGAGCGCCCCGTGGGCCCCGTGGTCGAGGACAAGCACCACCCGTCTCGAGAAGTTCGGGTCGACGAGCCGGGGCGTGGCCACCAACAGCTGGCCCACCAGGCGCTCGGGGGGCGCGGCACCGCCGTAGGGCTCGAAGGCGCTGAAGGGTTCCAACGGCACGCCACGATGATGACCCAATCGTCGGCAGGAGTGGCGCCATGCGCCACCTTCGGGGAGGCTGGGCCGATGTCACTCGTCTCCGTCGAATCCGCGGGCCCCCACATCCGGGTGGTGACCCTGGACAATCCCTCACGCCTCAACTCCATGTCGTTTGCCCTGGTGTCCGACCTCTACGACGCGCTGGAGGAGGTCGGCGCCGACAACAGCTGTCGGGTGGTAGTGCTGACCGGCGCCGGGCGCGCCTTCTGTTCGGGCCTGGAGCTCGAGCACGCCGGCGCCCCGCCGGGCACCGACGACCTTGGTCGACACCGCATGGGGATGCGGGCCATGGAATTCATGGGAGGGATCGTCCCGGCCCTCCGCTCGATTCCCCAACCGGTCATCGCCGCCATCAAGGGGCCGGCCTATGGCGGCGGGATGTGCCTCTCGCTCGGTGCCGATGTCCGGCTGGCCGGGCACTCGGCGGTGTTCTGCGGCGCCGGGATCAGCAACGGCCTGAGCGGGACGGAGCTCGGCGTGAGCTGGTTGCTCCCGCGCGCCGTGGGAACCTCCAATTCCGCGGAGATCCTGCTCACGGCCAAGTTGGTCAGCGCCGAGGAGGCACTCCGGATCGGCCTGGTCTCCCGGGTGGTTCCCGACGATGAGCTCCTCGCTCAGGCCATCGAGATGGGCGAGCGCATGTGCGCGTTCAGCCCGTTCGGGCTGGCCCTGACCAAGGACACCATCTGGGCGTCGTTGGAGGTTGGCAGCCTGCGGGCGGCGGTCGACCTCGAGAACCGCACCCAGCTCCTGGCCGGGCACACCGGCAACCTCAACGAGGCGTCCGCGGCCTTCAAGGAGAAGCGACCTCCCGTCTATACCGAATAGCGCCCGACCAGGCCCACCGACACAGGATTGCGAGATCATGGCCAAGGCCCGCCGCGGGAGGAGACGACGCGGTGGCCCTGATGGCCCGCCCGCTGGGGTTGGTCGCGAGCACTGGCGGGCGGACGGACAGCCCAAGACCCGATTTCCCTCGCAAGACGAGGCCAACCGGTCGGCACTGCGGCTGCGCCTCGAGGCCGGCGCTGACCTCGACCCCTACCGGTGCGGGTGCTGCGGCGGGTGGCACCTGGGAAACCGCGGTGACCGCCCCTGAACCCGGCACGTTCCGCCACCACAGTCTGTACCGTCCGGACGGTATAGTCGACGCCTATGGAACGGACTGCAACGGCGAAGCGGCGCGCCCAGGCCCAGGGTCGTGCCCAGGGCGGTGCCGGCATCGGGGCAGGCACCAAGGAGCGCATCGTCGACGCGGCCGAGGAGGTCGTCCTGCGCGACGGGGTGGCCCGGCTCACCCTGGAGGCGGCCGCGGCGGAGGCCGGGCTGAGCAAGGGCGGCGTGCTGTACCACTTCCCCACCCGGGATGCCCTGGTGGCCGGCATGGTCGACAAGATCATCGAGGAGTTCGATGAGGACATCGAGCGCTTCCTGGACGGCGACGGCGGAGCGGGAGCGTTCACGCGGTCCTACATCAGGGCCACCATGGCCCCCAGCTCCCCGCGTCCCGACCGGGAAGATCGACTGGGTGCAGCGCTGATTGCCGCCGCCGCCGCCGAGCCCGCCCTTCTGGTCCCGCTGCAACGCGCCGCCGACCGTTGGCAGCAACGGCTCGAGGACGACGGCCTCGAGCCGACTCGGGCGACCGTGCTGCGCCTGGCGTGCGACGGTCTGTGGATGTGCGATCTGTTCGGACTGGCACCCCCCTCGGCGGCGCGACGCAGTCAGGTCGCGGACGAGCTCGAACGCCTCGCTCAGGGAGAGTGACGGCCATGTCCGACGGTCACTCGGTCGGTGCCGAGGCGGCCGACCGCTCGAGCCGGCTCATCGGCACCCTCACGCTGACGGTCCTGCTGCAGTGGATGGGTGCGACGGCGATCGTGCCCATGCTGCCCATCTACATCCGGCGCCTGGGTGGGACGGATGCGCTGGCAGGCCTCGTGATGGCCTCGTTCTTCGCCGCCGGCGTCCTCTCCCAGTACCCGATCGGGCGGATCGCCGACCGGCTCGGTCGACGTCCCGTCCTGGTGGCGGGCCTGGTCACCTACGGAGTGGCCAGCTTCTCCTTCCTGCTCCCCATCAACGCCTTCGCCGCCATCGGCTTGCGCTCGCTGCAGGGCGTCGGAGCCGGAGCCTCGACCGTGGCCGCGCTGGCCATGATCTCGAGCTCGGTGGCCGTCGAGCGGCGGGGCCGGGCCTTCGCCTCCATCTACGCCGGCCAACTGGGCGGCATGGCCGTGGGGCCACTGGTAGGGAGCATCGTCGGGGTCCGGTTCATGTGGCTGATGTTCCTGGTCTCGGGCCTCCTCTCCATCGGCGCCTGCATTCCCGCGGTGCGCATCCACGAGCCTCACGACGTCGCCGACGAGCGGCGGGCGAGGACGAGGGCCGACGGGACGGTCGAGCCGCTGGGCCGCATACGGATCCATCGGTCGATGGCAGGAGCACTGGTATGCGGAGCCGCCCTCGGACTGACCAGCGGGGTCTACGACATCTGCTGGACCCTGCTCCTGGTGGCCCGCGGGGCGTCCGGTCTGGCCATCGGCATCTCCTGGACCCTGTTCGCGGTGCCCTTCGTCCTGGCCACCAAGCCGAGTGGTTGGCTGGCCGACCACCTGGACCGCCGCACCTTGGTACTGGGTGGCATCGGCTTCTCGGTCGCCCTCTGTGCCGCCTATCCGTTCATCCACAGCGTGCCCGCCCTCGTCGTGCTCGGCGCGCTCGAGGCCTTCGGGTTCGCGGCCGCCATGCCCGCCGTGCAGTCCCTGCTCACCCAGGGATCGACGCCGTCGGAGGTCGGCCGCGTCCAGGGCATGTTCGGGACCAGCCAGACCGCGTGCACGGCGGTGGCGGCGGCCGGGGCGGGGGCGGCGTTCGCCCTGGCCGCGTGGCTGCCCTTCGTGACGGTGGCCTCGATGGTGTTCCTCGGCCTGATCGCAGCCGCGTTCATCTGGCGGCCCGTGCCCGGCCGGGTGGACCGATCCGACCGGATCGCCAGCCCGGGATTGGCCGAGGCGCTGTTCGAACCGGTCCGGGCCCAGGCGTCCGAGCCCGTCGGGGCCAGCAGGGACGGGCCGTCGGCGGGCTGGTGACGCCCTCGCCGCCCCGGCGCCCCAAACAGCGGGCGCATTGGGACGGCGCTAAGCCACGAACGTCACGGAAGTCCGGCGTGAATCGAAGCCGTCCAACGCCCGGTGGAGGCAACCATGCAGGCGAAGGTGGCGGCTCGCAGGAGCCAGTCCATCACGAAGCCATCGTCGGCATCCGCCGGCACCAACGCCACCAACCCGCGCCGCGGGTGGTCCTGGCTGATCCGCCACCCCGCCGGGAGGGCAAGGCCGGCGTCCCTGAGCTTCCACGCCAGGTGCGGGCCGGTGGCGTGCTGGAGTCCGACCATGGTCGCCTTGACGGTCCCGTCGCCGGAGCGCTTCCCGGGCATCCAGGTGACGGTGGGGACCTTGTGGGTTGATCCGCCCAGGAATGCGAACGGGCCCGGCTCCGGGGGCTCGTGCTCCTCGTCGATGACCGGTCGCACATTGATCCAACCCGTGCGGGCGGCGGCCACCTCGGCCATGTGCGCCAGCAGCCGCGAGTCATCGCGGGCCACGAATTCCAGCTCCACGGGCCCGACGCGGGTCATGTCTGGAGATCGAGGACACCGGCGGCCAGGGCCTCGAGCTCGGTCCGCCACGAACCGGGATTCTCGATGGGCCGGACCACGAACTTCGAGAACCCCACCTCGAGGAATCGCTCGAGGTGGCCTCGCAACCCGTCGATGCCGACGGGCACCACCTGGACGGGATCCACCCCTCGGCGGGTCGAGACGATGGCCCGGATGACCTTGTCGTCCAGCGGACGGCCGGCATAGGCGATGGACACACCGAAATGCTCAGGGCTGATGGAGCGGCCGGCCCGCTCGGCGGCCTCCTCGACGACCAACCGGGCCTCGGCCACCTCCTCAGGAGTGCAGACGGAGGGAAGCCACCCGTCGGCGTACTGGCCGCACCGTCGCAGGGCGGCCGGCACCATACCGCCGGTCCAGACCTCGAGGGGCTGTTGGGTCGGCAGCGGCGAAAGGCGCACGTCCTCGAACTCGCCGGCCGCGCCGTGGTGGGAGACGCTCTCCCCCGCCCACAGGCTGCGGAGCACCGGAATCATCTCATCCATCAGCAGTCCCCTGCCCGGGCTCGCTCCCCCGACCGCGTCCTGCTCGTGCCGACGCGGCAGGCCGGGCACGAAGGTGATCAGGAGCCGCCCGCCGGAGAGTTGGTCCAACGTGGCCAGCTCCTTGGCCACGCGAACCACATTTCGACCGGGGAGCAGCATGGTCGTGCCCAGCTTCAGGTGGGGATTGTGGGCGGCGGCGAAGGCCAGCGCGGTCAAAGGGTCGAGGGCGGGCGCCGTCAGCACCTCGGGCAACCAGACCGAGTCGAACCCGAGATCGTCGATGTCATCGACCAGACGGGCGAAGCCTGCGGGGCCGTCGGGCAGGGCCGTGCCCATGCTGACCCCGACGCGGACCTTCATCCCCATCTCCCTCGTCTGGCGCTCCGGGGGCGGCCGCAGTCGTTGACGGTCACGGCATCGCCAATGGCTCACCGTCGAAACGATCGACGGTGGCGAAGGACTCGACCGGCTCCCGTCGCAATCTGGTGGGCTGACGGACAGGATGCCCGAGGGCCAGCACGCCGGCCACCGTGGCGGTGTCCGGTATGGCGAGCAGACGCTTGACCCCGGGCTCGTCCCTCACCACCATGGTGGTCATCACCCCGGCCAGGCCCTCGGCCCGGGCGGCCAGCAACACGCTCCAGGCGAACGGGTAGATCGAAGCCCCTCCCACCAGGGTGTAGTGGTCTGCGTCACGGTCGACGGTGGCCAACTTCGAGAAGTCGGCCAGCAGGACGAGCATCACCGGCACCTCGTCGAAGTGCTCCGCGAAACCGCCGGGGCCCTGGCTCGCGGATCGGGCGACATCGGGGGCCTGGGCCACCGCGTCGCGCTCCAGTTGGCGATCGGTGACGACGGCCCACGGGGTCAATCCGGCCCTCACCTGGGCCAGATACTCGTACCAACCCGGTAGGTAGAGGTCCCGCATGGCCCGCCGCAGGTCCGGGTCCTTGACCACGACCACGCGCCAGGCCTGGCGATTCCCTCCGTTGGGGGCGAAGCGCGCCGTTTCCAGCACCCGGTAGACAGTCTCGTCGGGGACCCCGGTGTCGAGGAATTCGCGCACCGCCCCGGTGGTGCGCAGTGCGTCGATCAGGTCCACGCCCATGACGGTAGCGGCCGGACCCACCGTCCGCACCGCTCGACCCCACCCACGACGCCGTCCTGGCTGATGTCTGAGGCGTGGTCCCCGCCGTTGGCCCCTACAGCACTTCCAAGATGGCGTCGGCCGCGCTCACCGTCAAGCCCGGTCCGGGCTCCACATTGAGCGTGGTCACCACTCCGTCCTCGATGACCATGGCATAGCGCTGCGAGCGGATGCCCAGGCCGAAGCCGCTCCCGTCCATCTCCAGCCCGACGGCTTTGGTGAATTCCCCGTTGCCATCGGCCAACAGCAGGACCAGATCACCCACATGCTGGCTCTCGCCCCATGCGGCCATGACGAAGGGGTCGTTGACCGAGATGCAGGCCACGGTATCGACACCCTTGGCCTTCAGCTCGTCGTGGCGGATGACATAGCTGGGCAGGTGGAAGTCGGAGCACGTCGGGGTGAAGGCGCCGGGCACGGCGAACAGCACCACCTTGCCGGAGCCGAGCACCTGTCCGGTCTGGACATGCGTCGGACCCTTGGGCCCGGCCGTCATCACCTGGACATCGGGGATCTTGTCACCGACAGCAATTGACATGTTCACTCTCTCCTTACCCGTCGGGACCCATCCGACCACACGCTTCGAGTGTTACGAACCGGTCCTCCGGTCATCGTGTGGTCTGGCCGCAGCATACGGGCACCCCGGCCGACGGCGATCATCACGGGATGGGCAGCGGAACCGGGCACGGGTGGAGCCCGAGGCGCCGCGCTGCGGGTCACGGCCGAGGCGGGAGCGAGGGCGGGTCGGCAACCCGTAGGACACTTTCAACTCGGACCCCCTCAGTCCGGCGGCAGGGAGCCGTTGCCGACCTCGGCCAACCATGCCGGCAAGCGCGCCGCCTTACCCCTGGGGTCGACTGCTCCGTGCACGGTCACCGCCGTGCAACGGATCTCGTCGCCCACCTGCAGCAGGTAGGCAACCTGGAACGTGGCGCGGGTGACGTGGCCCACGCGCACGGAGATGTCCACGAGGTCGTCGAAGCGCAAGGGACGACGGTAGTGCACCGAGAGTTCGAGCACAGCGAAGTCGACGCCGGCGGCACGCACGGAGTTGTAGGAGTGTCCGGCATGCCGGAGCAGCGCGGCCCTGGCCTCTTCGAGGTAGGGGACGACGGCGCCGTGGTGGATGATTCCCATGGCGTCTGTCTCGGCGAACCGGGTGCGGATCCGGTGCACGAACCCGTAGTCGGACGCATCCGTCGAGGGGGTGAGCGAGAGGCGCACTGCTCGACGCTACCGTGCGGCCATCGACAGCTCGGGCTGATTCCACTCGATCCACCCTGTGCCGACCCGGCCGTCTCGGGCGATGAACCGGGCCGCGGCACGAGGGAACCGGCTGGTCCGACCATCGGGTGCGACCAACAGGAGCGGGCCGAAGGCCAGGGGCTCGATCTGCAGCTCGAGCCCTCCCGGCTCGAGCACCGCTCGTGCCGACACGGGCATTCCCGCCTCTCCCCGGATTTCCGACACGTCGAGGGCCTCCACGGTATGGACGCCCCCGTCGCCTGGTTGCAGGTACCCGAATGCCACCGGGCTCCCGGGGATCCGGATGTCGGCGAGATGCACTCGGGTCCCGTCGTCCAGGCGGGCCGCGGCCCAGCACCAGCCGAAGGCCCACCAGTCCCTGACCCCCCACGAGTGGTCCCGCTGGCCCTGTCCAACGATGGCCAACCGTTCGCCGTCGATGGTGATCTGGCCGCGGACCAGACACGGCACCTCGTACCGGGTGGTCAGGTCGTACTGGTACGGCGCGCCGTCTGTGGTCCAGGTGAGATCCAGCCCGATGGTCGTCGGATCGCCCGGTTCCCCTCGGTACACGGCGCCCGGGTCCGCGTGAACCACTGCGGGAGCGGTCCCCCGCACCGTCATGGCGGACAGAGGCACCTCGACGACCGCCTCGACCTCGACTCCGTGGGAGTTGAGCACCAGTCCGGTTCCGTCAGCCACCGGGAGGTCATAGGACACCGACGCCGTCAGCGGTCGGTCCGCACCCACGAGCACCGTGGTCCACCAGGTCACCCCGAGGCCGGGATAGAGACCGATTCTGGCGTAGCCGGCGATGGCACCCCCCTCGGCCACGAAGTCGAGGTAGTAGGACTCGTTCCACAAGGGGTCGGGCTCCGGACGATGCCGGCCCTCGTCGGCTGGATCGACTTCGTGACTGTCGGAATCGGGCACGGATCCTCCTGCGAGTCGAGCAACACGCGGTGGCTTCGATCACGGCCGGTCTCGGCCATCGATAACCCTGGGCAGCCGATGATAGGTGCCGGCAGTCCGCCGGTTCCGAGTGTCCGACCGGGTCGAATCTGGATCGCCTCGGCTTCGGTGCGGCAGACCCGTCCTGGCTCAGGCACCGTTCGGGCGGAACACCACCTTGACGGCCTTGCTGGCCGCCTTGTCGAGCCCTGCCCCGACCGCATCTCGGTAGGCCTCGAGCGGGAACTCATGCGTGACAACCACGTCGTCGGGGAAGCGCTGCTGCGCCAGGATGTCGAGAGCCACGTCAATGGAATGGTCCCGGCCGGGCGGCGCCTGCCCGATCGAAGCCTTGGGGTCGCGGCCGTGGTCGACGGAACCGATCACGACCGCCTCCTTGTACCAGAGGGGGGTCATGTCGACGCGGCCGATCCCCATGGCGCCGAGCAGCAACACGGTGCCGCGGTTGTCCACAGCCCGCAGGGCGTCGGTCGCGGATGCGGCGCTGCCGGCCGCCTCGACCACGTAGGGGTAGCCACCGACCAACATCCAGTCCTCCCCCATCCCGACGGTCCGACCGCCGAGCAGTCCGGCCAGTTGCTCGAAGGCGGCGGCCCCTGACCCCAGGACGACGTGCGTCGCTCCACAGGCCTGGGCGGCCGCGACCTGGTGGGCGTGGCGGACCAGTACGGTGACCTCGTTGCCCGGAAACAATGCCGTCAAGGCGATGAGGGCCGCCAGGCCGATGACCCCGCCGCCGACGATGAGGACGGGCGATGCCCCATCCGGCGGGCGCCGGCCGAGGCCGTGGAGGGCGATCGAAATGGGCTCGTGGAGAGAAGCGGCACGATCGGGCACCCCGGCTGGGATCTCGTGCAGCATCGAGGAGTGGGCCATGACCTGTTCAGCCCAGCCTCCCCCGAGCCCGTCCGTGAATCCGATCGAGCGTCCGGGAGTGAGCACCCGGCTGTCGAGCTCGAGGCAGCTCGATGGCCACCCTCTCCGGCAATTGACACAGGGCGGATCGATGCCGCGCACCAGACACGGCAGGATGGGATCGACGGCCACCTTGGTCCTCACCGACCACGGACAGTCGGAGCCGACCTCGATGATCGTGCCCGCGATCTCGTGGCCGAGGAGGAATGGCAGAGTACCGATGGACATGAGGGTCGGCGACCCCCCGGTGGACGGCGAGAAGAGATGGAGGTCGCTCCCGCAGATGCCGCCGAACGTGACCGCCACCCGTGCCCATCCACCGGTCGGCAACTCAGGATCGGGAACCTCGACCAGGGAGGCCGGGAAGGCGGGATCGACCAGGTCGTAGCGGATCGCCTGCATGGCGGCATTCTTCCATCCGCCGCTTGGCGACGCCGCCCTCGCCGTCTCGAGTCAGCCGAAGGCAGACCGGGACCCCCGGCCACCGCAGGCAGCGGGGGCTCTGTCCCGGCCAAATGGAGAGTTGGTGACCGAAGGGTCGGTACCTCGATCCCCACAGCCTCGAACCCCGCAATCGAGGCCCCACTCAGCGCTCCCAGGGAGCCGGACGCACCGCCCCCTCAGGCATCCAGGCCGACGTAGGAGGGAGCGTCGACCCTCGATCGACGATCGAGGTCGCTTGGATCGACCATCGCCGGGCCAGGTGTTCGGCGATGACGCTCGTCGTCTCGCCGAGGTCCATCACGCCGTGTCGACTTCAACGTCGTAGCGGACGCCGCGGTGAACCGACTCCGCCTGATGACGGGCGATGCCTGGTAGCCGGGTTCCCCGTCCGGTTTCCCTTTCAGCCGCGATCTCGGGCGCGCAGCGCACACCGATCCAACAGACGGCCAACCCTTGGAGCGCGTCTTCCCATCGCGTCTGATCGGTGGCCCCATCAAGCGTCAGGTCGTCGAGGATCACGTTGACGCCACCACGCACCAGCGCGGCCACCGCGAGTTGGAAACCGGCATAGATCGCCATGAAGCGATCACCGCGTGTGATCACGCCCTGATGCACGGAGAGCCCCTCGGGGTCGTTGACCATCCGGGGAGGCAGGGCCCAGATCAGCTGGTCGATTCCGAGGAGCAGCCAAGGGTCAGGCAACCCGGACTGGAGAGTTCGCCCGAGCGTGATCTTACCTGCACTCGATCCGCCGTTGAGAAAGAGGACCCGACCAGGCTGGTCGTGTCCTTGTCCCATACCGGAACCGTACCTTCCCCCTCGACCGGGAGATGCTCGGATGCCGGGTCGCGGCAACCCAAGCCATGAGCATCGTCGCCTTTTTGGATCTATCATCTCTCCTGCGAGGGCGGAATCGAGGCGCCATGCCCAAGTACCTGCTCGAAGTGAACTACACGCTTGACGGCATCAGGGGGGTCAAATCCGCCGGAGGCTCGGCCCGAGTGGCCGCGGCGAAGGAACTGATCGAAAGCCTTGGCGGGAAGATGGAAGCCTTCTACTTCGCCTTCGGCGGAACCGACGTCTACGCCATTGCCGACCTCCCGGACAGCAGCTCCGCTGCTGCAGCAGCGTTGGCCGTCTCTGCCGGGGGTGGTGCCACGGTGCGCACCGTTGTACTTCTCACGCCGGCCGAAATGGACGAGGCCGCAGCCAGTCAGACGACGTACCGTCCGCCCGGGAGTTGACCGGCCGGGTCCCCCGGTCCATTCGGGGAGCCCACCCGACCCACTCCGTTGGACCCAGGATCGCTCGGGCCGTCAAGGGGGATTGCCGGGCCGCATGGGCAGAAACCGACAGGGGACGATCTCCCGCTGGTCAAGCCCATCACGCGTCTTGGTGCACGCCACGATGACGCCGGCACCGAGCGCGTCAACAAGGGGCACGACCAGGCGTCCGTGCGGTGCCAACTGGGCGGACCATGCACTGGTGACCTCCTTCGCCCCTGCGGTCACGACGATGCGGTCGTACGGTGATCGGGATTCGGCACCGTACGCTCCATCTCCAACCACGATGTCAACATGTCGGTAACCGAACTCGGCCAGTCTCTGTCGAGCAAGATCGCCCAAGTCCGCCTCCAGTTCCATGGACAGCACCGCACCGGTCGGTCCTACGAGCTCGGCCAAGAGGGCAGTGTTGTAGCCAGAACCGGTTCCAATCTCCAGGACATTCTGACCTGCGCCAACTTCAAGAGCTTCGAGCATCATGGCGATGATGACAGGGTGGGAGAGGGCGCTGATCGGTCTCCCGCGTGGATCATCCTTGATCAAGATCGCACTGTCCTCGTAGGCCCAGGCCCTCTTGCCCGATGACAGGAACAGATGCCTCGGCACGACGCGAAAGGCACCCTCGACCCCTGCCGTGTTGATTGCGCCAGCAGCTCTGAGGCGACTGACCAGCGCTCCGAGTCGGTCATCATCTGTGTCGGGCACGGTCCGAGAATATGTCTGCACCCGACAGCTGGCGACTTGCTCCCGGTACCTCGCCAGGCGGCGCACGCTCAACCGAACGTCGCTGGTCCTGTGGCTTGTGGCCGGAACTGGCGCCGACCGGAGGACGATCATGGCTCGTCCATTGGGGATGCGCGTCGGACTGGCACCGGGGTGCACGATGCCCGACATACGATGCGCAAGTGTCCGATGCTCAAGACCATGCCGCCGAGGCGCTCGAGGAAGTCGCTGACGCCCTCCGAGACGCGCGACTCGCCTTCCAGGTCGCCGAGGACTTGACGCGGGCGACGCTCAAGAGCAACACCAGAGGAGTTCCTGATGCCGCTGTCCTACGAGCGAACCCCGTTGTCGAAGGACGACGACCGGTTGACGATGCCCTCGCCCAACTCGAGCGAGCTCGTCACAAGGTATTGGTGGCAATCTTTGCCGTGGCCCTCGAGGACGGTATGACCATCGCGGAACTGGCCCGCAACTACGGCTTCTCCCGCCAACTCGCCTCGCGGTACGCCAAGGAGGCACGAGCTACTCGCAGCCAGGAATGACCGACTCACGACAGAGGAAGGGACTCTGTGGAGGAAGACGAGTCGAAGGCAGACCGGGGCCGAACGCGTACATCGACAATGCAGGGGCGATGATGCCGGTGAAGGGGCGAAAGCTCCCGTTGCGCAACGGTGGTGCGACTCGTGCCTGCCCGACTCATTCGAGGTGACTTGGCACCTCAAGCTGGCCAACAATTGCGTCGATAGTTCGCAATGCTCAGCGCGGCGAGGACATGTCCGGCCACCATGGCAAAGGGGCCGGTTTCCTGCTGCCGGCATCCCTCGTACCCACCAGGGCCACCAGTATTCTGTGCGTTCTCGGATGTTGATCGTTTCTCGCATCGTTCCGGGGGGAATGAAGAGTGGTGATGCCACATCTGCCGGCCCCGAGGGGTCCATTGACGGAGATGCTCACTGACCGCCTCCTGAGACCGCCCGGGCGACTCCATGACTGGGCCATCCCGACCGATGATCCCTTGACCGGTGAGGACACCCAACTTGCTCTTCATATCTGTTTCGCACTGCACTACGACGGTTTTGTTGGCGTCGACGAGCAATGGGAATGGGCACCCGCCCTCCTCGAACTGAGAAACCGTGTGGAAGATCGGTTCTTCGCGGGATTGGTCGCCAATGCTGCCGGACGGGGAGCCCGTCCCGGGAACCCGGTGCATAGCGGTGAACCTGCTTCCGTTCTTCGACGATTGCTGGGCGGTGACGATGGCCCCTCGCTCTCGCTCTTCATGAGCGAGCGGGGAACCAAAGACCACCTGAGAGAGTTCGTCATTCACCGGAGCATCTATCAGCGCAAGGAGGCTGATCCCCATACCTGGACCATCCCTCGCCTCCGAGGCCGGGCAAAGTCAGCCCTCGTGACGCTCCAGTCTGACGAATACGGAAACGGGATTCGAGGTCGATCGCACGCCGAACTGTTTGCTACCACCATGACTGCCCTGGATCTCGATACGGCGCCAGGCGCCTACATCGACCAGATCCCCGGAGTGACACTCGCAACCGACAACTTGGTGTCCATGCTCGGCCTTCACCGCCGTTGGCGGGGCGCTCTCGTCGGGCATTTGGCCGCATTCGAAATGACCTCCGTTGTCCCCATGTCGCGTTACTCGGCCGCGGTACGAAGACTATTGAACAGCGAGGCAGCCGCCGAATTCTACGACGTGCATGTTCAGGCGGATCTGCTCCATCAACAGATCGCAACCGACGAGCTCATTGCCGGACTCGTAGAGACAGATCCCATTGCCGCCGAGGATGTGGCCTTCGGAGTCGCGGCACTATTGGACGTGGAGACCTCATTTGCGGATCACCTTCTCCAGAGCTGGTCAGAGGGGTTCAGTTCTCTCGGCACCACCAGATTTCCACCTCAACCGAGCCAGAACCCTTGGTCCTCAATGGTTGCCCTCGATGGCCGTGTTGGTGCCGCCGCAGCCAACGGGTATTGATCCTTCGCCTTCGCCCAGACGCCACTCGTCGACTCGGCCGCTACTCGTGCCGGACCCGCCAGCGTCCGCCGATTCGGGAAGGGCAAGGAGCCGACGACGAACCGTCCCACCCCGGCTGCCTCTTGCGTCAGGGCCCCTCTTCTTCGGAACAGACGACGTGGGGACGAAGAGAGTCAGGTAGTGGCAACCAGTAGATCTTCTCCGCTTGACGGGCGAAGGCCGTCAGCGCGATTGGCGAAGTACCGCCCGGCCGTATCCGACATCGGCACGTGCCGGGCGGTTCGAAAGGCGGCGTCGCGAGCCAGTGCCAGCATGTCGCTCGGGGCGAAGAAGCTGATGAAAGGTGTACCCGACGCTCGGGCGCCGGCCTCTGCAATCTCGAATCCGGGACGGTCGTCCTGGTCGAGGAACTCCAGCGGCACTAGGCACTAGGAACGTCATGGCCAGCGTCGAGCCGGGGGCGAAGGATGCGATCTGGCCGAGCATGGCCGTGTTCGCCTCCTTGGTGAGGTACATGGAGACGCCGGTCGAAGCCACCACCGGCGGCCGGCCGGGATCGAAGCCGGCGGCCGTCAACTCTTCCCACCAGGAGTCCGCCTCGAAGTCGACCGGCACGAACCGCAGCCACTCGGGGACGCCGAATCCGAGCTCGATCAGACGCCGGCGCTTCCAGGCCTGAGGACCAGGGCGGTCGACCTCGAAAACCCGCAGGCGCGAAGCAATCTCCGGCCTGCGCTCGGCAAAGGTGTCGAGGCCAGCTCCCAGAAGGACGTACTGGCCGACTCCTCGGTCGGCCTGCTCTGCGACGAGATCCTCGATGAAGCGGGCACGGGCCACGATGGCGGCCCGAAAGCCGCCGGTGAAGACCGGGTCCATGTCGGGACGGCGGCGCCAATCGTCGTCGGGGGCGACCAGCCGTAGGCCGACCTCGTCTTCGAGCACATGTGGAACAGGGTCGACCTGTGTGTGCAGAGCCCGCCACAGGGCGACCCGCACCGCCGTGCTGTCCGGGGTCGCTGCCTCCTCTTCAGGCACGACGGTCTTCCTCTCCGGCGGCGTGTTCGAGTCGATGGGCGGAAGCCGCGCTCTGATCAGTCACCCCGTCGATCTGCCCTTCGCTCCTTCCTGCGTCTATGACGACGCATCACGCCCAATCCGACCCAGATCAGTGCACCGAACGCCGCGGTGACGAGGGTGTAGAGCCACAACGGCCAAGAGAAATTCCAAACCAAGAAGTGGAGGCGGATCTTTTCGGTGTTCTGAATGATGAAGACGAGCAACAGCCCACCGCCCGCGATGGACGCGATCGCTCCGCCGCCCAGCCGTCCTCGACCCCCGGTACTACTGCCCTCACCCGGCTCGACCATCGTGACCTCCTTGTCGGGACAACCGCTCGCAAGTCTTCGACACCCTCAACGCTGCCACAGAATCGACCCTTCCGTTTGACGCACCTTCTCTCCGCCGCGGTCCGGCGAGGTTCGCCGAACCTCCGGGCGATCAGAACCTCGCGGCGAATAGCTGCCAACGTCCGGGAACACCCTTCAGGTCGTGTTCTCCCCGATCGTCAAAGTCCAGACCCGAGCCAGCCACGAGGTCCGTCACCGTCCTGGAGACGAGGACCTCGCCGGGCTGGGCCAACACTTCGATCCGCGAGGCGATATTTACGCCGAGCCCGGCGATGTCGTCCCCGCGCAGCTCGACTTCTCCGGTGTGCACTCCTGCTCGCACCGCCACACCCAGGGCCTTGGCGCCGTCGCTGATGGCCCGGGCACACCGAACCGATCGGGCTGGGCCATCGAACGTTGCCAGGATCCCATCTCCCGTCGTCTTGACAAGCCGACCACCGTGTCGGGCCACCTGGCGCTCGGCCAACGCGTCGTGTCGATTCAACAGGAGTTTCCACTCCCGGTCGCCCAGCTCTACAGCTCGGCGCGTGGAATCGACGATGTCGGTGAACAGTACGCTGGCCAGTACCCGATCTGCCTCAGGCACTGAGCGGACGCCGGTGAGAAACTCCTCGACCTCGTCGAGGACCTGGCCAGTGTCTTCCGTCCACCAGAAGTGATCGGTTCCTGGTAGCTCGAACAGGCGAGCGCCGTCGATGTGCTCGGACAGGTAGCGACCGTGAGCCACGGGCACCATGCGGTCACTGGTCCGGTGCACCACCAGAGTCGGAGCGTGCACGAGCGGAAGCGCCGGTCGGACATCCATATCCATGTACGAGCTCATAAGGGCCATGGCCGAGCCCGGGCTCGCGGCCAGGCGTTGCATGCGAGCAAAGCACTCTCGCGCGCCGGGATCGTCGGCGACGTTCGGGGCCCAGCCGCTCAACCCCACACCGGTCCCCCACCGGGGCTCGAGGTATTGCACCGATTCGTAGAGTTGCTCGGTGGGCATCCCGATGGAGTAGTCGGGACACGCAGTGATGCGGGCATAGGTGGCCACCAACACCAGGCCCCGGGTGCGCTCGGGATGGGCTGCCGCGAACAAGATGGCCATGGGCCCGCCTTCCGATACAGCGAACAGGGCCGCCTGCTCGGAGCCGACCGCCTGCATCACCGCCTCGATGTCGAGCATTCGCCGGTCGATGTCGGGCAGCCGCTCGGTCCGGTCGGACATGCCAGTGCCGCGTTTGTCGAACATGATCACACGGGAGAAGGACCCGAGCCGACGGAGGGCACGAGCCAAGGCCGCGTCCTCCCAGGCCAACTCGACATGCGAGATGAAGCCTGGGATCACCACGAGGTCGAAGGCGCCCTCGCCGAAGACCTGATAGGCGATGTGGACGCCGTCGTCGGCCTTCGTATAGCGGGTCTCTGGCACTGTGTCCACATAGCCATTTGAGCAGAATCCGAGGCCGAGATCCCAGAGACCGCACATGGGGTCACAGCCCGCAAGATCCGATCCTCGGAGGGCAAACCGAAGCACCAGCGACGATGGTGTACGGAACAACGCGGCCCCGAATCGGGCATGACGCGAACCCAGATGTGCCCAGGGCAGCCTTCCCCGCTGACTGCCTCAGGACGGACTCACGTCGTGAGGACCTGCACCCCACTTCCTGGCCCCTCAATTGTCCTTTGAGGGCCCTGACACAATCGCTGGTCGAGCCACCATCACACATGGGTCATTGACATCGGACGCAGTACCGTGGTCGCCCATGTGGCAACGAGTGGCCGAACCAGAGGTGAGACACGAGGCCACGACCGGTTCACACGGAACGCCGACCACGGCCAGCCTCTCGGGATACCGGAGCGCGGTGATAGCCGGCTTGACCGTCACGGTTCTCTACACGGCGTTGTCGCTGTTCTGCTGGCAGCACCTGGTAGCCACTGGGGTGACGACCCACATGTACCGGCTCAACCTCGGCGATGTGGGCCAAAGGGTCTGGTTCATGGCTTGGCTTCCGTTTGCCATTGCCCACCACACCAACCCTTTGGTGAGCACCTACATGTTTGCTCCACACGGGATCAATGTGCTGGCGAATGCAAGTGTGCTACTCGAGGCATTCCTCCTCGCTCCGATCACCGAACTTTCTTCACCCATCACTTCGCTGAACATCGCCGGAATCGCCGCACCCGTCGTCTCCGCGCTGTCGCTCTACTACGTCCTCCGCCGTTACGAAATGCGCCGATCGGTGGCGTTCGTCGGCGGACTCATCTACGGCTTTTCCCCCGCACTCCTACAGTTCAATGGGCTGGCCGATTTCAACCTGAGTTGGATGTTCTTCCCACCTCTCGCTGTGTATCTGCTCGACCGCATCTTCTTCCGGCAGACGGGTCGCCCGATGCGACTCGGCCTGCTGCTCGGTCTGCTCATCGTCCTCCAGTTTTTCTCCGGTCAGGAGATACTCCTCGATTTTGTCGTCGTCGCCGGCCCCGTGCTCGCCCTTGCGATCGTTGCCAACCCAAGGCAGATCTCGTCACACGCCCGGTTCGCCATCAAAGGCACCGCCACTGCCGTTGCGACAGCCGGCGTTCTCCTGATCTACCCAATGGTCGTCTATTTCAACGGCCCGGATCATGTCGCAACCTTGGGCCCGAAGGTGATGCCAGGCGCAGCGTTGTCCTCACCGGTGTGGCCGTCAACGGCGACAGGACATGGCTTTTTGAAGCCCCTGCCGGGGACTCCTTGGCAGCACCTTTTCGACAACGCTTTCGCTGGCCCGCTGACCATTGTTCTGGCATTGGCAGCGCTCTTCTTTGCTCGACGCCACCGGGTCGTTCTCCTCCTGTGGGCTGCCACCCTGTGGTGCATAGCCCTCTCGTGGGGAAGCGCCACTCGATTGACCGGATCCGACCCGACCTTTTCGTGGCACGCGCCGGCTTGGTATCTCTCCAAGGCGATCCCGATCTTGAAGAATGTCGCGTGGATCCGAATCTCGATCCTGACCGATCTTCTCCTGGCGCTGCTCGTAGCCATTACCCTTGATGGAGTGACGTCGGCCATTCAGGCGAACGGCGGCGTCTGGCGGCGCCATCTCGGCGATGTCACCGCCGCGGGCGCCGGCGTCCTTGTGGCCATACCACTGCTCGTGGCGGGCAATGTGCCCTATGTCGGATTCGAAAGTGTGGCCGTGCCGGACGTGCTTCGACACGTCCCAACCGGAAACAACGGGAGCCCAGTCACCGTGCTCTTGTACCCGCCCAGTAGTCCGTTCTCCGGGACACCATTGGCGTGGCAGGCGGTCGCTGGGTTCCCTTACCGCGACTTTGAGGGCTACGCGTGGCATCCGCAACCGGGCCAGCGGACGGCGAACGCGGGGGCGAATCCCAGCCCGCTCGGTTATATCGTTGGCACCGCGCCCGGTCTGTCTCCTTCCATTACGCTCACCCACGCACTCTGTCGCGAGTTCGCCGCGTCATTTGTCCGCAACAGTGTCCGCGTGACCGTTGTCATCGGCGGATATCCAGGCTCGGAACCGCTCACCCGTGTCTATGACCAGATCTTTGGTCCCGGTCGTCGTTTCGGCGACGGGGAGATCTGGAATGCCGCGAACAACCGCTGTTGACGCCCCCATTTGTTGTCGAGGTTCGACACCGGTGTCCCTTTCCGGCTCCCCCTGGGAGCGGCGAGTTCAGGCATCCCAGCTGGTACACATGCTCCCTTGTCGCTGGATCCTCACTACGACGTGCGGGGAGTCCCCGAATGGCCCCTTTGCCCAATTTCTTGAGGCCCACGCGGATCAATCGGCCGGTGGGCCTCCATATCCGATAGTGGGACGAAACTGCGACTATCTCCCAACGCCCGCTATGTGGGGGCGCTACGCCGCACGACCTCCGCAAGGGCAGGCCAATCGGGTGACTCCTTGACGCAGCGGGCGAACAGCCACAGCAGAAGACGGTCCGGGTGGAGCCCGAGCAAGTCGGCGATTCGCATCGCCAGCCCGTGGGGGTCTGCTCGCAACCGCTCGTCGCAGTTCAACAGGTGCTGGAGAGGGTCATAGGTGGGGTCTCCGACGTAGGGCTTGGGGTCGATGACGAGCCACGGCTCCCGCTTGGCGGCAAGCACATTGCCGGCGTGCAGGTCCGTGCACAGCAGTACCGATCGGTCTGCGGTTGATGGGAGCGTTCGGAGGAGGGCAATGCCTTCCCGCGCCAGACCAGGATCAAGACTTGCCCGGACCCTTGGGGCCCTCTGCTCGAACTCCTCCGCCCACTCATCGCACATGAGCTGCAGTGACCGGAAGCGGTGACCCGGTGCGGGCTCGCGCCAGAGCCGGTGTAGCAGCCCCGCGATGACGCAGTCCTGTTCGGACTCGGGTCGGCTGGCCAACGTCGTCCCAGGAACGCACCGCTCAAGGAGCAGCGCGATGGTGTCGTCGAACTCCATCACGGCGTGCAACAGGACGGCACCGTCCCCATCCAACTCGCGCAAACCGTCAGCCTCGTGCGCCGCCTCCGGGTGTCGCCACGCGACCTTCAGTACCAGCTCGGCCCCCGCATGGTCGGCGACAGGAGCCACCCAGGCTGTCTGACCACCGGGCTGGAAGGGCTCACCAACTGTCAGCGACCAACGCTCTTGTAGTTCGCTCACTGTCGCCGGCAGGGTTGCCACCCACGCTTGTCGTCCCTCGCACTCCGCCGCCTCGACAAGGTTCTGAGGCATCGGCCAACCGTCCAAACCAGTCATTGCATGGTGGGCGAGGCGTTCCAGGCTGCTAGGCCTGACCACCGACCTCGTAGAGCTCGCTCGAAACCAATTGGGGTCCTCCGGGCGGCGGCTTGAGCGCTCCTTGTGCCGATTCGGCATTCTCCGCGGTAGCGAACACAATCACGCCCATCCCATTGCCCTTGCCGTCGTGCAGCCAGGTGCCGTTCTTGAACCCTGCCTGAGATTTTGCCAGAGGAATTACAACATCCTCCAGCATGCGTTGGGCGGCATCGGGACTCCCGTCTTGAGGGAGCTTCACCTGCATCACTACTGCGTGGGCCATTTTGATCCTCCAGTCGCATGCCACATCAAGCGGCAGCCACCAGACCCTAAGGGCCCGCCGCGATTTTGATTACGCGTTTGGCGTCGGCGTGAGCGTGT
>JADMIJ010000034.1 GCA_015478655.1 Acidimicrobiales bacterium | reverse complement strand
GCCAGGGCGGTGGGCCGGCCGCGTCCGTGGCGGGAACGCAGCGCCAGCCCGAGGGCTCGGACCCCCAGCCATGACCCGCCGGGGGTGAAGGCGCCCGAGGGCGCGGCCAGAGGGGGGAAACGCTCGATCGATCCGTCCGGACCCAGCCCCACGCAGTCGAGGCCCGAGCCGCACACCACCCCGACCCCCCAGCCCGACCGGGCCCCGGCCCGCAGCACGGCCACGGTGTCATTGCGAATCAGGTCGACCGAGCTCCAACCGCGAGCGGCGATGGCCTCACTCAGCCGATCCTCGTCGACGGGGAGGTCCACCCCGGCCAGGCAGTACACGCCCACCGGGGGGCGGGACCCGGGGTCGATGGCGGCCGCGCCGAGCGCGGCTTCGATGGCCGACCCGAGCGCGTCCATGGCGCCGTCGAGCCCGAAGAACTGGTGGTTCGAACCACTCCCGCGGGCGGTGCCGAGGATCGAGCCGTCAGCCCCCACGACCCAGACGTCGGTCTTCGACGCCCCACCGTCGACGGCGAGGACGGCCGCGGCCCCACCCGCCGGCTCCGTCACTGGTCCCCCCGGTCGATGACCACCCGCTGATGTTACGTTCGATGCGTGGGAACGAAAGTGGCCGTGGTCGGAGGTGGCAGCACCTACACGCCGGAGCTCGTCGACAGCCTGTGCGCCCACGAGGACCGACTGGTGGTCGACGAGCTCGTCCTCCTCGACCCCGACCCCGATCGCTTGGAGGCCGTGGGCGGGCTGGCCGACCGCATCCTTCGCCAGCGGGGTTGGGCCGGGGAGCTGGTCACCACCGACGATCGGACGCGGGCCATCGACGGGGCGGACTTCGTTATCATCCAGCTGCGGGTCGGTGGTCAGGCGGCCAGGCACACCGACGAGACCCTTCCCATCGGGTACGGCTGCCTGGGTCAGGAGACGACCGGCCCGGGCGGGCTGGCCAAGGCGCTGCGCACCGTCCCCCTTGTGCTCGAGATCGCCGAGGAGACGGCCCACCGGGCTGCGCCCGGCGCCTGGGTGGTGGACTTTACCAACCCCGTGGGCATCGTGACCCAGGCCCTGGCTGACGAGGGACACCGCGCCGTCGGCCTGTGCAACGTGGCCATCACCGTCCAGCGACGCATCGGGCACTACCTCGGGGTGGACCCGGATGCGGTGGAGCTGGAGCACGTAGGGCTCAACCATCTCACCTGGGCCAGATCTGCCGTGGTCGACGGGGTCGACCGGATGCCCGAGCTGCTGGATCGGTTCAGCCCCGAGCTCGAGCTGGAGAGCGGCACCCCGGCCGGGCTGCTCCGCCTGCTGGGGGCGCTGCCGTCCTACTACCTCCACTACTACTACTGCCTCGACCATGACGTGGCCGATCAGGCGGCGCCGGGCTGGCGTTCGAGGGCCGAGGTGGTGGCCGAGCTCGAGGCCGAGTTGCTGGCCGAGTACCGCGACCCGTCTTTGGTCACCAAGCCCGAGAAGCTCTGGTGGCGCGGCGGCTCCTTCTACTCCGAGGCGGCGGTCCGGCTCATCGCCTCGCTCCATGCCGGAACCGGTGACGTCCAGGTGGTGGACGTCCGAAACGACGGGGCCCTCTCCGGCCTACCCGACGATGCCGTGGTGGAGATCCCCTGCACCGTCGACCGGGACGGCGCCCATCCGCTGCCCCAGCGTCCCCTTCCGGCAGACATGTCCGGCCTGGTGGCGCACTGCAAGGCCTACGAGCGCCTGGCCGTGGAGGCCGCCCTGTCGGGGAGCCGCGACACCATGATCAGGGCCCTGGTGGCCAATCCCCTGGTCGGTCAGTACCCCCGGGCCGAGCAGTTGGCGGACGCCCTGCTGTCGGCCAACCGGCAGTTCCTGCCCCGATTCTTCCCCGAATGAGGTGGCCCTGGCATCGGCTTTTCGTGGACCACTGGTTCCAAGTGACTTCTCTGGCGGCCCGAAGCCGCCAGCTTCTTTCAGGCGCCTGTTCGGCGGCCAAGAGGGCCAGTCCAGCCCCAAGGATGTTGCGAGCGGCGTTTATGTCTGCATGGGAGGTGTGCTCACAGCACAGACAGCAGAACTCCGCTTGGGTGACGCGGTTGCCAGAGTCGACGTGGCCACAGTTGTGACAGGTCTGACTGGTGTGCCGGGGGTTTACGGCGATCACTGTCCGCCCAGCTTCTTCCGCTTTGGTGTCCAGGATCGACCGGAAATGGGCCCAGCCCGCGTCGGTGATACTTCGGTTGAGTCCGGACTTGGCCCTCCCGCCGTTGGGGAGGAACTGTCCGGGACGTTGAGCGACCACCTTGGGCTTCGTCCGTCGTGTCATGTTCGTTATTCTGAGATCCTCGACACAGAGTATGTCGTACTCCCGGACTAATCGAGCGGCCACCTGGTGGTGGAAGTCCCGGCGCCGGTTGGCCACCGAGCGGTGTCGCCTGGCCACCGTTTCCCGAGCAGCCCGCCGACGGTTCGATCCCCGCTTCTTAGCTTGGAGGGACCGCTGGGCCCGAGCCACTCGGTCGGCCTCCCTGGAGGCGAACCGGGGAGGGTCGATCCGGTCTCCGTCGGACGTGGTGGCGAAGCTGACCACCCCGACGTCGATACCGATGACGGCCCCTGTCGGCGCCAGTGGCCTTAGCGGTACATCGTCACAGGACAGGATAAGAAACCATCGTCGACCCTCTCGCTTGACCGAAATGGTCTTCACCCGTCCCTCGATCGCCCGGTGCACGGTGGTCTTCACGTGACCGACGCCCTGGAGATAGACCCGTCCTACCTCGGGGTGCCATCGGCACCCGTCACCGTCCCTCGGCCATTCCACCGAGTCGAACCGATGGGCCGCCTTGAACCGAGGGTAGCCGGGGGTTTCGCCGGAGCGGAAACGACGGAAGAACGCGTCGAAGGCCCGGTTGAGGCGACGGAGCGTGGCCTGCTCGGAGGAGAACGACCAGACACATATGTCGGGTCTGGCCTCACGGATGGCCCGCAGTTGCGCCGACTGCGAGTTATAGGAAACCGGGCCCTTCGGCCGGTCAGGGCCAAAATACCGGGGCGAACGCCGCACGACCCGCTCATAGGCGTCTCTACGCTCTTGCAGGGCCGCATTGTAGAGGTCCCGGTGGGCGTCGAGGCACTGGCCCAGAGCAAGATGCTGTTTGGCCGTCGGACGAAGTCTGAATCGATAAGACCGTCTCATGTGGCATCCCAGTTCCACCGCTGGTCGCGCTGCGTGTTGCCCCGGGGGCGTTGGGCCACCGTTGCCGAAGGGTCGGTAGAGACAACACCACCCGGAAATCGACGATCACTCATGACGGTCGAACGATACGGTGGGGGTGTAACAGCCTGCGGGCTGCGCTGGAACTCCGATTCCCCTGACGGCTGCGCCACGGGGAGACCACCGTTGTGCGCCTGTGATGCCAGCGTGTAGGTGTAGGGCATGAGCACCTCACGGAGGCGGAGGAAGTCGTCGGTGATGCCGCGCACCGGTTGCGGGAACTGCCAGGGCAGCCGGTCCCCGTTGGCGGAGTGCAGCCGCAGGATGGGCTGGAAGGTGCCGAACCGGACTCACCTGGCGTAGAGATCCGCTGGGACCTGGGGTGCCCCGCCCGGCGCCCCGAGAAAGCTGCCGATGTCGTCGCTCACATAGGGCTGCCCGATGGTCGCCTCATCAGGGGTGAGTGCCACTTCCCGGGCCAAGGTGTTCCACGTTCCCCAGGCATCGCCGGTGAAGGCGATGGCAGACGTGTGGTCGGACCACGGCCCGGCCGCGTACACCTGCTGCGGGTAGTCGTTGGACGCGCCGATGCGGGCCAGCACGAAGCCCCGCTGACCCTGGTTGACCATCTCCTGGGCGTAGAGGTGGCCGATCCAGGAGTCGGGGGTCAGCCCGGGCATGCCCACGATCGACTCGTCGCAGCACCAGTCCAGCCACCAGAACGCCACCCCCTGGTGCTGGAAGCTCTGCTGGAGGGCGAAGTTCGACTCGGCCTGCGGCACCGCGCTCCAGCCCAGACCTTGCAAGGGCCGGCGGTGCAGCTGGACGCGGCCAACCCGCCTCCGGCGATGCGCTGGGCGGCGGCCAGCTTGGGGTCGTTGTTGTCGATGCTCGAATGGATGTTGAGGGTGACGTCGACGCCATGGGATCGGGCCCAGTTCAGGAACGACCCCGGTTGGGGGAACAAGGTGTTGTTCCACTCCCATCCGTTCCAGCCGTTGGGTGCCTTCCAGTCGGTGTCGAGCGACAGCGTGTTGAGGGGCACCCCGTCGGCCTCGAAGGCCGGGTACAGCTGGTCCTGGATGACGGAACTGGAATAGGCGTGGTAGTCCGAGTACCACACACCGAAGACATTGCGGGGGAGCAGCGGGGCCGAGCCGGTCAGCTGGGCGAACGTGCGCAGCGCGCCGGCGTAGTCGTGGCCGTAGGCGAACAGGTAGCCGTCCTGGACGTCCCTGCCCGGGCTGCGGGCCTGAACCCAGCCCTGCGGGGTCCAGGTGGCGGCGTGGGTGTCGTCGACCAGTCGCCACCCGGCCGTGTCGAGGAGGCCGGCGGTGTGCAGGGGCTCGAGCACGGCCTGGCACGTGTCCCCCCCGGTGCCCGGCGGGCACGTCGTGCCCGGGCCGTAGGTGTAGGTGTCGAAGCCCCGGACCCACCCGCCCAGCGAACCGGCCGGCACGGCTGGGAAGGGCGGGGTCCCCGCGGCGCCGACGGCAAGGGTGTCGATGTCGACGCCGCAGCTGTCGCCCGACCCGCAGACCACCGCCACCGAGTTCGAGCCCGACCGCAGGGGAGCCGTGGTGGTGAGCGTCGACCACGGGTTGGCGCTGTCGGTGGGTGTGGCCGTCAACGTGGTGACGAGCTGACCGCTGACGGCCAGGCTGATCGTGCGCGGGGCGGTCGCCAGGGGAGCGCCGGCCAGGTTCGAGTAGCGAATGGACACCGCGGCCGGGCCGCTCGGTGCACCCAGGACAGACCAGGTGGCGCCGGCCCCTTGTCGGTTGAGGTACCCGGCGTAGCCGGCGGTGCTCTGGTAGCCGCCCTGACTCTGACTGAGTGAGGCACCCCCGCCCAGTGCCGCCGCTCCCGCCTGACAGGTCTGGCCGAACGGGCACTCCCACTCCCAGGTGGGATGCACGGTGGTCATCTGGCCGCCCACCGCCAATCGCAGCGACGTGTTGGCCCCCGTGAAGGGACCCGACCCCACCTTGTAGCGGAGGGTGGCCCGACTGGTCTGGACGGTCAGCCAACCGTGCGAAACCTGAGCGGTGTACCTCGGCACGGCCATCCGCCGGTCGATGGCATTGACAGTCGGGCGGTTCTCGTACGTCCCGGAGGGGGAGTACTCGAGTCGCAGCAGCGTGGGGGTCAGCACCTCGATACGGGCACCGCCTGAGCGCACGACGGCGGACGGCTGCGGCAGGCCGTTGGCCATGTCGATCGGGGTCGAGAGGTCGACCGGAGACGAGTCGTGTTGTGGCGGGCCCGGTGGTCCAGGCGTGGTTGCCAGTGCCGGGCCGGACAGCACAGCCACGGACAGTACCACCGCCACGGCTGACCCCGACGCCAGGAGGAGCAGCCGATGACTGCCCGAGGCGGCGCCACGAGCGTCGCGGCGGAGCACGATGCCCACGCAGGGCACCTTACCGTCGGGGTACGGAGGACACCGGGTCTCTTCCTGCCCCCCTGGCGCCTCCCATCCATCCGCGTCCCGTGTAGGCCGACCATGGGTCGATCGTGGGCGAAGCGGTAGCGTGTCGGCGGTGCACGAGATCGAGGACCGGCTCATCGACATCGCGGGGGCGGTGAACGTCGACACCGGTGCCGACATCAACCAGGACGCGACCCACGACGAGGCCCTCACCGGCGTCCCCGTCCGTCCCCGTGCCGTGGTCCGTCCCGGCTCCACCGAGGAGGTGGCGGCCATCGTCAGGGCCGCAGCGTCCGAAGGGGTCCCGCTGACCGCGCGCGGGTCCGGCACCGGGCTGTCCGGTGGCTGCACTCCCGTCGAGGCCGGGGTGGTGGTGTCGTTCGAGCGCATGAACCGCATCCTCGAGATCGATACCGCCAACCACGTGGCCGTGGTCGAGCCGGGGTTGACCCTGGCCGAGCTCGACGCGGCGCTGATCCCCTTCGGCCTGGTGTATCCGGTGTTCCCGGGCGAGCAGTCGGCCAGCCTGGGTGGCAACGTGGCCACCAATGCCGGTGGGATGCGAGCGGTCAAATACGGCGTGACCCGCCACCACGTCCTGGGGATCACTGCGGTGCTCGGCACCGGTGAGGTCGTCACCTCGGGAGGGAAGTTCGTCAAGTCCACCAGCGGCTACGACCTGACCCAGCTGGTGATCGGATCGGAGGGCACGCTCGCCCTGGTCACCCGGGCCACGTTGCGACTGCATCCGCGGCCCGAGTTCAGCGCCACGTTGCTGGCTCCCTACGCGTCGCTCGATGAGATCGCCGCCGCCGTGCCGCACGTCGTGGCCAGCGGGGTCGGGCCCCTGATGGTCGAGTACATCGACCTGGTGTCGATGGCGGGTATCACCGCCAACGCCGGCATCGACCTCGGGGTCCCCGACGAGGTGCAGGCCCGGGCCCTGGCCTACCTGGTGATCGTGCTCGAGAGCCACCACACCGAGCGCCTGGAGGAGGACACCCAGGTGCTGGCCGAGATGCTGGCCGCCCTGGGCGCCCTCGACGTATATGTCCTGCCGGACCAGTCCGGCACGGACCTCGTCGGGGCCCGTGAGCGAGCGTTCTGGGCGGCCAAGGCGAACGGTGCCGACGACATCGTGGACGTGGTGGTGCCCAGGGCCGCAATCCCGGACATGCTGGCCACGGTCAACGGGCTGGCCGCCGACACCTCGTCACTGGTGGTCGGGTGTGGTCATGCCGGCGACGGCAACGTCCATCTCTCGGTGTGGCAATCAGATCCGGAGGTTCGCCACCGGCTCCTGCACGACATCATCGCGGCCGGCGTGTCGCTGGGCGGGGCGGTGTCGGGTGAGCATGGGATCGGAACGGAGAAGCGCTCCTATTTGGCCGACCTGGAGGATCCGGTCAAGCTCGACCTCTTGCGCCGCATCAAATCCGCTTTCGATCCCGTCGGGATCCTCAACCCCGGCACCATCTTCGACCCGGTCGCCGCCCATGCGGAGGTCCGGTGAACGGCGCCCAGTCACTGATACGCACCCTGGTCGACCACGGGGTCGACACCTGCTTCATGAACCCCGGCACCTCGGAGATGCACTTCGTGGCGGCACTGGACGACGTGACCGCCATGCACAGTGTGCTGGCGCTGTTCGAAGGGGTAGCGACCGGCGGGGCGGACGGGTACGCCCGGATGGCCGGCCGGCCGGCGGCGACCCTGCTCCATCTCGGCCCCGGGCTCGGCAACGGCCTGGCCAACCTGCACAACGCCCGGCGGGCCGCCAGCCCCGTGGTCAACATTGTGGGCGATCACGCCATCAGCCACCGGCCCTTCGATGCTCAGCTGCAGTCGGACATCGAGACGGTGGCGCGCAACGTGTCGACCTTCGTCCGCACCTCCGAGTCGACGTCGGACCTGGGGGCTGACGCCGTCGCCGCCCTGGCCGCAGCCGCCGGCCCGCCCGGATCGGTGGCCACACTCATCCTCCCGGCCGACGTCTCGTGGTCCGAAGGGGGCGCGGTCGTGCCCGCCGGCGGGGAGGCGCCACCGGTCGGCGCCGTACCGGACCCCGATCGGCAGGAGGCCGTGGCCAAGGCGCTCCGATCCGGCCAGCCCGCCGCGTTTCTCATCGGGGGCCGGGCCTGCCTGGGCCCTGCGCTCGACGTGGTGGCGGACATGGCCGCGGCCACCGGAGCAAAGCTGTTGGCGGAGACCTTCCCGGCCCGACTGGAGCGCGGGGCCGGGCGCCCGGTGGTCGAGCGGTTGGCCTACCTGGCTGAGTTCACCGCCATGCAGCTCGAGGGCATCCGGCACCTGGTGCTGGTCGACGCCAGACCGCCGGTGTCGTTCTTCGCCTATCCGGGCAAGGCCAGCGACCTCGTGCCCGACGGCTGCATCGTCCACCGGCTGGTGGGAGCGGCCGACGACATGGGAGCCGCAGTGGAGGGGCTGGCCGACCTTCTGGGGACCAAACAGGGGTCCGCACCCCGCCAGCAGTCCGGGCCGCCTGACCTCCCCACCGGCCCGCTCACGGCCCAGACGGTCTGCCAGGCCCTCGGCGCGCTGCTCCCCGAGGGGGCCATCGTCTCCGACGAGGGGAACACCTCCGGTCTGTTCGCCCCCGGCGCCACCGCCGGCGCCCCGCCACACGATTGGCTGTGCCTCACCGGCGGTGCCATCGGACAGGGCCTTCCGGTGGCGGTGGGAGCGGCAGTGGCGGCGCCCGGCCGACGGGTGGTGGCGCTCGAGGCCGACGGGAGTGCCCTCTACACCCTGCAGGCATGGTGGACCATGGCACGCGAGGGCCTCGACGTGACCACGGTCCTGCTCAACAACCACTCGTACGCGGTGCTCAACATGGAGCTCGACCGGGTGGGCGTGGAGTCCCCCGGACCTCGGGCGCGGGACATGCTCGACCTCGGCCGCCCCTCCATCGATTTCGTGGACCTGGCCCGGGGCCTCGGGCTGCAGGCGGCCCGGGCCGAGACTGCCGAGGACTTCGCTGACGAGCTGGCCCGAGCCCTGGCCACACCGGGGCCGAGCGTGGTCGAGGCGGTCATCCCGTCGCTCCTGTGACACCATTGCCCGATGGCAGACCCAGGAGAACAGCCGGTCGTCTCCTATGGGAGACAGGGTGCGGTCGCCGTGGTCACGATGGACGACGGCAAGGTGAACGCACTCACCTTCCGGATGCTGGCCGCCCTCAATGACGCGCTCGACCGGGCTCTGGAGGAGGAGGCTCCCCTCGTACTGACGGGTCGTGAGGGCCGGTTCTCGGCCGGATTCGACTTGCAGACGCTGACCGGCGGGGGCCAGGACGGCCCGAAGCTGCTGACCGCCGGGTTCGAGCTGTCGGAGCGGTTGCTGTCGTTCCCGTTTCCTGTGGTCATCGCCTGCACAGGCCATGCGCTGGCCATGGGGGCGTTCCTCCTCCTGTCCGGGGACCACCGGATCGGGGCCGAGGGGGCCTTCAAGATCGGCGCCAACGAGGTGGCCATCGGGCTCACGATGCCCCAGACGGCCATCGAGATCTGCCGCCAGCGGGTCTCACCCACCCACTTCAGCCGGGTGATCGTCAATGCGGAGATCTTCGCGCCCTCGGAGGCGGTGGGGGCCGGCTTCTTGGACCGGGTCGTGCCGCCCACTGACCTGGCGGAGTCGGCTCTGGAGGTGGCCGAAGCCCTGGGGAAGCTGGACATGCGGGCCCATGCCGCCACCAAGCTGCGGACCAGAGGTCCGGCCCTCTCGGCTATCCACGCCGCCATCGCCGTCGACGAAGCGGCGTTCCGCCAGATGCTGGGCGAGCGGCCCCCCGCGTGATGGACGAACGGCTCAAGACCCTTCTCGATCGTCTCGAGATCGACGATCTCCTGGTCCGCTACGCCACCGCCATCGATGCCCGTGACTGGCCCGGGCTCGACTCGGTGTTCGCTCCGGACGCCCGTCTCGACTACCGCTCCGCCGGCGGCATCGCCGGCACCTTCACGGAGGTCCGCCAGTGGCTCTCCGAGGTCCTGCCCATCTTCACCTCGACCCAGCACCTCGTGGTCAACCGCGCCGTCGACATCGACCCCGGCGGCGAGACGGCTCGCGCCCGTTCGATCTTCCACAACCCCAACCAACTCGAGATCGGCGGCGAACCGTGGCTCTTCGTGGTCGGTGGCTGCTACCACGACCGGTTGGTCCGGCTCCCGGCCGGATGGCGGATCACCTGGCGGGTGGAGGAGACGCTGTGGTGGCACCATCCCATGCCCGGGTTGCCGCCCGCCCCCTACCCGCTCCCCGAGGACGCCTTCGGATCCGAGGCCGCTCCCCGCGAACCCTGACCGCACCCCCGACCGGCGCCGTGTCCCGGCGAACTAGGCGCCGCCTCCGTGGGCCGGGCGCTACCTCGCCTCGACGTGCCTGAGAGCGAGGACGACGGGCTGCCCGTCGGAGAGGGCGTCGCCCAGTTGGACGCGGAGGCCGGCCGGGGTGGGTTCGGTCACCATATGAAGTCCGTCATGAAGTCCGTCATGAAGTCCGTCCAAGGCCGTCACCTCGGTGGCCGGTGTCGCACGGACCTCGTTCAGCGTGACCGCCTGTCGTGCCGCGTGGGCCACCACCTGGTCGTCCCGGCCCGCCGACCGGAGGAAGGCATAGACGGTCGTGTCCCTGGCCGTGTAGCGGACCTCGACCCCACCCTCGGCCCGTCCCTGCGCATGGACCCAGGGCCGGGTGGCGAACAGCGCGGCTCCGGCGGCGCCGGTGAACGTGGCCAGCCACTCCAGTCGGCGGAGCTGGGGGTCGGCGATCGACGCGTCCTCGCCGCGAGGACCGACGTTGAGCAGCAGGTTCCCACCCTTGGCGACGATGTCGGTGAGTGACCACAACAGGTCGCGCCGCGAGATGAAGTCCTCCTCGCTCGAGAGCCGGTTGTGCCCGAAGCCCTTGTCGATGCCGCGGACGCACTCCCACGGGAGCGCCTGGACCCTGTCGAACACCGCGTACTCCGGGGTACGCACATCGAACAGCGGGGGCTTGGGCGGCACCAGCCCCTTCGCCGCCGCCGCCCCCCGCGCCGAGTAGGAGTCGAGCATCCTCCGGCCGGGTTTCGACTTGGCCAGCTCCCACAGGCGTGACCAGGGCATGAACCGGTCGTTGACCACACCGTCGGGCACAGCCCGGTAGTAGTCGGCCAGTACCGCGGCCAGTTGTCGTACCGTCCCCGGCCACGAGATGTCGTTCCAGAGCACGCTGGGCCGGTACCGGTCGATGAGCTCGCGGAGATGGTCCTCGGCGTAGTCCACGTAGCGGCCCCGCGGCTGGGCCGCCACCAGGTCGCCGAACGACCCGATGGGGTGGTCGTTGAAGGTCCAGTCGAGGCCGCCCGAGTAGTAGACGCCAAAGCGCATGCCGCGGGCCCGGACGGCTCCGGCCAGCTCGCCGACCACGTCACGCCTGGAGTGGAAACCGGGCCGGTGCGGGTTGAGCACGTCGGTGGGCCACAGGCAGTAGCCGTCGTGGTGCTTGGCGACCAGGACGACGTAGCGGGCCCCGGTGGCCGCGAACGTGGCCGCCCACCGGTCCGGGTCCCAGTGGGCCAGGCCGGCCTCCCAGTCGCGGATGAAGGAGCGGTAGTGGCGGCCCGGATAGTGCTCGGCGTGGAAGCGGGCCGCGGGGCTGTCGGGGAACCGGAGCGAGTTCTCATACCACTCGGCGTAGGGGGACCACGCCAGAGCCCGGGGGTCGCGCCGGGCCAGCAGGTCGCCGATCTCGTGGTCGACCGGGGCGAAGGCCGGCACCGAGGCCGGGGTCCAATGGACGAAGATCCCGAGCTTGGCATCCCTCCACCATGCCGGCACCTGGTGGCGACGGACGGTCCTGATCTCGGCGCGGGATCCCGCCATGGCCGTGGCGACCGGTCAGCCGTTGGCGGCGGGCGACGGATACGACGGCACCTGCTCACTGGCCGGCGGCGTGGTGTAGATGGCCACCGCCCCGCCCTTCTCGAAGGCCTTCGTAGGCTGCGTGGGCCAGTGGCCGGGGAGGTAGCGCGTCCCTCCGTCCACGTACTCGTAGAGGCCACCGCCCGGCCGGCCGAGCTCGTCGGGGCCGGAGATCGACGGGTTCCACCAGACCGCCGTGGCGTCATCGACACCGCCGAAGTCGGTTTGCGGCCAGATCGGCTTGTTGCCGTAGGAGAGCGACGGCTGGGTGATGGCCCGTGGAGTCGGCGCCCCGGCGAACAGCGCGGTCTGGAAGTTCTGCGCCGTGAGGTCGGGGCCCAGTCCCTGGATCACCGGGTAGAAGAGGGCGGCGTCGACGACGGAGGTGGCCGCCGCGGTGAGGTCGGGCGGATCCTGGCCGAAGTACCACCGGTAGAGCGTGATGGCCCCGGTCACCCCGGTGCGTGCCGCACCGAATGACACCCCGAAGGCGTGGGCCCACTGCCTCTGGTCGTAGGTGCGCCCGAAGGCGGCGGTGTCCGAGAGCACCGAGCCGGAGATGACCCACTCGGGAAAGTAGCCCTGGCTGGTGGCGGCCCGGGTCAGCGCCTGGGGCGCGATCGGATCTCCGGCGAAGATGACCGAGGTGACCCCGGCGTCCTTCAGCTTGGCGATGAGGGCGGGCGCACTGGTCTGCAGATCGACCGGCGATGCGTAGGTGACGTACTGCGACACGCCGATGCCGGCCTTCGACAGGCTCTGCTGCCAGTCCTTGAGCAACTGGGCCGAATTGGCGTCGTTGACCAGGTCGATGAGGCCGAACTTGCGCTTCCGGGTGGTGAAGTCGCGCTCCCCGGCGAACACGGCGTCGCGGTTGTTGACCTGCTTCTTGAGGAACTCCGCCACGTGGGTGATCTGCTGCTCGGGCAGGATGTTGAGCGCCCAGACGTAGGGTGAGCGCTGCTGGAAGTAGCTGTTGGTGTCCCCGGAGCCGCAGTCGATGCACATGGTGTGTCGAGCGGCCAGCTCGTCGGCGAAGGCCGTCGTCAGGATGGGACCGCCCCAGACGGCGAAGGGCTTGATGTCGGTGGCCAGGGTGACGGCATCGGCCCTGGCGGCCACGGGATCGTCCGACGCGCCGGTCGCCACGTAGGGGATCATCTGCACCTTGCGGCCGTAGGTCTCGAAGAAGTGGTTGTAGAACGACACCCAGTTCTGCATGGTGTCGATGGTCTGCTGGTTGGTGGCGTTGTCCTTGATGGCCGAGGTGATGTAGTTGAGGATCGGGTCGTTCTGCTGGGGGAGGTAGAAGACGACCTTGATGGTGGTCGCCGTCACGCCCTGAGCGGTCGCGCCTCCGTTGTCGCCGGTGAATGGGGCGTAGCATTCGGCGGCGAAGAAGCTCGGGTACTTGAGCTTGCCGAGGGACACGTCGCATCGGTCGCCCCAGTTGATGGAGTTGACCCTGCCCTCGGTCTTGGCCTGGGTGAAGGAGAGGACGCCGGCCGGAGTCTTGGCCGTCGTGGCTGACGTGGTGGCCGGCGAGGAGTTGCCCGACGGCGAGCTCGAGGACCGGGTGGCGACGACCACCACCGCGATCCCGGCGGCCACCGCCACGATGGCCAGCAGCGGGCCGAACCGCTTGAGGAATGCTGCCCGCGCTGGCGGTGGCGTGATCGGTGACATTGGCTCATCCCCCGGTTGGCTGCTCGGAACTGTACCTATTCGACCGGGTCGAGACTCGGTCGACCGCCACCGCCAGGCACCGGGTCTGACCTGGCTGATCCCGATGCCCCCGACCTGGTGATCGCCGCATCGGTCACGCCCAGGTAGGACGCCACCACCTGGGGGTCGGCCAGCACCTGGCGGGGCGTCCCCTCGGCCACGGGCCGGCCCTGGTCGAGTGCGATCATCCGGTCGGCGACACCGAGCAGCAGGGGCATGTCGTGCTCGACTACCACCAGACTGGCATCGAGGGTGCTGCGCATCTGCAGCAACAGGGGCCCGAGGGCCTCGGACTCGCGCTGGGCGATGCCGCTCGAGGGCTCGTCGAGCAGGACCACCGAGGGGCGGTGGGCCACCACGCAGGCCAGGTCGACGACCCGCCGCGAGCCGGTCGACAGCTCGCGGATGAACTTGGACCGGAACGACTCCAGGTTGAACAGTTCGATGAGCTCGTCCACATGGAGCCGAACCTTGTGCTCCGAGTCCACCCAGGCCGGAAGATGGAGGGCGGGGTTGAACGGATCGGTGACGTCGACCCACCGGTCGAGCGCCACGGCGATGGTGTCCTCGACCGTGAGGTCCGGGAACAGCCGGGCGTCCTGGAACGAGCGCCCGAGGCCGAGCCGGGCCCGTCGGTCCGGGCTCCAGCCCGTGACCTCGTAACCGCCGACCACTACCGTGCCGGCATCGCACCGGGTGAACCCGGAGATGAGGTCGAACAGGGTCGTCTTGCCGGCACCGTTCGGTCCGATCACGCCCAGGACCTCGCCGGGGGCCACGGTGAGCGAGATCCCGTCCGCCGCCAGGATCCCTCCGAAGCGCACGGTGAGATCGGACGTCTCGAGGGCGGGCGGCGCCTCGGGGCCTTCCCGTTGGGCCGTGGCCGAGGTGGCCGTGGCCGCCACCCGGGGAGCTTGGTCCCCCGGATCAACGTGTGATCCCGCCCCTTCCAGGAACACCGAGCGGAGGATGTCCGGCCGTTCGAGCAGTTCGGCGGTCGGCCCGTGGAACTTGATCTCACCCTTCTCGAGGAAGTAGGCGGTCCGGGCAATGGTGAGGGCCAGGTTCACCGACTGGTCGACCAGGATGACCGTGGTGCCCTGGGAGCGGATGACCTCGACCAGGGGAAGCAGCTGCTCGACGACCACGGGGGCGAGCCCCAGGCTGAGCTCGTCGATGAGCAGCAGGCGCGGGCGGGCCAGGAAGGCCATGGAGAGGGCCAGCATCTGCTGCTGACCGCCCGAGAGGTTGGCGGCGGGTTCGTCGAGCCGGTCGGCCAGCACCGGGAACCGCTCGAGGACCTCGTGGAGGCGCGGTGCAGTGCGGGCGCGGTGGCGCCGGTCGAGCCAGCCGGCGACCCTCAGGTTGTCGGCCACCGACAGTCCGGGGAAGACGCCCTGTCCGCCCGGCGCCTGGGTGATGCCGAGGGCGGCGATCTCGTTGGGCGGCATGTGGGTGATGTCCCGCCCGTCGAAGATCACGGCGCCATGGTCGGCCTCTACGATCCCTCCGATGGCTTTGAGCAGCGTGGACTTCCCGGCGCCGTTGGTTCCGAGCAGCGCGACGATCTCGCCCTCCTCGATCTCGAAGTTGACGTCGAAGAGCACCTGGACCTGGCCGTAGGAGACATTGAGGTCGCGGACCAGCAGCAACTTGGCGAGGCCATGGCGACGGGCGAAGAGCACCTCGGATCGGGCCGCGGCCATGGTCCGGACCTGGACGATGTCCCGGTCGATCAACCGGCCGGCCGTCGACAGGATGAGACCCCCCACCAGAAAGACCGGCACCAGCGCGAGCATCCCGACCCGGACTCCGACCGAGTCTGAGATGGCGCCGATGAGCGGCAGCACGATCAGGCCGGGAATGACCCAGATCGCCCCCATGGAGAAGCCGAGGGAGCGGGACCGGGCCGGAATCGCCAACGACAGCGATGCGTAGATTCCGGAGCCCACTGCGGCCAGTGACGCCGAAATGGCCATGTGGATCACGATGGTCACCCACAGGACGGGGACCAGGGCGAAGAACACGAGCAGGGCCGAGGTGAACAGGGCCACGGCGGCCAGGAACCGCAGGATGAGCCCGGGATCACGCTGGATGAGGCGGCTCCCCACCCGGGCGCCCACGGCCAGGCCGATCAGTTGAGCCGGCTCGGCGATGGCGGCCACCCAGCCGCGCTCGACCACGTCGAGTCCGAACTTCTGCTGGTAGAGAATCGAGGCCAGGGCGGCGAACCCGACCAATGATGCAGCCAGGAACGGCAACGCGAAGAAGATCCGCCGCAGGCTCTCGACCTTCCACACCATGCGCCAGCCCTCGGCGAAGGAAGGCGGTGGCTCCTCGGTCTCGAGGGCGTCGGTGACCCCCATCGCCAGTCGCTCCTGGATGCCCCGGCTCGGGTCCTTCAGCCCCAGGCCCGCAACGATCAGGATCACCACCGGGATGGGAAAGACGAGGAACGGGGCCCGCCACCCCAGCCAAGCGGCCAGCCCGCCGGCGAGGATCGGCCCGATGAAGGCACCGACGGCGTTGGAGCTGAACTGGAAGGCGTAGACGCGGGGTCGCGAGTTGATGGGATACCAGTCGGCGATGAGCGAGTTGTGGGTCGGTCCGACGGTGGCCTGGCCCACGCCCGTGCCGGCGCGCATGATCGCCAGCATCCAGACCGAGATGGCCAGGCCGGTCCCGAATACGAAGGCGGCGAAGACCCCGGCGCCCAGAAGCATCAGGCGGACGCGGTTCCGCCGGTCGGCCATCTGGGCGATCGGGACCTGAAGGGCCAAGCCCACCACGGCGGCCGCGGCCACCAGCGACAGCACGCCCGCGTTGGTCATGTGGAAGGCGTCGCGGATGGTGGGGATCAGGATGCCGAAGCCGGAGGCGTCCATCTGGGAGACCATGTTGAGCCCGAAGAGGATCAGCAGGGCGTAGACTGGCCCGCCGCCGGTGAGGTCGGCCAGCCACCGCGACGGAGGGCCCAGTGCGGCCCGGGTGCGCCGAGCCTGCGTGGTCATGCCGTCCTCTCGTCCTGACCGGAGCCGACCCCAGTGCCGACTTCGGTGCCGACCGCAGTGCCGGGGGCGGCCGAGGCGGTCGCATCGTGCGGATGCGCCCGGAGATCGTCGCCGACGACCGCATCGACCGCCTCGACCTGCTCCGCTTCGTCCGCCGTGCCGACATCGGCCACCAGGCTGGGTACGACGATCCCCCGGCGGTTGGCAACCGAACGGAGCCACGCGTCGCGCACGCGCCCCATGGCGCCGCTCAGGCCGGCGGGGAGAACCATCAGCACGAGCAGCACCCCGGCCGCCGAGGCCAGCGCCTGCCACTCCGCCCCCGGCAGGAACCACCGGCCCCCCTGCAGGTAGATCGCCCCGAGGGCGGCTCCCCACAGCGAGCCCAGGCCGCCGACCACCGCGGTGGTAAAGACCTCGAAGCTCTGATCGGGACCGAACACCGACGGACTGAACGCCTGCAACAGGTGCACGAGCAGGCACCCGCCGACGCCGGCGATGAACCCCGAAAGGCCGAAGGCGGTGCACTTGGCCCTGACGACGTTGACGCCAAACGACTGGATCCCCCGTTCGTTCTCGCGCAGGGCCAGCAGGACCCGACCCGTGCGCGACCGGCGGATGCCCCGAACCCCGAGGACGACCAGCACGAGGCAGGCGAGGCACACGTAGTAGTAGCTGGGCTGCGAGGTCAGGCGAAACTTCCCGAACAGGGCGGGGCGGGTGACCCGGTTGACCGGGACCCATGAGAAGTACTGCGGGCTGAGGAGGTAGTTGGAGGTGGCGATGGCGAAGGCCAGGGTGGTCACGGCCGGGAAGAAGCCCCGGAGTCGGAGGGTGGGGATGCTCACCACCATGGCGACGATCGCTCCGGTGGTCCCGGCGATGAGGAGTCCCAGACTCAGATCGAGCCGCCAGGTCTGGGTTGCGTAAGCACCAGTCGCCCCTCCGAACGCCACGAATGCCATCTGACCGAAGGTGACCTGACCGGCCCATCCCGTGAGCACGACGACCGAGATCGTGATGATCACGAAGACCACGACGGCGGTGGCCTTGAGTTGGTTCCCCGCGTTCCCCGACAACAGCCACGGAAGCGCCAGCAGCGCACCACCGACGACGAGCATGCCGGCCCATCGGACCGTACGAACCTCGGCCAGGGTGCGCAGCTCCCGGGGAACGGGGCGTATCTCGTCGGCCGCCGCCCAAGTGGAGACGTCCTCGGTGTCGACACGAGCCGACCGCACCCGACGAGCGAGCAGGCCCACCACGACCACGGCGGCCAGCACCGGGCCGACCAGGCCGGGATCGGTCTCGTGGTTCCACAGCACGCCCTGTTGGAGGACGCCGAGCGCCACCGCCGAGAGTCCGATGGTGGCCAGGTCAGTGAGGTTCCCGAGCACCAGGGCGGCCAGCGCCGCCAGCAGGGCCGTGAAACTGAACAGGATGCCGGCCGGCAGACCGAGGATCCCGGCCTGCAGGAAGATGGCGATGAAGGAGAGGGCGGCGGCCACCGCCCACACGATGGTCTGGAGCCGTTTGACCGGGACGCCGAGCATCATGGCCCGGTCGGCACGCTCGGCGCTGGCCCGGATGGCGATGCCGATGTCGGTGAACCGGAGCAGGACGGCCACCCCGACGAGCGCCAGCGGGGCGATGATCATGGCGGCCACATGGTCGGCCGAAAAGACCAGCGGGAAGACGGAGAAGTGCAGGGAGATCGGAACGTGGACGATTGCCGCGGTCGGCTGTTGGCCCCAGATCGAGGGGATGAAGAGCGTGCCGGCCGCCAGGAGTTGGGCCAGGCCGATGGTGGCCACGGTGAGGATGAGACGCGGCGAGCGGAAGAATCGTCGGATGATGGCCAGCTCCACGACGCTTCCCACCAGCACTGAGCCGATGAGGCCGACGGCGACCGCCAGGAAGTAGTTCACCCCGCTGTACACGATGAGCGACACGGCCAGCACGGTGGGGGCCAGCCCGAGTTCGACCTGGGCGAAGTTCAGGATCCGGTTGGCGCGGTAGACCAGCGCCATGCCCACGGCGACCAGCGCTCCGAGCAGGCCGACGATCACCCCCTGCAGGGCCACGCCCAGAGGGAGAGGGAAGGCTGCGATCTGGAACGCCACGATGAGCACGGCGGGCAACACCGCGGAGGCGGTCCGGCGCAGTCGCGGTGAGGTGTCGGCGGTCGCCACCAGATCAGACCCCCACTTCCATCCTCACTCGTCCGATCGGACCGGCGGCGTCACGGGTGCGACGTCGAAATCAGGACGCGCGGAGATCTTCCAACAGGCCGGCCGGATACGGCGACTCGTACGGGCTGACGCCGAGCTCGCCGCGGATCTCGTCGACCGGCCGGTCCCAGATCTCCTCCCAGACCACCCCCAACAGGGGTGGTGTCTCGCGACCGTGCTTGTAGGCCGACAGGATGGTGTCGAGCAGGAATCCCGTCCCTTCGAACGGCTGGGTGAAGGCGACCTTGGTCAGTACTAGGCCGAGAAACATGGACGAGTAGTGGTGCCCGAACTGGGCCATCTGGAAGCCGGAGATCCCCACCTCGTGGAGGCCGGTCGTCTGGTAACCGGCCACGACGTGCCAGATGTCGTGGCACTGCAGGATGCGGACGTTCAGGTAGTCGAGCGGAGGAGGGAGCTCGGCCAGGCCGAGCGAGTCCCGATCCAGCACTTCCAGGTCGAAGCCGTCATCGACCACCAGCGAGTGGAGCTGGCCGCCCAGGGATCCCTTCGGGCAACGCTCCAGGGCGTCGAGGGAGAACCGTGGGGGCATCCCGGAGGCGGCTGCACCGGCTACTCCTGGGTAGCGCATGGCCATGGCGGCCAGCCGGTGGTTGAACTGGGGCGACAGGAGTCCGGTCAGTGCCGCAGTCCGCACGGTGATGTCGGCGGGGTCGCGACCGGCATCCGGGTCGAACACCAGGGCCCAGAGGGCACGCCACATGTCGTCCGAGACCGGGGCCGGGGTGGTGGGGGTGCCGGCGATCGGCTCGGCGGCAGGCGCTCCACCGAGCCATCCCTCGCAAAGCGCGTCGTACACCTCGACCAGGAGTTCGGGCGCTACCAGGGCGGCGCTCATGCACAGGGCGGCGACACGGTCCGGTGCCGTCGGGTCCCCGGCGCGCAGCGCCCGGGCGCCGGCACGGGCGCTCTCGCTCCCACCGCCGGCCATCACGGCGGCAACGAACTGGTCCGTCCGCTCGTCCTGCGCTGTCGACTCTGTCATCCGATTCCCCCTGTCAGACGGGTTCACCCTACCCTTCGAGGCCCCACCGTGACGGGGGTGTCCAGGGCCGGAGCGGCCCATGCTGTTTGCGTGGGACCGAAGCAAGTGAGATGTGAGCAGGGGAGAGCCGACAGCGGTCGCGCAAGGCGCGCCTGCGTTGCTGCCCGGGGAGGCACCCGCATGAGCCCAGGCCAGAGGCTCGCCCCCGACGCGCAGGCACCAGCGACGGCGAGGGTGCACGATGGGCACTGCAGAAGACACCCTCGGTAGGAGGATGCCACAGGGAGATACGGAGGCATGAGCCATGTTCACTCGTCTATTGACCTTCACCGGGACGGACAACATCGACGCAGGGGTGACCTATCTGCGCGACAAGGTGCTGCCCGTCCTCCACGCCCAGCGGGGCTATGGCGGTGTGACGGCCAGCGCCTCCCGATCCGAACGCGTGATCGGCATCCTTTCCCTCTGGGACACCGAGGCCGACCGCGACGCCAGCGACAGTGCTCTCGGCAAGGCGCGCCAGGAGGCCGCCAAGCTGGTGGGCGGCGACCTGAGCGTCGAGATCTTCGAGCTGGTCGTAGCCGAGATCCGTGAACCCGCCGACGTCGGCTCGGCGCTCATGGTGACCCGTCTCAGCATGGAGCCGGCGAAGATCGACGAGAACCTCGGGTTCTTCAAGAGCGAGGTGCTCCCCCGGATTACGGCCGCGCCCGGCTTCCGGGCCCTGCGGAACATGGTCAACCGCCAGAGCGGAGAGGGAGTCGTCGGCTCGGCCTGGGCCGATCAAGAAGCGATGATGGCGGCTTCCGAGCAAGCAATGGCGCGCCGCCCGGAGGGCATCTCCCGTGGAGTGAACTTCGGCGAGACGAGCTACCGGGAGATTGTCTTCGCCGATCTTCGCTGATCCGCCTACGGCACGACGTGGGCGTAGGGGATGGGCGGCGCGTCGTTTGCCGAGCCGGTGGGGCGAGACCTGCTAGCCAGGGGGCGCAGACAGGGCGAAGCGCGGGGCCGGGATCATGGAGGCCAGCTCGGTGGCTTCGTCGGCGCTGAGGGGCGGAGAGAAGAAGTAGCCCTGAGCGGTCTCCGCTCCGATCTCACGCAGGACGACGACCTGCTCCCCTGTCTCGACGGCTTCGGCCACGGTGCAGAAGCCCAGAGAGCGGGACAGCTTGACGATCGCCTCGACGGTCGTCCGGCTCTGTCCGTCGGGGTCCGTGAGGCCGGCGATCAGCGACCCGTCGATCTTCACCGTGCTGACGACGCAGTCCCTCAAGTTCTCGATGACCGACCAGTCCTCGCCGACATCGTCGACGGTGAGCTGGATGCCGAGACGGGCCATCACGTGCAGGTCCTCCGCAGCCTCGTCGTCGGACACGGACGTCTCGGTGACCTCGACAGTGAGCCGATCGGGGTTGAGACCGGAGCGCTCGAGGGCAGCAGCGGCCGCCGCCGCGGCCTCGCCCCGCTGGAGTTGGAAGACCGAGCAGTTCACGGCCAGCTGGACATGCGACGGCCACAGGGCGGCCTGCTCACAGGCCTCAGAAAGCACCCAGGCATTGAGCTCGTTCATAAGGCCTCGTTCCTCGGCCCACGGGATGAGGACGTCGGGCGGGATGTCGCTCCCAGACGAGTCGCGCCACCGCAGGAGGGCCTCGAAGCCGAGCAGGCGTCCGGTGGCAAGGTCCACGGCGGGCTGGAACACGAGGGACGCAGCGCCGTCCAGTCCCAGGCTCGGAGCGGGAGTGATCGAGGCCGCCCTCGCAGGCGATCTCATCGAATTAGTCACATCGGGGGCATCGGCACGGACGCCACCCGCCTTGAGCGGCAACTCGAGGCCCTGAGGGCCATCGGTCTGGAGCCGTCCACCTCAAGGAATGTCCGGCGGGTGCCGAAAGATGAGGTATGGCACCAAGGCCGTTTTCACGCCATCAGAGGGAGACCGACGACGAGAGAGCCTCGAAGGAGGCCAACGTCGTTGCGCAGTTCTTCGCCGACTTCTCCGGATCGGATGACCCGCCAGCCGTGGCTGCGGGTGGCGCCCCACCAAGCCCGATGCCGTCCGAGCAGGTCCCATCGGAGCAGGTCCCGTCCGTCGTCCTGGAAGATCACGCCGGGGCCGGCTGGTACCCCGACGCGGCCGACCCGGGTCTGATGCGGTACTGGGACGGGTTTCACCTGACCGGTCAGGTCATGCATGTCCATGCGCGCCAGGGTGAGGCAGAGCCGGACGCTGTGGCTCCGGCGATGACTCGCGTCGGAGCACCCCTTAGTGTCGTCGCATCCCCCGATGTGGCTGAATCCCACGATGTGGATGAATCCCCTGAGGTCGATGAATCCCCTGAGGTCGATGAGTCCCCTGAGGTCGATGAGTCCCCTGAGGTCGATGAATCATCCACCGGCTCCGCCATACGGGCCACCGACCTCCTGGCCCCAACTCCATCTCATCCCGCCCGATCGGTGTTTCCCCCACCGCCGTCGGTGAGGGCCGATCCTGCCGCCGGCGTCGAGCCGGCGGTGATCACACCACTCGATTTCAAGCGGCCGGAACCAGAACGGCCTGTTGAACCGAATGAGGCCTTCGCCGCCGTCCGCGGCATCGGCCTGGCAGATGCCGAGTCCGATAGGACCGAACGTGACGAGCGGCGCGGTGGACTCGTGACCGGAGCCACCGAGACTGCGGATGGAGGCGGCCACGACGCAACGGCGCCCGCCACCCCGCCATCGGGGAGGGGCGGCAGCCGGGCGGCTGAGGACCAGGCGGGCCACTGGGCGGAGCAGACCGGACGGGCGGTGGCGGAGGCGAGGGCCCTCGGTACGCCTCAGGCCTGGCAGGAGGCGTCGCGAATCGCCGTCGTCGTCTCCGAGCTTGCTCGAACCATGGAGTCCGCAACCGACGCAGCCCAAGAGGCGGCGAGGCTGGACCAGGTGGCCCGAGAAGCGGCCCAGCGGGCCGATGTGGCGGCCCAGAAGGCATCGGACGCCAACCTTTCGGTGGAGCAGGCGAGTAGGGCCGCCGAGGCAGCCGCAGAGGCGGCCAGGGTTGCCGAGCAGAAGGCAAACGAGGCCCGCCGAGCCGCCGCCGCCGCCCGGCAGACCGCAGAGGAGATGGCTCAGGCCGCGCCGAAGTTCGCGGAGGAGGCGAGGGCGGCGGCGGAGGCGGCAACCCGAGCGGAGCAGAGACGGCAGGGTCTGGAAAAGATCGTGACCCAGGCATCCACGGCCAACACCCCGGCCGCCTGGACCGAAGCCCTCAAGCTCTCGTCGGAGGCGATGGGGTCGGATCCGGTGGGACCAGCGCCATGGGTGAAGCCAGCTCCCTGACCCTCCGATCTCGATCCGGTCCGGTTGTAGGATGCCGCGGTGTCCGCCGGGTGGCCCATGGCGTCCTACGAGGAGTGGAGCAACACGTGCGACACCCTGCACGCCCACACCCAGCTCCTCGGCAAGCTGGCGGTGGCACTGGCTCCGCCCGAACCACAGCTCCAGCACGCCGCCCTCCGACTGACGGCCAGAGGATGGGAGACGGCGCCCCTGCCGGCTCCCGACGGCTCGGGTGCCATGGTCGTCGCTCTCGATCTGAGAGCCCACCAGGCGGTCGTCGAGCACAGTGACGGACGCTCGGAGCGCATTGCCCTGACCCCCGATCGACCGGTGGGTGCCGTGACGCTCGACGTCCTGGCCGTCGTGCGTGGGCTCGGAGGCGCGTTGAAGGTCGACCTGAACCCGCAGGAGGTGCCCTGGAAAGTCCCCCTCGACGAGGACCACGAGCACGCCACCTACGATCCGGGCCAGGTGGTCTCCTACTTCGCGGCGGCGACCCAGGCCGCTCTCGTCCTCGCCGCCTTCCGGGCCCCGTATCGGGGGCGCTCGACGCCCGTCAATGCGTGGTGGGGCTCCTTTGACCTGGCAACCAATCTCTTCTCCGGGCTTCCGGCCGAACCTCCTTCGAACGACTTCATCATGCGCAATGCGATGGACGCCCAGGAGGTTGCCATCGGCTGGTGGCCGGGCGACGCCCGCTACGGCAAGGCGGCGTTCTACGCCTACGCCCATCCTGCACCCGAGAAATTCGCCACGGCAGACCTGTCGCCGCCCGCTGCGCACTGGGACGCGAACCTCGGAGAGTTCATCCTCGATTGGGACGATGTCCGCTCCAGTCAGGATCCGCATGCCGCCGCCCTCCAGTTCGCTCGCTCGGCCTTTCTGCACGCCTGCGCGGTATGCGGTTGGGACCCGGCCCTCGGAGCCAGCGCCAACGGGGCACCGCCGCCAGTCCGCTGATTGCACCGCGACGCGCCAGCGTCCGCTTGTTTGCTTCTCCATCCTGTCGACGACTCTTGCCGCGCTAGCGTCTAGCGCGGTACTCACAGGTCAGGTGGACTGCACCGACACCGAGTAGGAAGGCGCGCCATGGCGGAACCCGTCGATCTTGTCCTCGAGGGTGGAGGGGTCAAGGGCATCGGACTGGTCGGCGCCCTCTCGGTGCTCGAGGAGCGCGGCATGTCGTTTGCCCGGGTGGCGGGGGCATCAGCCGGCGCCATCGTGGGTTCGTTGGTGGCCGGCGGGATGGCTGCAGCCCAGCTCCAGGAGCTCATGTCGTCCCTGGACTACACGCGATTCCGGGACGCCACCCACCTCGACCATGTGCCGGTACTGGGGAAGGGACTGTCCCTGTGGCTCGAACACGGCATCTACGCAGGGGACTACTTCCACGGCTGGATCAGGGAGCAACTGGACGGGCTCGGCGTCCGCACGTTCGCTGACCTCCACAGAGCCGACCCGGGCAGCAGCCTGCCGGTGGACGAGCAGTACAAGTTGGTGGTGATGGCCTCCGACGTGAGCCGCGGCCGTCTCCTTCGCCTGCCATGGGACTACCTGGTTGACGGCATCGATGCCCCGACGAGACTGGTGGCCGACGCAGTGCGGTCGTCGATGTCCATCCCGTTCTTCTACCGACCCGTGACCTTGGACATCCCCAAGGCGGCGCCATCGGTCCTGGTGGATGGCGGCATGCTGTCGAACTTCCCCGTTGACATCTTCGACCGCACCGATGGAAAGCCGCCGCGCTGGCCGACCATCGGGATCAAGCTCTCCGCCCAGCAGGTCCCGAACCAGGTGGAGCATGTGGTGAAGGGCGACTTGTCCCTGGCCATGGGGATGCTCGGCACCATGCAGAGCTGGCACGACCAGATGCATCTGAACGACCCAGCCGTGCTGAAGCGAACGATCTTCGTCGACACCCTCGGTGTGAACGCCACTGACTTCTCCATCGACAAGCCAACCCAGCAAAAGCTGTTCGAGAACGGGCGAGCAGCCGCGGAGCAGTTTCTGGCAACTCAGGGTTAGGGGTCTGGCCAGGTCCGACGCAGCGCTCTGCCTGTCGCCCGAGGCCGGTTCCCGGACCTCGCCGGCGCCACGATCGGATCAGAGGCTGTCGGGCACCCAGTTCCCGTGGAACCCGAAGGGGACCCGCTGGGGAAGGTGAACGACCGCTTGGGGCTCTCCGGTGAAATCGGTCGCGTTGAGCACGAGGAGGTCACTGGTGTCCCGATCTGCATCGTAGACGAGGGACAGGACCCACCCATCATCTTCGGCCGCTTCGGCATGCGCCGGCACGAACACCGCCTCGCAGGCACCGCCCCCCGAGTGGAGGGGCCGTATCTCTCTGGTGCGGCGATCGAGGTCGTGCTTCACCAGTGCGTCCTCGCTCTCGAGGAATGCACCGGCGTAGCCGTAGCGGTTGCGGCGGCCGACCATGCGTTCGTCGACACGGGGAAACTCCTGTCCCAGGTCGTCGAGCCGTTCTTCCCTGACCTTGCCGGCCTCCAGGTCGAGTGTCCAACGATCCAGGGTGGGAGGGCCTTCATCGGGGCCGAGGAGGTGAGTGTCGAACATCGTCGGGTAACGCACCACGTCGAGCACCACCTGGTCCCCGTCGTCGTATGCATTCATGGCATGGAACACATAGCAGGGCTCCACGTCGTACCACGACACGTCGCCGGCACCGCCCTCGCGCTCGAGCAACCCGATGCGGGCCCGGTACTCGGGGTCCCAGCGATACGGAAAGCCCGCGCCGGACATGGCCATCTCCGCGTCGAACAGCACCGGGAGGTCGTAGATGACCGCAAAGCGCTCAGTGAGCGACATGTCGTGGATACTCGCCGGCCCGCCGATGTCGACATCCACCACCTTGCGGACCATTCCGCCGGTGTCGACGACGGTGTACTGGACCTTGTTGCCCCATCCCCAGAAGTAGGACATGGCGTGCAGTTCGCCGCTCGCCGGGTCCCGCTTGGGGTGGGCGGTGTACCCGCCGGGCAGCGTGCCACCGAAGTCAGACGGACCAACCGTGTCGAGTTCGTAGGTCAACTCGTAGGGGCGGGCCCCCGCCTCCACGATGGCGAACGTCCGGCCGGCGTGGCCGATCACATTGGTGTTGGAGGCAAAGTCCATGTCCGCATGGACCGGACCAGGGTGCGGAGCTTCGCCCAGGCCCGCAGCCACATCGGCCGAGCGAACGAACCGGTTGCGGTACCACTCGGCTTGGCCGCCCCGAATTCGGATCCCGTGCACCATGCCGTCGCCGGAGAACCAGTGGTAGGTGGACGGTTCGGGCCGACCCAGCGGATTCGGTCCGTTGCGGAGATAGCGCCCGCACATCGCCTCGGGCAGCGAACCCGTCACCCGGAGCGGGCCGGAGGTGATCTCGTCGGGGACCGGCCCGTAGTTGCCTTCCAGATAGCGATTCTCAACGGTGGTCATGAGAAGCCCTCCTCGTCGGTCGGAGCCGTCGCTCCCCCCGGAGCCTCAGCTTCGCGCAACCCTCGCCTGCCCGCCCGGGGCGTACCCCCGGACACCGCATCCGCCCAGGCATTCCGCTCAGGGCAGCTGAGGATAGAGCTTGGGATCCGAGTGGGGCTTGGTGGTGCGGGACGTGCTTGCCTGATCGAGCCAGGCCCGGCGGGCCTCAGACCACCGGGCCGCCGGGGGACCGCCTTCGTAGAAGGGCGATGGCAGGGCCGATGCCGGCGAACGCGATGACGGCGGTCACCCACCAGGCGTGGCGGAAGGCACTCAGCTCGGTGAGGCCGCGGCGGGTGGTGGTACCGAGCACGGCCACCAGCACGGCCACGCCGAGAGCAAGTCCGGTCTGCCGGATCATGTTCACGACTGCCGAGCCGGTGGCGAATGACTGTGGGGGAAGGGAGGACGACGCCGTCGACATCATGGTCGGGAGGGTCAGGCCGACCCCGATGCCGGTGAGGAGCATTCCGCCGAGGACGTCCGAGGCATAGTCCGGCTGGATCCCGATGGCCATGGCCCACCACGCCACCCCGGCACCGAACGCAACGCTGCCGAGGGCGATCACCCAAGCCGGCCCGTAGCGGGCGATCAGACGACCGGCCACCACAAACGACATGAGAGGGACCATGATGGGCCCCGGGGCGATGGCCAGTCCGGCCCGAAGCGCCGACCAGCCCCAGACGCCCTGCTCCCAGAGCACGATCGAGAGCAGCATCGCCCCGAAGGAGACGGAGAAGAACAGGGCCACGAGTGAGGCACCGGTGAAGGCCCGGGACCGGAACAGCGACGGATGGATCAGCGGGTTGCGGCTCTGGAGGCAGTGGAGCACGAAGAGTCCGATGAGCGCGGCGGCACCGGCCAAGGTTGCTTCGATGAGGGCGGAGCCCCAGCCCCACTCGCTCCCTTTGACGATCCCGAACGTCAGGAGGCCCACCCCTCCGGTGGCCAGGACGACCCCGAGCGTGTCGGGTCGTTGGGTCTGGTGACCAGGGACGTGGGGGAGCCGGCGCCACCCGACGATGAGGGCGGCGATCCCGACCGGCACGTTGACCAGAAACACCCACCGCCAGCTCGCTGTCACCAGCAGACCGCCCACCACTGGACCCAGGGCGGCGGACAGTCCCCCGGTTGCCGTCCAGGCCCGGACCGCCCCGGGCCGGCGCTCGGGATTGTACGAGGCGAGAACCAACCCCAAGGACGTCGGGGTGAGCAGGGCCGCTCCTGCCGCCTGGACCAATCGGAAGCCGACGAGCATCCCGACACTGGTCGAGGCGGCACAGGCGGCCGAGGCGGCGGTGAAGACGGCCACTCCGAGGAGGAAGCCACGGTCGCGGCGGTAGCGGTCGGCCAGGCGTCCGAAGAAGACGAGCAACGAGGCGTAGACGATTGCGTACCCGTTGAGCACCCAGGACAGCTCGCCAAGACTGGACGCCCCGATGTCCCGGGCGATCTGGGGGAGGGCCACGTTGACGATGAAGAGGTCGAGGCTCGCCAACACCACTCCGGCGCACACGATGATCAGCACCTGCCGAGGAGCGGCCTCTGTCTCAGGCGCAACCGCCGTGGTGCTCAGCAGCGTGGATTCTGTCACAGAACTCACTCTATTGAATTGCGTTCTATCAAGCAACCCTCTATCCTGGAGCGGGTGGAACGGAAGAGCTTCGCCGACATGCACTGCTCTGTGGCCCAGTGCCTCGAGGTCGTGGGCGAGTGGTGGTCGATGCTGATCGTCCGGGACGTCTTCTTGGGGGTGAGCCGCTTCGACCAGTTCCAGGAGCGCCTGGGGATTTCCCGCAACGTGTTGAACCAGCGCCTCTCCCGCCTGGTCGACGCCGGTGTGCTCGTCAAGGTGCCCTACAGCGACCACCCTCCCCGCTACGACTACCGACTCACCGACATGGGCCGCGACCTCTGGCCTGTGCTCACCGCCATGCGCCAGTGGGGAGACAAGCACGGTGCCCCTGACGGGCCTCCGCTGCAGACGGTCCACAAGGCCTGCGGCCAGATCTCCGAAGCGGTGCTGACCTGCTCGTCATGCGGGGAGCCGATCGGAGCCAGGGACGTCCGTGCCGTGCCCGGCCCGGGCGCGGTCGAGGCCCTCGTGGGCTCGGCGTCGGCGGGTCAGTCCCCGTGAGCGTGGACGCACCCAGCGTCAGACCGTTTCCCTTCTCCCAGGTCAGCGAGCTTGTCTCTCGGGGAGGCGGGCGCTTCGATGCGGAGGTCAATGCCGAGTGGACCATCGGGGGTAGGCCCAACGGGGGTTATCTCCTGGCCATGCTGGGCCGAGCGGCAGTGGCCGTGAGTGCACACGACCACGTCATCGCAGCCAGCGCGCACTACCTGCATTCGCCGGTCCCCGGCCCCGTGGTCATCGAGGCGGACCTCCTGCGAGCCGGGCGTTCCGCCAGTCAGGTTCGGGCCCGGTTGGGCCAGGACGACAAGGCCTGCGTGGAGGCGTTGGTAACCACGAGCCTCCTGAACAGTACGGACGAGCCCTACTGGGATGAAGGGCTGCCGCCGCCGAGCCAGGTTTCCTACGAGGACTGTGCCCGTCTGGTCCCGACCCCGCCCGATGGGCTGCGGGTGGCGATCATGGAGCAGGTGGAAGTGCGCCTGGAGCCCGAGTCCGGCGGCTTCAAGGCTGGCCGCCCGACCGGTCGGGGCGAGCTGCGGGGCTGGCTGGCGCTGCCGGGTGGAGAGGGTTTCGATCCGAGCTCCCTGCTGTTCGCGGTGGACGCCTTCCCCCCGGCGACCTTCGACATCGAGTACTCAGGCTGGGTGCCCACATTGGAGTTGACGGTCTATGTGCGCGCCCTGCCTTCGCCTGGACCGGTGCGGGTCTTGCAGCGCGCGCAACTGATCGATGGACAGCGTGTCGACGAGTCCTGCTATGTCTGGGATGGGACCGGGCGCCTGATCGCCCAAGGCAGCCAGCTGGCGGGGATCCGTCTGGGCTAGCTAGACCGCGACGTTCATGCGACCGACTGTTCAGGCGCTGAGCGTGGCACGGCTACCCGTGCTCCTCGGGATGCCATCGCAGTCCGGGGGTGGGGGTCGACGAGGGATCCGACGATGCCGTCGAGAAGATTCCCGACTCGGCGGGCATATCGTTCCGTCAGCACCGGCCACGCCAGGCCCGAGGGACGGATCGAAACCTCGCATTGCCTCGAGGACCATTCCGTGATCTCGAGCACCACACGGATCGGCCGAAGGCCGAACCAGAGAACTCCCCGTATGGCATCGAGTTGATGAGGATCGAGGTTCTTCCGGTTGGGACTCGTAGAGATCCACAGTCCGGCTCGAAACCGCACCAGCCATGGGGCAAACCGCGACTCTCGGGAGATCTCGATGCCAAGCATCGAGGGCATTGCTTGCGTTACCCAGGCGGACGGGAAGCCGTCTCGATATGTACGCACCGTTCTGGTTTGTCGACATGCCGCCTCATTTCTCGTCGATTGCGCCCGCAGCTGACTTGCATCTCTGATGGTGCGCTTCGCGCATCTGCTTGTCTGTCACGCTGGCGACAGATCCCGGTCATTTCGCCACCGAGGTCCGCCGGCGACGAACCGTCCGACTCGGTACTCCTCCTGACGTCGTGTCCGTCGAAGGTGGGGCTACCTACTGGCGGATTCGGCACCGACGTGGCGAAACACCTCCGCCACTACGGGCGTCTGTCGCGGTGCCACTCCGCTATTCGCAGCACCGACGCTGACGGCAGATCTGGAAGGGCCGAGAGACGACACTTCGGCGACCAAGGCACCGGTGTGGCGCAGCCGCAGTCCCATCTCGGCCAGGATCTTTTGCGCCACTGACGGCACGGAGTCGAGGAGGGAGTTGAACTCGACCCGAGAGAGGACAAGAACAGACATAACGGTGTCGGCGACAACGGTGGCCGTGCGACAGCTGCGGTCGAGCAGCGCCACCTCGCCGAAGAAGGATCCCGGACCGAACGAGGCAAGCCATAGCCCGTGTCGGGAGGCCGTGGCAGTACCTTCTGCGATGACGAAGAATTCAAGACCTCGACTGCCCTCTCTGGCCAAGACCGAACCCTGCTCCACCCGTGTCGCCGTCGTCAATGATCCGATACGGCTGAGCTCGGCCCTGCTGCAGTCGGAGAACAGTTCCATTTCTCGCAGGCGCCCGAGGTGCTGGTTCGTGCGCAACCGGAAATCAATCATGATCAGAGGTCCTTTCCCAGGCCCGAGTAGAAGTGCGGCCGCCCCGGACCTCGGGGGGAGAGATCCGGGGCGGCTCGCCGGTTCCCGCCGGGAACCAGTGGGTCACGAACTCATGGGGACGGTGAGTCCGACAAAGGTGCATCCGCCTGCACCGCGTCGGTTCAGGTTCACCACGACCTTCCGTCGGCAGTTCCGCAATGCCAACATCAGCCACGCGGGGCAAGCCGAAGCCGAAGGCGAGCATGATCCACGGATCGGTCGATTCGTGGGCTGGTCGTCCAGGTACGGTCTGCATGTCCGCATCCCCCGTGAGTCTGTGTCCGCTGTCAACGCGGGATCGTTGACAGTGTCAGTGTGAACTGGTCACCTGGCCTTGTCTGTCACGGAGGTGACAAGTGGGCGTATTTCGTACTTCTGACACCGGCCGCACCGCCGAGCGGGATCGAGGTGTTGCTGACCACATCCGGTACATGGCAGGGTGACTCGGGTGCAAGGTGGTGCCACGTCGTTTCCGACGCGGCAAGCTCGTCGGCACTTTCGTCGGGCAGGTGTGCTCCTGGTCCGCGGCGAAATCGGGCGCGGGCTGGGCTCAGCCGGCCAAGGTCACAAGGTGACGAACCGGCCGAGGGCCTCGGGGTCGCGCACCCGGAGGCTCTTTGACTCAATGCTGATCCACCCTTGCCTTTGGAAGTCACGCAGGCAGGTGTTCACGCGCTGGCGACTGGCGCCGATGTTGGCGGCGAGCTCAGACTGGGTGACTCCCGTCCGCACTGGCGGTGGATCGCCCGAAGCGCGTTGCAGGAGGTACTTGGCGACGCGTTGCTTGAGGTCAAGAAAGACCAGGTCGGTGGCCACTCCGGTGATCCTGCGCACCATGTCCGACAAGCGCTCGAGCAGGGCGATGGCCAGGGCCGGTCGCTGGGAGATCAGGTCGATGAGCACCGATCCGGCCAGACTCAGGACGACGCTGGCTTCGGTCGCCTGAACCGTGGCCGAGCGAGGACCACTCGACAGGACACCGATCTCACCGATGGTCTCACCTGGCGAAACGGTATTCACAATGAACTCGCCGCCGTCCCTCGAGTACGTCAGGACCTTCATGTGCCCGGATAGGAGGACCAGCACCGAATCGGAGTGGTCGCCCTCTGAGAACAGGATCTGACCCTTGTCGATCCTCCTCCGGCAACTCCGCTCCGCCAAGTATTTGCGATCCCGCTCCTCCAGGACGCCCAGTACCGCCGCACCGGAGAAGGGATCTTCCTTGAGACCGGTCAACTCTCCCACCTCAGATTCCGTGAACAGGAGGCCCAGCGGACTACCCGGTCAAGTGACCGGCCACCTCGGCGGTGGCTGTACCAGTGCACCCTCATCGACGTGTCAACTCGGACACCGCCACCATCGCCCTATTGCGCCAGCAGCCCTCGCTCACGCCGTCGCGAGACGCCCTGAAGGACTCAACTGTAGCGAACTGGCATTGCCGGTGACACCGGACCGGCTCCCTCTCCCTCGACATCTACCGTCGCTCCGAGGACGACCACAGGCAATCGACTTTCTTCAGGCTCTGGCGGGGATCGAGGCCAGAGTTGGCGGAGACCCCTGTGAGATCAAATCTGGTATCATAGTAGAGGTGAACGCAGGCACCATTCTCGTCGAGGCCCGTCGGCGGAGTGGCCTGTCGCGCCGTGGTTTGGCCAGACTGGCCGGCACATCGGCTGCGACACTGACCGCCTACGAGTCGGGGCGGTCTGTGCCATCGGTTCAGACCCTGCAGCGCCTCCTCGACGCCGCCGGCTTCGAGGCCGAAGTGACGCTGAGGCCTAGGTACCTCGACGCCGAGCGGGCCCGCAGGGAGAAGATCGAAGCCATCTTTGCCTTCGTCGACGAGATGCCTCGGCGCCATCGAGGGGAGCTCCGATTCCCCAGGTTCCCGACCGAGCCGACCAGGTGAAACCGATATTGGAGGCAATGGTCGAACTCCATGACGCGCTTGGCGCGGCGCGAATCCCGCACGCCTTTGGTGGGGCATTTGCGCTCCTCTGGTGCACGGGTGAGCCCAGGACGACAGTTGACATCGACGTCAACGTATTCATGGATCCGACAGAGACACCCCGGATGCTGGCCGCCTTGCCGCCAGGAATCGGCCACACCGAGAGCGACGCCAAGATTCTTCGCTCGGAGGGCCAGCACCGCCTCCATTTTGATGGCATTCCCGTCGACCTGTTCCTCGACACAACCCGGTTCCACAATGATGTGAAGCTCCGGACCACCGTGCATGAGCTGGCCGGGCGCCAGCTGCCGTTCCTGGGGTGTACCGACCTCGCCGTGTTCAAGGCCTTCTTCAATCGACGGAGGGACTGGGCTGATATCGAGGAGATGATGCGGTGCGACAGGATCGACTCCGCCTACGTCATCGGGGTTCTCACCACCTATCTGGGTGAAGGGGACGAGAGGATCCACCGGTTCGACGAGATCCGGCGCGAAGTGAGTAACAGGATCGAGGGTTGACAAGGGCACACAGCTACAACGCCGGCTGTGTGGCTCCCGCCCTTCATCGTTGTGCCGCATTCGCAGGGAGACCTTTCAGATGATCCCCAGTGCGTGGACGGTCGAAGTCAGCTGAGCGCTTCGAGGGTGGCTGTGGCCCGTCGTTCGATGCCCCCGTAGCCGTGGATTGCTGCGGACGACCGTGCCCGGACGATGAGCTCCCGCGCCCGCTCGAAGTCGGTGGGCTGGCCACGGGCCGCGAGCATCTGCCCCCAGAGGAGTGCGGTCCGGGCGGCGAAGAATCTGGCGCCGACGCGATCGTTGAACGCAGACGCATAGGTGAAGTCGCGTTCTGCGTCGTCGTAGCGTTCGAGGACCGTGGCGAGGCCGCCGAGGACGAGGCTGACCGGGCCTTCGGCTGTCACGCCACCAGCGCTCGAGAACTGCATTGTCCATGGCGCGAGGTGCTCGAGCAACGGCTCGGCAAGGGCCGGATCGCCGCACGCGATGGCGGCTTCCGCGTACTCGGTCATTCCATTGAGCCATGCCGCGTCCTGCGGGAGGTGGAAACCGGTGGCCGCGAACTCCTCCAGGAGCCGGTGGGCATCGCCGGGTCGGTCATCCTCCGCGTAAGCGACGGCAAGCGATGCCCTCAACGTCGGCAGGCCAGGTGTTTCGACGATCATCTGCTCGATGAGCGGGGCAAGCTCGCCCAAGGTGCCCCGTTGCCAGTTCACCACCGCGAGCTGGACGCCGTAGAAGGTCACTGCGTCAGGTTGGCCGCTGTCGGTGCCGATGCGCAGCGCCTCGGTGGCAAGTTGCTCGGCCTCGTCCGTCCTCCCGGCGATCTGGGCTCGCTTGGCGCGGTGGAAGGTGTACTCCCAGTTGAGCGAAGGCTGGTTGAGCTGGCGCACCAGCGGTCCGGCGATGGCGTAGCACCGGTCCACCTCCTCGATGTCGCCGGCGCGGGTGGCGACGGTCGCTCGGTACATGGCCGCAAAGTAGAGAAGGACGGGATCGCGGACCTGCTCGGCCCGGGCCAGCGCGCTGGCGGACCAGGCCAGCGACTGCTCGAGCAAGGAGGGCACGAGGAGCGGGAAGACGAGGTGATTGAGGGTTCGGACAACTGTGGCGTCGTCGCCTGACGATTCCACGATGCTCAAAGCCTCGTTGGCCAACGCCTGGCGGTGCTCGAGTGTGCTGCCGAAGGCGAGCTCTGCGCAGAGCGTGCCGAGGACCAAGGCTCGGTCGGGGTAGCCGTCGGGCAGGCGTTGAAGCGCCAGCTCGAGGAGCTCGACCTTCTCGGAGTCGACGGTCCCGCTGGCGGTGTACCAGCCGCGGTCGTTGGCAAGGGACGCCACCACCAGGCGGTCGGTGTCGCCGAGCGCTGCGGCGCGGCGCGCGGCGTCGAGGAGGGTCTCGCGAAAGGCGGGCTCGCCGGTCTGGCGCTGGGCTGTGCCGAGGCCGATGGCCAGGTCGATCTCGAGGGTTGGGTCCGAAACCTCGAACTGGACGGTGAGTGCGGCTGCCTTCACGTAGTAGCGCAGCGCGTCGGCGGGGGCGAGAGCGCGCAGAGCGGCGTCGCCGGCCTGCTGTGTGTACTTGATGGCCTTGTCGGCGTCGATGGCTCGCGAGGTGCTGCCCCAGTGCCTTGCCAGCTCGCTGACCCGTGACCCTGGTTGGTCCCCGCAGAGTTCCTCCAGGGCTTCGGCCAGCAAACGATGCGTCGTGGCTCGTCGGGTGGGTCCGAGGTCCTCGTACACGGCGTATTGGATCAGGGCGTGGGCGAAGTTGTAGTGCCCCGGACTGTCGGTCAGCTCGCGGACCAACGACGCTGCTGTGGCCGCATCGAGGACCTCGAGCAACTCGTCCTCGGGAATCTCGGTGGCCTTGGCCAGCAGGTCGAGATCGAAGTCTCGCCCGATGACGGCAGCAATGGCGAGAACTCGACCGGAGACGCGCCCGAGTCGGCCGATCCGGGCACGGATCACTTTGCGGATGGTGTCGGGCAGGGGCATCCGCCCGAAGGAGCCCTCCGTCACCTGGGTTCCCGTCTCATCCTGTTTGACGGCTCCCGTCTCGGCCAGATGGCGCAAGACCTCGGTCACGAAGAACGGATTGCCGTCGGTCTCCCGATAGACGGTGTGAGCGAGGTCCATCACGGCATCGTCAAGGGCGTATCCCGCGGCCGACATGAACGCCACCACCTCGCGGTGGTCCATCCCGGTCATCTCGACGCGACTGACGCCGCGCTCGCGACTCAACGCGGCGAAGGTGTCAAGGAATGCCTGGGACGGGGCCAGATCGCCGTCGCGGTAGGTGCCCAGCACCAGCACCCGCATGGGTTGCAGGGCCGCGGCCAGGTGCTGGAGCAGGAGCAGGCTCCCCTTGTCCGCCCACTGCAGGTCCTCGAAGACAAGAACAATGGGCTGTCCGGCCGACGCGTCGGCAATGAGGCCGACGGTGGCCGCAAAGAGCAGGAAGCGCTCGGAGTCGGGATCGGTGGCCCTGGTGGGGGGGAGGTCGGGGATCCGGCTGGCAAGCATCGGCACCAGCCGATTGAGCTCGGAGCCATGGGCTTCAACGTGCGCTAGGAGTTGGTCTTCGGGTGCGTGGGTGATGTAGTGGCCGAGTGCCTCTGCGAAGAGTTGGTACGGGGTGGCGAGGTCCTCCTCGCAGTGGCCGAACAGCACACAGGCGCCGTTGTGGAACGCCATCCGTGCCGCTTCGGCGACGAGGGTGGACTTTCCAAGTCCGGCCTCGCCGGACACGAGGACCACCTCTCTCCCCTCACCGATCGCCGTGCGTGTCGCCGCGTCCGCCATCATCCTCAACTCGGAGGCACGGCCGACGACACCGGCGTCGGGATGCACCTCAAGCCTTCCCGGCAGCGGAATGCCAACCTTGCCGCCGGCACCCTCGACCGGCTCCCAGGCGACCTCGACGGCATCGACCGGGTGCGGGAATCCCTTGAGGGGCAAGGCCCCGACCGGGTTGCACGGGTGGCGGTTCCGCCGCCCGGCCATGAGCCGCACCACGTCTGAGGCCAGGATCTGACCACGTTGGCATGCGGCACACAGTCGGGCCGCCTCGACGACGGGGTCGCCGAAGTAGTCGTCGTCCTCGTGCGCAACCTCTCCACCGCTCAGGCCGACCCGGAGCCCGACGGAGTGCTCGCATCGGCGGTTCTCGAGATCGACGCCCTGTTGCATGACCACCGCGCAGGTCAGTGCGGAGGACGCTGAGCCGAAGACCACCATCACGCCGTCGCCCAAGTGCTTGAGCTCGGTCCCGCCCGTCTCGGCGATGGCTTGGCGCAGGATCGAGAAGTGCGTACGTCTGATCTCGTCGGCCTCCTCCTGTGAGTGGGCCGCGGCCAGCTCCGTCGAGCGGACGACGTCCGTGAACAGGAAGGCGAGGTGCTCAGTGCTCATGGCGTTCCGTCCCCACTGTCTGCTCCTGGTGCCATGCTCATCGGCTAGGGGTGCAGCGACCCGAGGTACTTCAGTGCCCTGATGCTCGGAAGGAACAGGTAGGCACCGCCGACCGTGTGGACGAATCGTGAGAAGCCCCGGAGCTCGATCGATGACGACCCAACTGGCATGGTGAAGGAGCTGAACTCTGGCTCGTTGTTGCCGACCACTGCGTCGTTGGTGCCGGTGATCCTTGGATCTTGGAGCCCAAGGTTCATCCAGTCGTACTGGATGGCCTCGAATTGGGCGATGAGGCTGGCGCAGATGAATACCCCGAGGAGGCCGCGCTCCTTGCCATCATCAGGGTGGTCCGGGTCGTGCGGCGGGCCGTACGGCATGCCCCGTCGCACGATGCGGCGGGAATGGTTGGTGTTTCGCTGGACGATGCGGCTACTGCGAGGGTTGCAGCGGCGGATGTGACTGCCAACCGGGCAACAAAGACCGTCAGTGTCATTGGCGTAGTCGAAGTCGTTCAACTTGCCCAGACAGACTGGCGTTGGGGAATAGGGAGACAGGGCGAGCGGTACGCCGGTACGCCAGCGGCCGAGGATCTTGGCAGCGACGAGCTCTCGCATTGCCTCGAAGCGGGACGTCGGCGGGTCCCAGGTCTTCTCCACGTCCGGCGGAAGCACCATGTTGGCCATCCCGTTGTCCTTGATGAGAGCGGCGGACTGGCTGAGGAAATCTTCGAACTCGCCGACCTGTTGCTCGAGGACACGAAAGGCGTTGAAGCTGCCGTTGAAGCCGAGCCGCTTCGGTTGAGGGACTTCCCAACGGACGTCCTCAACTGGGGTCTGGTGGCCGAGCAGCACGGCGCCGACCTCAACCAGGGGCTGTCTGTCGGGACGATCGATCGGGTCTCGGATGCCGGCAAAATGGGGCTGGGCGATATTGTCGCGGTAGCCGAAGTGAACCTGCCCTCCGGGAAACGCATCACCGTCGAGTTGCGCCGTCTTGTCGAAGGCGGCGCCATCGCCAGCGTCGAGGACCTCCTTGCCTGCCTTCTCGCGCTGGCCCGGGCTGTCGGCGTGTACGGACACGACCACGTGCACCTTGGAGGGGTCTTGCCATTCGGCCTTCCAGTGGCGGGGGTCGCTCGGTCCGGTGTCACCCAGCTTCAGCGCCCGGGAGGCCATGCCATCGACGAACTCGTGTGGGAAGGTCCTGAGATGTTTCGCGGCTACGCCGAGTGTTTCGAGGCCGGCGTGGGTCAGCCCGACATTCAGGCATGTTGGTGGCTTCTCGGAATATGACTTCTCCGTGGTCACCTGTGGCGTGCCCGCCGTTTCGCCGCTTGTGGCGTCGAGCAGCCACCTCCTCGCCGCTTGCGGGTCTGTGATGGTCAGCACGAGATGGCGGACGTGGTCCTTCTTGTAGCCGCGCAGGATGTTGCCTTGGATGTCGGCCAGGTCCGGTACGGGCTCCACGGTCACCAGTCGATTCCAGTGGCGAGCCGAATTTGGGCAGCGGACTTGCCGGGGTAGCCGCTGTAGCGCCCCAACTGGACGTTGGGGTGCTGCTCGAGTAGCAGGACGACATCACGCGGCAGGTTCGCGATATTGCCTTCATCGGGGAAGAGCGAAGGTACATCGCCGGTGATCTGAAATGCGTCGTGGGCGATGATCCAGTCGATGAACGCCTCGGGGTGGAGTCCGCACGGCGTCGGTGGCGGGGCCTCGACCAGCTCCATCAGCGCGTCGAACACACTCCCGAAGACCGAGATGAAATCTCGGAGGTAGTTCTCGAGGTCACCGTCGTAGACCGAGAACATGCAGAGGTTGCCACCGATGAGGTCGAAGCGGGCGAAGTGCACGGTGCCCACGTTGTTGAGCCCGGTGAAGATCTCGTCGACGTTGGCGGCTACGGCCTTGGCGGCCCTTGCCCGTCCGACATCCGTCTTGTCGGCCAGTGGCATCACGAGGTTCATGCACTGCTGCAGATTGTCCCCCGGCGCCGTCTTCCAGACCCACGTTGGAGTCGTTACCGGGGCCCGATGCTTCCAGTACTGGACCAGCAGCCACTCCCCGGGTTGGGTCAATTTGCTCTGCAGAAACTGCACCCATTTGGACGGCTGGGTCGTCACCATCGGCCTCATCCGACCTAACAGCCAGTGCCGCCGCGCTGCCGGCATGAGTACGCATAGGCAGCACCGCGGGCCACTAGGACCTTGTCGTTCGAGATATCGAACCCGGGCACGACGCGGGTCGGGTTGAAGCTGAGTGGCTCGACCGCTGCGCCAGCATCCGGTGCCAGTTGGGTAAGGACAAGTTCGCCCATCACCACCCGCAGCCTGGTCGTGTCCCACCCCTTGGTCGGGTTGTCCAGTGCGTCACCTTGGCCACCCACTACCGCACGCAGGACGAAGCGGGCGGGTCCCCGCATGAGGCGCTGCCTGAGCTCGGTGTGCAGGTAGTCCTTAGGGAGGCCCGATCTGGTCTCGGGCCGAACACCGGCCACCGGCTCCCACGCGAAGCGGCAGTAGCGCACGTTGCCATCAGGGTCGGTGAATTTGAAGGTGTGGATGGCGTGGTACGTCGCTCGGGCGTAGCTCGTAGGGGCTGGTTGGGTCAGCGCCGCGATGATGGCGGGCCGGGCGAACGGGTGGCAGTTGGCATAGGCGATGACGCCGGCCGTGCCGCTGTTGGGACTGCTCGGATCCGCTGGCGGTCTGGGCTCGCGAAGCAGGAGCATGTCCGTCAGCCGACTCCAACGCGGCTGGGGCTTGACCGGTTTGGGCTCACCGGCTTTGGCGAGGTCGAGAAAGTCCTGAGGGTTGCGGGAGAAGAAGACCGGAAGCGAGGACATGACGAGGTCGGTCGAATCACCGCTCGGCAGGTGGAACTTCGTCGCCATCCCACGCACGTCGATTGCAGCGTCGCTCTCGACCGGCGAGCCTGACCCGTTGGAGAACCGCACCGTGACATTGACCCGCTCCATTTGGAAGTGTTCGGCCACAGTGAACCTGGGTGCGACGTCAGAGGGGACGAAGTAACCGACGGCACCGATCCCCACGGCATGGACGGGGCGGGTGCCCGGTCTGTGGTCGGGATAGTCGGCGATGAGGGCGTCGAAAAGTCGTTGGGAAAGTCCGCCGTCTGTCGGGGATGCGACCATCGCTCCATTCTCCCGTCTCGCCTGCCCAACCCTAACCCTTGGGGCCCGCTGTGTGCTCTGGATCGCAGACCGCTCTGGATCGCCGACCGCTCTGGATCACGGGCCTCAGCCAAACGGGAAAGCCGAGCCGAATTGAGGAGCGCTCTGGACGCCGGAGGTGGACCAGACTCCCGTCGATACCTCGTTGCCGGAGACGGCGTACTGTGTCAGCGAGATGCCGAGCCCCGCGTTGTCATCGGAAGAAGCTGTGGAGCGCATCGAGCCGGACGAGACGGGTCCGGGGAAGCGATGCCGCATCCTCACCATCGATGGTGGCGGCCTGCGGGGAATTATCCCCGCAATGATCCTGGCCGAAATCGAGGATCGCACGGGCAAGCCCGCCTCAGCCCTGTTCGATCTGATCGCCGGCACATCGACGGGCGGGCTCATTGCGTTGGCTCTCGCCAAGCCGGCGCCGATGACAGCCACGGAGATCGTGCAGTTCTACCAACACGATGGCCCCTCGATCTTCCGTCCCCGGCTCTTGAAGAGTGTCCAGCGACTCTTTCGAAGCGCCTACTCACCGAGGGGACTCGAAGCAGCTCTCTTGTCGACCTTCGATGACGACCGGCTCAGCGAGACCAAGCCACCCGTCGTCGTCACGAGCTATGAATTGCAGAACCGAATCCCGTGGTTCTTCAAGACGATATGGTCACATCGGCCGGGTTACGACTTTCTTCTGCGGGACATTGCCCGCGCCACGTCGGCAGCACCGACCTATTTCCCACCGGCACGCATCCCGATCCAAGGGAGCAACCAGCTTTCAGAAGGACTGTTCATCGACGGTGGTGTGTACGCCAACAATCCCGGAGTCTGCGGATTCGTCGAGGCTTCCGACCTCATAGGACTCGGCGGCTTACCGAGGACGGTGGTTTCCCTCGGCACCAGTCTGTCTGCAGAGCCAGGCCCGACCAGGGCTCTTGGCTGGGGAATCGCTCACTGGCTCAACCCTCGCCAGCAGGAGCCATTGCTGAATGCCATGTTCGACGGCATGAGCAAGACCGTCGAACACCAGCTGAAAGACCTGTGTAATCCCGTGACCACACGGCATCGATGCTTCAGATTCGACCCCCCGCCGGTAAATGTCAGCGTGGCAGTCGACGATCCACTCCTCCGGCCTGCCTTGGAGGCGATGACGCGGTCCTATCTCGCCGATCCGGACGTTGACAAGCAGTTGAACGAGATGGTGCCCTTATTGGCGTGAATTGGCCCAGCAGTCCCGGAGGCTCCATTCCGCGACCAGC